>NZ_JBEYRP010000008.1:0-280363 GCF_040704085.1 Streptomyces sp. NPDC047841
GTAAGGCTCCCAGTAGACGACTGGGTTGATAGGCCAGATATGGAAGCCTGGTAACAGGTGGAGTTGACTGGTACTAATAGGCCGAGGGCTTGTCCATTGATGCTCGCGTCCACTGTGTATGTTCTGAGGCAACGAACGGTTGCCGGTTCAGAGCCGAACTGTGAACACAAGTGAAAAGTGTGCTTGTTCGCTCGAAACCATTAGGGTTTCGGTGGTCATAGCGTGAGGGAAACGCCCGGTTACATTTCGAACCCGGAAGCTAAGCCTCACAGCGCCGATGGTACTGCAGGGGGGACCCTGTGGGAGAGTAGGACGCCGCCGAACAATCTTTGGAGGACCCCTGGTCACCAGCGTTCAGCTGGGACCAGGGGTCCTTTTGTTTTTACAATGCTTGTGGTACCGAAGACAGGAGTCACCATGTCCACCAACTCTCCCGACGACCGACCGGAGCGCGACCAGCGGCGACGGGACAGTGGTGACCGGGGTGACGACCGCCGTGGTGGCGGCTTCCGCCGCGACAACGACCGCCGCGACAACGACCGGCGTGGTGGTGACCGTGGTGGTGACCGTGGTGGCTACGGCCGGCGCGACGATCGCCGTGATGACCGCCGTGATGACCGGCGTGATGATCGCCGTGGTGGTGGCGGGTTCCGCCGTGAGGGCGACCGGGGCACGCGTCCGGGTTTCCAGCGCGACGACCGCGACCGGGGTGACCGTGGCGGGTTCCGGCGCGACGACCGGCGTGACGACCGCCGCGACGACCGTGGGGACCGCCCCTCGTTCCGCCGTGACGACCGCGGTGACCGTGGGGACCGTCCCTCTTTCCGCCGCGACGACGACCGCGGCGGCTACGGCCGGCGCGACGACAACCGCGGTGGCTTCGGTCGCCGTGACGACCGTCGGGATGACCGCCGCGATGACCGCCGTGACGACCGCGACCGTGGTGAGCGCGGCGGCTTCCGGCGCGATGACCGCCGCGATGACCGGCGTGACGACCGCAGGGACGACAGCCGTGGCGGCGGGTTCCGCCGTGAGGGCGACCGGGGCACGCGTCCGGGTTTCCAGCGCGACGACCGCGACCGGGGTGACCGTGGCGGGTTCCGGCGCGACGACCGGCGTGACGACCGCCGCGACGACCGTGGGGACCGCCCCTCGTTCCGCCGTGACGACCGCGGTGACCGTGGGGACCGCCCCTCCTTCCGCCGCGACGACCGCGGTGACCGTGGGGACCGTCCCTCTTTCCGCCGCGACGACGACCGCGGTGGCTTCCGGCGCGATGACCGGCGTGACGACCACCGAGGTGGCTTCCGGCGCGACGACCGCAGGGACGACCGCCGTGACGACCGTCGCGACGACCGCGACCGTGGCGACCGCGGTGGCTTCCGGCGGGACGACAGCCGTGGTGAGCGTGGCGGGTTCCGTCGCGACGACCGGCGCGACGACCGTGGGGGCCGTGGGCCCCGCAGGGACGACCGTGGTGACCGCGGTGGCCGTCCCGGTGGGTTCCGGGGCCGTGACGGCCGGGACGGCCGGGACGACCGTCGTGGCGGGGGCCGGTTCCGCGACGACCGGGACCGGGACCGGGAGCCGATCAAGCGGCTGCCGATCCCGGAGGACGTCACCGGCGACGAGATCGACAGGGATGTCCGGCAGGAGCTGCAGAGCCTGCCCAAGACGCTCGCGGAGGACGTCGCCAAGAACCTGGTGATGGTCGCCCGGCTCATCGACGAGGACCCCGAGGGCGCCTACGGCTACTCCAAGGTGGCCCTGCGCCTGGCGTCCCGCGTGGCCGCCGTGCGCGAGGCCGCGGGCTTCGCCGCGTACGCGAACCAGAAGTACGGCGAGGCGCTCGCCGAGTTCCGGGCCGCCCGGCGGATGACCGGCACCGTGGACCTGTGGCCGGTGATGGCCGACTGCGAGCGCGGGCTCGGCCGGCCGGAGAAGGCGCTGGACATGGCCGGCGCCCCGGAGGTGCACAAGCTGGACAAGGCCGGCCAGGTCGAGATGCGGCTCGTCGCCGCCGGTGCCCGGCGTGACATGGGCCAGCTGGACGCGGCCATCGTGACCCTGCAGAGCCCGGAGCTGGCGTCCAACTCGGTGCAGCCGTGGACCGCTCGCCTGCGCTACGCGTACGCGGACGCCCTGCTGGCCGCCGGCCGGGAGCGCGAGGCGCGGGAGTGGTTCGCGAAGGCCGTCGAGGCCGACCGGGACGGCAGCACGGACGCCTCCGACCGGCTCGCCGAGCTGGACGGCGTGGAGTTCGTCGACGCCCTGTCCGAGGAGGACGAGGACGGCCAGGACGTCGAGGACGGCCAGGACGTCAAGGACGGCGAGGACGTCACCGGCGAGTCCGCCGACGCCTCCCCGGAGGACGGCGACAAGGACTGACGTCGGTCACACGCAAGAGGGCGGGCTCCATCGGGAGCCCGCCCTCTTGCGTGTTCCGGCGGGCCGTGCGCCTACGGCCGCCGTCGGCTCAGATCTCCAGGGCCCGCAGGACGAGTCCGGAGGCCGGTTTGGGGCCGAAGGACGTTGATTTGCGGGGCATGGTCACGCCCTGGCGGGCCAGGTCGCGTACGACCTCCTCGCGCACGGGGTGCATCAGGACCGCGGTACTGCCGTCGCGTTCGGCCTTCTCCACCGTGGCGGCCGTGTCGTGGATGTAGGCGATGTGGGCCGGGGAGTCCTCGGGGATGTGCCAGACGTGCTCCAGGAGCGTGGCGTGCAGGACGGTGGCGTCCAGGGCGCGCCAGGCGGGCGGGCGGTCGGCGGGGACGGTCCGGGCCAGGAGGTCGGGGTCCGGGCGGTCGAGGAGGTGGAAGGCGCCGTCGCCGGCGAGCAGGAAGGCGTTGCCGGCGCAGGCCGCGTCCGCCAGTGTCTCCAGGGCCTGGGCGAGGGGCTTGTCCAGGTGCCGTACCCGGAACAGGCCGTCGACCGCGGCCAGCGCGTCCGCGACGGGCAGGCCGTGCAGCAGCCGGTGGATGGCGCGGACGCGCAGCGGGTAGCGGGCGGTGTCGACCAGGAGGACCAGGCCGTAGTCCCAGGGGCTGGGGGAGGGGTGTTCCAGGCGCAGCCGGCGGTAGGTGGCCCAGCGGTGGTGGCCGTCGGCGATGAGGGCCTGGCGGCCGGCGAGGTCGCGTTGGACGCGGGCCAGTTCGCCGGGGTCGGTCAGGGACCACAGGCGGTGCCGGAAGCCGTCCTCGGTGGTCGTGGCCAGCAGGGGCGGGCGGTGGGCCGTGCGCTCGACGACCTCGGCGGCCGTGCCGTCGCCGCGGTAGGTCAGCAGCAGTGGTTCCAGGTTCGCGCGTGTGGCCCGCATCAGGGCCGCGCGGTCGGCGACCACCGGCGGCATGACGTCCTCGTGCGGGAGCACCACGCCCTCCGCGGGCTCGGTGACCCGCAGGGTGCCGATGATGCCGCGCTGGAGGATGCCGTCGTCGTGCCGCTGCTCGTACACGTACAGGCCCGGCTCGGCATCGGCGGTCAGGACGCCCTCGTCCAGCCAGCGGCGCAGGGTGTCGGCGGCCTGCTCGGTGCGGGCGCTGGGGGTGCCGGCCTGGGGCAGGATCAGCCGGACGATGTTGTACGGGTCGGCCGACTGGAGGTGGTGCAGGCCGTCGGGGCGCACGACGACGTCGTAGGGCGGGGAGGTGACGGAGGCGAGGCTGCCGACCCGGTCGGGGTCGTAGCGAAGGCCCCGGAACGGGGTGAGTTCCAGGCCTCGACGCGGTGTCGCCTCCCAGTGACCTGCTGTGTTCATCCCGGCATCGTACGTGTGTCGGCGGCATGCGGGATGATCGGGGGAAAGGCGAGTGAACGAGGAGCGATGTGGACATGAGCCAGGACGTCAGGACGAGGCCCGAGAGCAGTGGGCGGTCCCTGAGCGAGGCGTACGACACGGCGCTGCTCGATCTGGACGGGGTGGTGTACGCGGGCGGGAGCGCGATCGCGCACGCGGTCGACTCGCTGGCGGCGGCCCGGTCGGGCGGGATGCGTCTCGCGTACGTCACCAACAACGCGCTGCGGACCCCGGACGCGGTGGCCGGTCACCTGACGGAGCTGGGCATACCCACGGGCGCGGACGACGTCATCACCTCCGCGCAGGCCGTGGCGCGGCTGATCAGCGAGCAGGTTCCGGCCGGGGCGCGGGTGCTGGTGATCGGTGGTGAGGGGCTGCGGGTGGCGCTGCGCGAGCGGGGTCTGACGCCGGTGGAGTCGGCGGACGACGACCCGGCGGCGGTGGTGCAGGGCTACGGCGGGCCGGAGCTGCCCTGGGGGCGGTTCGCGGAGGCGTCGTACGCCGTTCGGCGGGGCGTGCCGTGGTTCGCCTCCAACACGGACCTGACGATTCCGAGCGGGCGGGGCATCGCACCGGGCAACGGGGCGGCCGTGGAGGTCGTGCGGATCGCGACGGGCGCCGAGCCGCAGGTCGCGGGCAAGCCGCTGCCCCCGATGCACCGGGAGACGATCATCCGGACCGGTGCCGAGCGGCCGCTGGTGGTCGGGGACCGGCTGGACACGGACATCGAGGGCGCGTTCAACGGCAAGGTGGACTCGCTGCTGGTGCTGACGGGGGTCACCGACGGGGCGCAGTTGCTCGCCGCGCCGCCGCAGCACCGGCCGACGTATGTGGACGCCGATCTGCGCGGGCTGCTCACCGGGCAGCCGGACATCACCCGGGAAGGTGACGGTTTCCGGTGCGGCGGGTGGACGGCGGCGGCCGGGACGGACCGGTTGGAGCTGACGGGCGACGGCGAGCCGCTGGACGGGCTGCGGGCGCTGTGCGCGGCGGCCTGGACGGCGGCGGGGGAGGGCACCTGCGCGCTGGACGGGGAGAAGGCGCTGGCCAGGCTGGGACTCTGACGGCTCTTCGGGTAGAGCCCGGGGGGTCCTGGGGCAACGGGACGACACCGGGCCTCGAAGGACCTCGGCGGACCTCGCAGCGGCCAGGGATCGAGATCGTATGCGAGGGTAGGCTAACCTAACCTCGTGTTGGTCGACAGTCCTCCGGAACAGCGCGCGGAGACCGCCCCCGCGCCCCCAACCCGCCGGGCGGCGCGGGCCCTTGGGCTCCTGCTCTCGGTCGCGCTCCTGGTGTGCGTCGCCCTGGCGAGCATCGCGATCGGGGCGAAAGCGCTGTCGCTGGACCAGGTCTGGCACGGCCTGTTCCACGACACGGGGACGTACGGCGACGTGGTCGTCGACGAGCGGCTCTCGCGCACCGCCCTCGGTCTGCTGGCCGGTGCCGCGCTCGGGCTGTCCGGCGCGGTGCTCCAGGCGCTGACCCGCAACCCGCTGGCCGAGCCCGGTCTGCTCGGCATGAACGCGGGCGCGTCCGCCGCCGTCGTCACGGCCATGACCTACTGCGGCGTCACCAGCCTCAGCGGCTATGTGTGGTTCGCGTTCCTCGGCGCGGCCGCCGTCGGCGCGCTGGTGTGGTTCCTCGGCGGCAGCCGGGGCGCCACCCCGGTACGGCTCGCGCTCGCCGGCACGGCGATCAGCGCGGCCCTGTACGGCTACCTCCAGGCCGTGATGATCACGGACGGCGCGGCCCTCGGCAAGATGCGCTTCTGGACGGTGGGTTCGCTGGTCTCGGCCACGAACGCGACCATCGTGCAGGTCCTGCCGTTCCTCGCGGTCGGCACGGTCCTCGCGCTCGCCCTGGCCCGGCCGCTGAACGCCGTGGAGATGGGTGACGACACCGCGCGCGCCCTCGGCGCGAACCTCAACCGCACCCGGGCGCTGGCCATGCTGGCCGCCGTGGTGCTGTGCGGTGCCGCGACCGCCGCCTGCGGCCCGATCGTCTTCGTCGGCCTGATGGTCCCGCACGTCGTGCGCTCCTTCACCGGTCCCGACCTGCGCTGGATCCTGCCGTACGCCACGGTCCTGGCGCCCGTGCTGCTGCTCGGCGCCGATGTCGTCGGCCGGGTCGTGGCCCGCCCCGCCGAGCTCCAGGTCGGCATCGTCACCGCGGTCATCGGCGGCCCGCTCTTCATCTTTCTCGTACGACGGCGGAGGACGGCCCAGCTGTGAAGACACACTCCAGGAGCCGTGCCGTGCGCACCCCCGGCGGGCTCTCGCTGTGCCTGGACCCGCGTGCGCTGATCGTCGTCGTGCTGCTGCTCGGCGCCGCCTGCGCCGCCGGTGTGGCGCTGATCGGCACCGGCGAGGCGAGGATCCCGGCGGCCGACGTGCTGCGGACGCTCGCCGGCCACGGCACCGCCTACCAGGACTTCATCGTCAACGAGCTGCGGCTGCCGCGGGTCCTGGTCGGCCTGCTGGTCGGTGCCTCGCTCGGTCTCGGCGGGGCGCTGTTCCAGTCGGTCTCCCGCAACCCGCTGGGCAGTCCGGACGTGCTCGGCCTGTCGCAGGGTTCGACGGCCGGCGCGCTCGTCGTGATCGTGCTGATGTCCGGCAGCGCCTCCCAGGTGACCGTGGGCGCGCTGGCCGGCGGCCTGGCGACCGGTGTCGCCATCTACGCGCTCGCCTGGAAGCGGGGCGTGCACGGGTACCGGCTGGTGCTCGTGGGCATCGGCGTCAACGCCGTCATGACGGCGGTGAACGGCTATCTGCTGACCAAGGCCGACCTGGTCGACGCGACCCGCGCGGTGGTGTGGATGACCGGCTCCCTGAACGGCCGGGACTGGGACCAGGTGTGGCCGCTGCTCGGGCTGTGCGCCGTCCTCGTCCCGCTGGTCCTGGCGAACGCGCGCGGCCTGCGGATGATGGAGATGGGCGACGACATCTCGAACGCGCTCGGCGTGCGCGTGCAGCGCGTCCGGCTCGTGCTCATGGTCTGCGCCGTCCTGCTCGTCGCCGCCGCCACGGCCGCCGCAGGACCCGTCAGCTTCGTCGCGCTGACCGCGCCGCAGCTCGCCCGCCGCCTCACCCGCTCGCCGGGACCGAACCTGGTGCCCTCCCTGTGCATGGGGGCGACCCTGCTGGTCGCCGCCGACTGGGCCTCGCAGCGCGCCTTCGGCGCCGACCAGCTGCCCGTCGGCGTGGTCACCGGCGTCCTCGGCGGCGCCTACCTGCTGTGGCTGCTGGTCACCGAGCGCCGGGCGGGCCGGATATGAACCGCGCGCAGGGCCCGGACGGAAGCGCCGCGCACCCGAACACCCCTAGGAGCACCGTGAACCGCCTCTCCGCCGACAACGTCACCCTCGCCTACGACCAGCGGGTCATCGCCGAGCAGCTGTCGGTGGAGATCCCCGACCACTCCTTCACGGTGATCGTCGGACCGAACGCGTGCGGCAAGTCGACGCTGCTGCGGGCGCTGTCGCGGATGCTCAGGCCCAGCGAAGGCCGGGTGCTGCTGGACGGGCAGGCCATCCAGTCGCTGCCCGCCAAGAAGGTCGCGCGGACCCTCGGCCTGCTGCCGCAGTCGTCCGTCGCGCCCGACGGCATCACCGTCGCCGACCTCGTCGGCCGCGGCCGCTACCCGCACCAGGGCCTGCTGCGCCAGTGGTCGGCGGAGGACGAGCGGGTCGTGCGGGAGTCGATGCGGCAGACCGGGGTGGCGGAGCTGGCCGAGCGGTACGTGGACGAGCTGTCCGGCGGGCAGCGGCAACGGGTGTGGATCGCCATGGCGCTCGCCCAGCAGACCCCGCTGCTGCTCCTGGACGAGCCGACCACCTACCTGGACATCCAGCACCAGATCGACGTCCTCGACCTGTGCGCCGAGCTGCACGAGGAGCAGGGCCGGACACTGGTGGCGGTGCTGCACGACCTCAACCACGCCGCCCGCTACGCCACCCACCTGATCGCCCTGCGCGGCGGCACGGTGATCGCCGAGGGCGCCCCGAACGACATCGTCACGGCCGAGCTGGTCGAGGAGGTCTTCGGGCTGCGCTGCCAGGTCATCGAGGACCCGGAGACGGGCACCCCGCTGGTGGTGCCGGCGGCGCGGAAGGCGCGCGCGGAGAAGGCCACGGCCGCCTCCTGACGGGCACGCGTCGGGCAGGGCCACGGCGGCCCCCCTGACGGCGTGCACGACGACGTGAACGCCCTACAGCAGCTTCCGCAGCCGGAACAGGTCCAGCAGGCTCGCCTCCAGCTTCACCCGGCCCGAGCCCCAGGCGGTCGCGAAGTTCAGCTCGCCGCCCACCAGGGCCACCAGGTCGTCCCCGGCCATGGCGAGCCTGATCTGCGCCTTCTCGCGCGGCGGGCCCGGATGCGTCTCGTCGACCTCGATCCGGCCGCCGGTCATCCGGCCCGCGAAGGTGACGTCGAGATCGGTGATGTGGCAGCTCACCGAGCGGTCGAGCGCGGCGGCTGCGCGGACGTCGCCCCCGGCCCCCCGCATGTTGTCCGAAAGCTTCCCCAGTGCGGCGCGGCACTCCTCGATCGTGGCCATCGCCCACGACGGTACCCCAGCGGTTCGCGGTAGCGTCTGGGCATGAGCGAGTCCGTGTCCGAGGCCGACATCGACACCGAGGCGGCGCCCGCGTACGACCCTGCGGCGCCCGCCCCCCTGAACGTCCCGCGCACCCCCACCGGCAACGCCGAGGTCGACGCCCGGCTCGACCGGCTGGCCGACGCCGACCACCTCGCCACCGACGGTCATGTCGAGGTGTACGAGGATGTACACCGGGGGCTGCGCGACGCGCTCACCGCGCTCGACGCCCGCCCGGGATTTGCGGCCCCCGCACCGTCGTACCACCAGAGCAGGAGCTGAACCGAACGTGGCAGGAGTCGCACGCCGCCGTCTCGACGCGGAGCTGGTCCGCCGGAAGCTCGCCCGTTCACGCGAGCACGCCAGCCAGCTGATCGCCGCCGGGCGGGTCACCGTCGGCAAGACCGTGGCGACCAAGCCGGCCACGCAGGTGGAGACCGCGGCGGCGATCGTGGTCCAGGCCGACGACAGCGATCCCGACTACGTCTCCCGGGGCGGGCACAAGCTCGCCGGCGCGCTGGCGGCCTTCGTGCCGCAGGGGCTCGTCGTCGAGGGCCGGCGGGCGCTGGACGCCGGCGCGTCCACCGGCGGCTTCACCGACGTCCTGCTGCGCGCGGGCGCCGCCCACGTCGTCGCGGTGGACGTCGGCTACGGCCAACTCGCCTGGTCGCTCCAGAAGGATGAACGCGTCACCGTCAAGGACCGTACGAACGTACGCGAGTTGACGCTTGAGGCGATCGATGGGAAACCTGTGGATCTTGTCGTGGGCGATCTGTCCTTCATCCCGCTCGGGCTGGTGCTGCCCGCCCTGAAGCGGTGCGTGACGCCGGACGCCGACCTGGTGATGATGGTCAAGCCGCAGTTCGAGGTCGGGAAGGAACGGCTCGGCAGCGGGGGTGTCGTACGGAGTCCGCAGCTGCGGGCGGAGGCCGTGCGCGCGGTGGCCGGGAAGGCGTGGGAGCTGGGGCTCGGGGTGCGGGGGGTCACCGCGAGTCCGCTGCCCGGGCCCTCCGGGAACGTGGAGTACTTTCTCTGGCTGCGGACGGGGGCACCCCAGGTGGACCCGGCCGACGTCGACCGTGCAGTGGCGGAGGGGCCGCATTGACACAGAACCTGGCGCGTACTGTTTTCCTGCTCGCCCACACCGGGCGGCCCGCGGCGATCCGCAGCGCGGAACTCGTCGTCAAGGGCCTGCTGCGGCATGGCATCGGGGTGCGGGTGCTGGAGGAGGAGGCGCGCGACCTGCCGCTCCCGGACGAGGTGGCCCTCGTCAAGGAGGCGACCCCGCAGTGCCTGGACGGCTGCGAGCTGCTGATCGTGCTGGGCGGCGACGGCACGCTGCTGCGCGGCGCCGAGTTCGCGCGGGCCTCCGGGGTGCCGATGCTCGGCGTCAACCTCGGCCGCGTCGGGTTCCTCGCGGAGGCCGAGCGCGACGACCTCGACCGGGTCGTGGACCGGGTGGTGGCGCGGTCGTACGAGGTCGAGGAGCGGATGACCGTCGACGTCGTGGTGCACCGCAACGGCGACATCGTGCACACCGACTGGGCGCTGAACGAGGCCGCCGTGCAGAAGGCCGGCGCCGAGAAGCTGCTGGAAGTCGTCCTGGAGATCGACGGGCGGCCGGTGACGGGCTTCGGGTGCGACGGCGTCGTGCTGTCCACGCCGACCGGGTCCACGGCGTACGCCTTCTCCGCCGGCGGACCCGTGGTGTGGCCGGAGGTGGAGGCCCTGCTGATGGTGCCGATCAGCGCGCACGCGCTGTTCGCCAAGCCGCTGGTCACCTCGCCGGACTCCGTGCTGGCGGTGGAGGTGCTGCCGCACATCCCGCCGGGGGTCCTGTGGTGCGACGGGCGGCGGACCGTGGAGCTGCCGCCGGGGGCGCGGGTCGAGGTGCGGCGGGGCGCCGTGCCGGTACGGCTGGCCCGGCTGCACCACTCGTCCTTCACCGACCGGCTCGTGGCGAAGTTCGCGCTTCCCACCACGGGATGGCGGGGCGCGCCCCACCACCCCTCGGAGTGACACGGGCGGGCCATGTGCGTTCCAGGCCCCGGACCTCGTATGGTCTGTTCCGTGTTGGAGGAGATGCGGATACGGTCGCTCGGGGTCATCGACGATGCCGTCGTCGAGCTGTCGCCGGGGTTCACCGCCGTCACCGGTGAGACGGGTGCGGGCAAGACCATGGTGGTCACCAGCCTGGGACTGCTGCTCGGCGGACGGGCCGACCCGGCGCTCGTGCGGATCGGGGCCGAGAAGGCGGTGGTGGAGGGGCGGGTCGCCGTACCCCCCGGCGCCGCCGCCGTCGTGCGGGCCGAGGAGGCCGGGGCCGAGCTGGACGACGGGGCCCTGCTGATCAGCCGGACCGTCTCCGCCGAGGGCCGCTCCCGGGCGCACCTGGGCGGGCGCAGCGTGCCCGTCGGGCTGCTCGCCGAGCTGGCCGACGACTTGGTGGCCGTGCACGGGCAGACCGACCAGCAGGGGCTGCTGAAGCTGTCCCGGCAGCGGCAGGCGCTCGACCGGTACGCGGGCGACGCCGTGTCCGTGCCGCTCGCCAAGTACGGCGAGGCGTACAAGCGGCTGCGGGCCGTCTCCGCCGAGCTGGAGGAGATCACCACGCGCGCGCGTGAGCGGGCGCAGGAAGCCGACATGCTGCGCTACGGGCTCGACGAGATCGCCGCCGTGGAGCCCCGGCCCGGCGAGGACGTGGAGCTGTCCGAGGAGGCCGAGCGGCTGGGGCACGCCGAGGCGCTGTCGTCCGCCGCGACGGCCGCCCACGCCGCTCTCGCGGGCAATCCGGAGGACCCCGAGGGGATCGACGCCTCCACCCTCGTCGCGGGCGCCCACCGGGCGCTGGAGGCCGTGCGGTCGCACGATCCGGCACTGTCCGCGCTCGCCGACCGGATCGGGGAGATCGGCATCCTGCTGGGTGACGTGGCGGGTGAGCTGGCGGGGTACGCCGACGATCTCGACGCCGACCCGCTGCGGCTGGCGGCGGTGGAGGAGCGCCGGGCCGCCCTGAACGCCCTGACCCGCAAGTACGGGGACGACGTCGCCGGCGTCCTGGCCTGGGCCGAGCGGAGCGCCGCGCGGCTCACCGAGCTGGACGGCGACGACGAGCGGATCGAGGAGCTGACGGCCGAGCGGGACGCGCTGCGCACCGAGCTGGGCGGGCTCGCGCAGGCGCTGACGGACGCGCGGGCCGAGGCCGCCGAGCGGTTCGCCGCCGCCGTGACCGCCGAGCTGGCCTCGCTGGCGATGCCCCACGCGCGCGTGTCCTTCGACATCCGCCAGACCGAGGACGCGGACGGCGTCGAGGCCGGCGGGCGGACGGTCGCCTACGGCCCCTCGGGCGTGGACGAGGTCGAGCTGCTGCTCGCCCCGCACCCGGGCGCCCCGCCGCGGCCCATCGCCAAGGGCGCGTCCGGCGGTGAGCTGTCCCGCGTGATGCTCGCTGTGGAGGTGGTGTTCGCGGGCACCGACCCGGTGCCGACGTACCTCTTCGACGAGGTCGACGCCGGTGTCGGCGGCAAGGCGGCGGTCGAGATCGGGCGGCGCCTGGCCAAGCTCGCCAGGAACGCGCAGGTCGTCGTGGTCACCCACCTGCCCCAGGTCGCCGCGTTCGCCGACCGCCAGCTGCTGGTGGAGAAGACCAACGACGGCTCCGTCACCCGCTCCGGCGTGAAGGTCCTGGAGGGCGAGGAGCGCGTCCGCGAGCTGTCCCGCATGCTGGCGGGCCAGGAGGACTCCGAAACGGCCCGCGCCCACGCGGAGGAACTCCTGGCGACGGCCAGGGCGGACCTGTAGGGCCGGGCCCCCGGGGCGCCGGGGCTCGTGGGGAAGGGACCCGGGGTGTCCGGCCGGTCGCCGGGCCCCGGGTGCCGCCGTGGCCGTGCCGCCCGACGGCCCCGGTGCGTGCGGAGTGCCCGGGGGCACGGGGTGCGCGCCCCCGATGCCGCACCGAGGGGCGGCCGTGGTGGTGGGAAACCGGCGCGCGGGAGTGCTCGCGCGCGCCCTCGCTCCGGTGGCCGCCGCACGGTACGGGGGCCGGGCCGGTGTCCGGGAACGGGTCTGTGAGGGGCTGACCTCGTCGTATGCCCTCGTGCACCGTTCCGCCGCGGCCGGCGCTTCCTCACCCGTGTGGGTGATGTGCTCCGGCGCATTGCCCCGGCCCGCCGCACGGTGCGCCCTGCCGGATGTCCCTGAACGGCCGTACGTCCTGGCATGCTTGACGGGGAAAGCGGGGCGAGCAGGGGGTACGGACGGTCCGCCCGGGAGGCGCGCGGGGTGCGTCCTTCCGCCCCCCTGAGCCCGCTACCTTCTGTACGTTTCCTCGTGACCACCCCACGCCGACCCGTGCCCGTCCCCGTGAACCAGGAGCCCCGGCCCCGTGAGCCCCCTGAGCAGCAACGCACCGCACGGCCAGTCGCCGCTGCGCACCGTGCAGGTGCTCGGCGGAGGCAACGCCGGCAGCAGCGCGCACGTGCGCTCCCTGGCCGAGGGGCTGGTGGCAAGGGGCGTGCGGGTCACCGTGTGCGCCCCCGCCGAGGCCGAACACGCCTACGACTTCCTCGGGGTCGGCGCCGACCACGTGCACGTGCCGCGCAGCAGCGACCCCGTCGCCGTGGCCGCGCTCCGCACGGCCTGCGCGAACGCCGACCTGGTGCACGCGCACGGCCTGCACGCCTCCTTCCGGACCGTGCTCGCGCTCAGCGGGCGCACCACCCCGCTCGTGGTCACCTGGCACAACCGGGCCCACGCCGAGGGCCCGCGGGCCCATCTGCTGCGGCTGCTGGAGCGGCGCGTGATGAGGACCGCGGCCGTGGTCCTCGGCACCAGCCCCGACCTGGTCGACCGGGCCCGGCGCAGCGGCGCGCGCGACGCCCGGCTCGCGGCCGTCGGCCTGCCGGGCCGGCACCGCGCCGGCGGCCTCCTCGACGCCGACGCCCCCGCCCCCGAAGGCTCGGACGCCGTCGACGGCCCCGACCGCGACGACCCCGACCGGCGGCGGCCCAAGACCCGGGCCGAACTCGGCGCCACCGGACGCCCGTTGCTCATCGCGGTCGGCTCCCTGGACCGGCACCGCGGCTACGACGTCCTGCTCGACGCCGCCCGCGCCTGGCGCGACCTGGAACCGGTGCCGCTGGTGGTCGTCGCGGGGGAGGGGCCACTGCGTCCGGTGCTGCAACGGCGGATCGAGGACGAGGAACTGCCGGTGCGGCTCATCGGGCACCGCGAGGACGTGCCCGAGCTGCTCGCCGCCGCCGACCTGGCCCTGCTGACCAGCAGTTGGGAGTCGCGGTCCGTCCTCGCCCAGGAGGCGCTGCACGCGCGCGTGCCGCTCGTCGCCACCCGCGTCGGCGGCATCCCGGACCTCGTCGGCGACGCGGCCGAACTCGTCCCGTACGGCGACCCGGAAGCCCTCGCCGGCACCGTCGTACGGCTCCTCGCGGACCCGGATCGCCGCGCGGTGCTGCGCGAACGCGGGACGCGGCAGGCCGCCACCTGGCCGACCGAGGACGAGACCGTCGCCCAAGTGCTCAGCGTGTACGACGAGTTGACCCAGCCGCGACCGCTGGCCTGAGCGGCCTCAGGGCACGTGCCGGCGCGCCCGCAGGGCCAGGCTCAACGCCAGTACCGTCTGCGGGTCGTCCAGGTCGGTGCCCAGCAACTCCTCGATCCGGGCGAGCCGGTTGTACAGCGTCTGCCGGTTGAGGTGCAGTTCGCGGGCCGTCTCCGCCTTGCGGCCGGCGTGCGCCAGATAGGTCTCCAGGGTCGGCAGCAGCGGCGGCCTGGAGCGGTGGTCGTGGTCGCGCAGCGGGCCGATCGCCCGGTCCACGAAGGACGCGAGATCCGGGTGGTCGCGCAGCCGCCACAGCAGCAGGTCGATGTCCAGGCGCCGGGCGTCGTACCAGGGCAGGTCGGTCAGGCCCTGGGCCGCGGTCGCGGTCTCCGCCGCGTGCCGCAGCCCCGCCGAGGCCGCCGCCCAGCCGCCCGCCACCCCGACCACCACCACCGGCGCCGGCGAGCCCGGCCGGCGCATCCCGGCCCGCTCCACCCCCGCCCGCAGCGCCGCCGCCACCCGGTCCGCGACCGCGGCCCGCTCCGACTCCGAGCGCAGCCCCAGCAGCACCAGCACCCGGCCCTCCACCGGCCGCACCCCCAGCAGCACCGGCACCCCCACCGCGGCCAGCTCCTCGGAGACCGCGCGGGCCAGCACCGCCCAGCCGCCGCCGGGGGAGAGAGTGTCCCCGATCCGCATCACCACGGGCAGCAGCGGGCTGTCGCCGGGCTTGAAGCCGAGCACCCGGGCCTGTGCCGGGGCGTCCTCCGCCGCGATCCGGCCCTCGGCGAGATCGGTGAGGAAGTCACCCCGCCCGCGCGCCGCCAGCTCCTCCTCCTGCCGCGCCTGCATCAGCACCACGGCCAGGAGCCCCGCGGCCCGCTCGGCGGCGATCCGGTGCACCGGGGCCAGCGGTGAGCGGACCGGCAGCAGCACCAGGCGGGCGCGCACGGCACCGGCGGTCCCGGGCCCGCCGCCGGGCACGTCCACCAGCACCGACCCGGCGGGCGGCGGGGCCTGCTTGTGCGGGCCGCGCAGCCCCTCCCACACCTGGAGCGGGTCCGCGCCCTCCGGCCCGGCACCGGCGGCGTACAGCAACCGGCCGTCGGCGGTCTCCAGGAACACCGGGTTGCCGCCGAAGCCGGCCAGGATGTCCAGCACCTGCGGCACCCCGCCCCCGCCCAGCAGGGCCTCGGTGCAGCGCCGGTGCACCTCCTCGGCACGCTGGAGCAGCGCGTAGTGGCCGTTGACGATCTCCGTGTGGATCTCCTCGGTCACCGCCACGAACGGCACCTCGCGGTGCAGCTGGACCAGCGGCAGCCCGGCCGCCCGCGCCGTGTCCACCAGGGCGGCGGGCAGCCGGGCGAAGCGCGGGCCCAGCTCCACCACGAGGGCGGCGATCCCGCGCTCGGCGAGGGTGCGCACGAACGCCCGCTGCTCGGCCGGCCGGGTGCCGAGGCCGTAGCCGGTGGTCAGCAGCAGCTCGCCGCCCTTGAGCAGCGACGCGATGTTCGGGACCTCCCCCGCGTGCACCCAGCGCACGGTGCGGCCGAGCCGGTCGGCGCCCGCCAGCACCTCCGGCAGCCCGCTGCGCAGCCCGGGCAGCTCCAGCGCCCGCTGCACGGTGATCCCGGCGCCCTGGTTGTCGGATCGATGGTCCGTACGGCTGTGCATGCGGCGACGCTACCTGCGAAAACGCCCTCAGGACAGCTCCCGCCCAGACCCTAGACCGGACGGATGTTGTGGTTGAAGCGGAAGACGTTGTCGGGGTCGTAGCGGCGCTTCACCTTCGCCAGGCGGAGGGTGTTCCCGGCGCCCAGGCCCGCGCGGACCCGTTCGGGGCCCTCGTCGCCGATGAGGTTGAGGTGCACCGCCCCCGTGCTCCACCGCCGCAGGCCGGCCCGCACGTCCCGCACCCAGCCGATCGCCCGCTCGTCGTCGGCCGGGTCCGGCCAGATCGCGAGCGGGTGCGCCGCCCAGGGCGCGTCCCGGCAGGGCACCGGGTACTCGTGCGGACCGGCCGCGACGGCCCCGCCCTGCGGGAAGAGCAGGTGCTGGGTGGGCGTCGGCACCGGCATGCCCTCCGCGCGGGCGCAGAAGGCGTCCACGGCCTCGTCCGGCAGCCCGGCCAGACACTCCGCCGACCAGTGGTCGCGCAGCCCCGCCGGCCGGTCGAGCATGCACTGCGCGTCGGCGTACGGCATGTCACCGGCCAGCTCCACCTCGTGCGGCAGCGCGAGCAGCGGCTCGGCGAGCTTGCGCAGTGCGTCCTCGCCGCCGGCGTAGGTCAGCAGGGCCGCGCACAGCGGCGCGCCCACCAGCTCCGGCGGTGTGAACCGGGCGGGCGGGCCGGTGAGGTACAGCACCGCGCCGCCCACCTCGTCCGGCCCGGTGCGGAAGACCTCGCGGAAGGTGCGGAGCACGTCCGGTCCGGCGTCCGGCAGGAACAGCAGCAGGACGACCGAGAACTCCGGCAGTTCGTGCAGCCGCAGGGTGAGCGCGGTGGCGACGCCGAAGTTGCCGCCCCCGCCGTGCAGCGCCCAGAACAGCTCGGGGTTCTCGTCGGCGCTCGCGTGCACCCGCTCGGCGTCGGCGGTCACCAGCTCCACGGCGATGAGGTTGTCCACGGCGAGGCCGAAGGCGCGGTCGAGCCAGCCGGTGCCCCCGCCGAGGACGTAACCGCCGACGCCGGTGGTGGAGGCCCGCCCGCCGGTGGTCGCGAGACCGTACGGCTGGGTGGCGCGGTCCAGATGGCTCATCGTGGCGCCGCCCTCGACCCGGACCGCCTCGGCCGCCGGATCGACGGTCACCCGGTGCATCCGGCGCAGGTCCACCACGAGCGCGCCGTCGCCCAGCGCCGTACCGGCCACGCCGTGGCCGCCGCCGCGCACCGCGATGTGCAGATCGAGGTCCCTGCCGAAGCGCACGGCCCGCACCACGTCGGTCGCGTCCGCGCACTGCGCGATCACCGCGGGCCGCCGGTCGACCATCGCGTTGAAGACCGCACGCGCCTCCTCGTAGCCCGGGTCCCCGGGGACGAGCACATCGCCGACCAGATCCTCGCGGAGCGCGGTGAGGGCCGCGCCCGCCTTCGAGAGGGAAGCCATGGCCGCCCCCTTCCGGAAGGGGCATCTGTCCGGTTCCAGGGTAGGCGGAGCGCACCCCCGAACGGGCACGGGGAACCGCGCGACCAGCCACGACGGGACCGCGGACGCGGGCGGGAAGCCCGCAGCCGCGTACCGCGAGGAACGTACTAGCCCCCGTAGGCGCCCGACGCCGTCAGCCGCAGGGCCGTGTCGATCAGCGGGACGTGGCTGAACGCCTGCGGGAAGTTGCCCACCTGACGCTTCAGGCGCGGGTCCCACTCCTCGGCGAGCAGACCGAGGTCGTTGCGCAGCGAGAGGAGCTTCTCGAACAGCTTGCGGGCCTCGTCCACCCGGCCGATCATCGCCAGGTCGTCCGCCATCCAGAACGAGCAGGCCAGGAACGCGCCCTCGTCACCCGGCAGGCCGTCGACGCCCTCGCGGTCGCCCTCCGTCGGGTAGCGCAGGATGAACCCGTCCGGGGTGGACAGCTCGCGCTGGATCGCCTCGATGGTGCCGATCACCCGCTTGTCGTCCGGCGGCAGGAAGCCCATCTGCGGGATGAGCAGCAGCGAGGCGTCCAGCTCCTGGGAGCCGTAGGACTGGGTGAAGGTGTTGCGCTCCTTGTCGTAGCCCTTCTCGCACACGTCCCGGTGAATGTCGTCGCGCAGTTCCTTCCAGCGCTCCAGCGGGCCGTCCGCGTCGCCGGACTCGATCAGCTTGATCGTGCGGTCGACGGCGACCCAGGCCATCACCTTGGAGTGCACGAAGTGCCGGCGCGGGCCGCGCACCTCCCAGATGCCCTCGTCCGGCTCCTGCCAGTGGTCCTCCAGGTAGCGGATCAGCTTCAGCTGGAGCAGGGAGGCGTAGTCGTTGCGGGCGAGACCGGTCATGTGACCCAGGTGCAGGGCCTCGGTGACCTCGCCGTACACGTCCAGCTGGAGCTGGTGCGCGGCGCCGTTGCCGACCCGGACCGGAGCGGACTTCTCGTAGCCCGGCAGCCAGTCCAGCTCCGCCTCGCCCAGCTCACGCTCACCGGCGATGCCGTACATGATCTGCAGGTTCTCCGGGTCGCCGGCGACCGCGCGCAGCAGCCACTCGCGCCAGGCGCGGGCCTCCTCGCGGTAGCCCGTGCGCAGCAGCGAGGACAGGGTGATCGCCGCGTCCCGCAGCCAGGTGTAGCGGTAGTCCCAGTTGCGCACGCCCCCGATGTCCTCGGGCAGGGAGGTCGTGGGGGCGGCGACGATGCCGCCCGTGGGGGCGTAGGTCAGCGCCTTGAGGGTGATCAGCGAGCGGATCACCGCCTCCCGGTACGGCCCGTGGTACGTACAGTGCTCGACCCACTCGCGCCAGAAGTCCTCCGTCGCCTCCAGCGAGGTCTCCGGCTCGGGCAGCGGCGGCGGCTGCTTGTGCGAGGGCTGCCAGGAGATGGTGAACGCGATCCGGTCACCGGGGGCGACCGTGAAGTCGGCGTACGTCGTGAGCGCCTTGCCGTAGGTCTCGGCCTCGGTGTCGAACCACACCGAGTCCGGTCCGGCGACGGCCACCGTGCGCCCCTCGTGCTTGTGCACCCACGGCACCACGCGGCCGTAGGAGAACCGCATCCGCAGGGCGGAGCGCATCGGGACCCGGCCGGTGACGCCCTCCACGATCCGGATCAGCTGCGGGGCGCCGTCACGCGGGGGCATGAAATCGGTCACACGGACCGTGCCGCGCGGGGTGTCCCACTCGGATTCCAGGATCAGCGAGTCGCCGCGGTAGCCGCGCCGGGCGGCCGTGGGCGGCTTGGCGTCGGCGGCGTGCGCCGGTCCGAGCCGCCAGAAACCGTGTTCCTCGGTGCCCAGCAGGCCGGCGAAGATGGCATGCGAGTCGAAGCGGGGCAGGCACAGCCAGTCCACCGTGCCATCCCGGCAGACCAGCGCCGCTGTCTGCATGTCTCCGATGAGTGCGTAGTCTTCGATGCGCCCGGCCACGTGCAACTCCAGTCGAACGGCCACGTCACACCCCCGCGCAGGGGGGCTGTCGCTAGTGCGGTCAAGGGATCGTTGTTAAGCGTCGTTGAGCGGTGAAGCAAAGCAGCCCGCCGAGCCCTGAGGCAACACGACAGTCTTTGCTCAACGAACTGCCGCGCTCTCGTTGTTCCGGGTGATGTTGGCGGGGGTGTGCCGTCGTTCCGGCCGGGCTCGGCAGCCAATGTCCGAGCAGGATACGACGCACGTAGATGATCTGCGTGCCGCTCCGGGCAACCTGTGTGGGCCGAACGAGTGAGCGCCGGGTGAGGACGGTGTGTCCGCGGTCGGTCCAGAGTGACACAGGTGACCTGTGTGGCGGCTGGCTGTGTCCGGGCGGGTACGAACGGTCGCCGGAAGCCATCCCGCCCAGGCGCTGATACGCTGGTAGCCCGTGGACCGGTGGGAGAAAACCCCCGAACCGCAGCGACGGCACCCCCGGAGAATCCCGGGAGGGTCGCCGTATCGCACCCCCCAGACCGCGACCACGGGAGCCCCCTCTTGGCCATGCCGCCCAACACCACGACGACCAAGCACATCTTCGTGACCGGGGGTGTCGCCTCCTCGCTCGGCAAGGGTCTGACCGCCTCCAGCCTGGGCATGCTGCTCAAGGCGCGGGGCCTGCGTGTCGTGATGCAGAAGCTCGACCCGTACCTGAACGTCGACCCGGGCACGATGAACCCCTTCCAGCACGGTGAGGTGTTCGTCACCAACGACGGCGCCGAGACCGACCTGGACATCGGCCACTACGAGCGGTTCCTCGACCGCGACCTGGACGGCAGCGCCAACGTCACCACCGGCCAGGTCTACTCCACGGTGATCGCCAAGGAGCGCCGCGGCGAGTACCTGGGCGACACGGTGCAGGTCATCCCGCATATCACCAACGAGATCAAGCACCGCATCCGGCGCATGGCCACCGACGCGGTCGACGTCGTGATCACCGAGGTCGGCGGCACGGTCGGCGACATCGAGTCGCTGCCGTTCCTGGAGACCGTCCGCCAGGTCCGCCACGAGGTCGGCCGGGACAACGTCTTCGTGGTGCACATCTCGCTGCTGCCCTACATCGGCCCGTCCGGTGAGCTGAAGACCAAGCCGACCCAGCACTCGGTGGCCGCGCTCAGGAACATCGGCATCCAGCCGGACGCGATCGTGCTGCGCTGCGACCGGGAGGTGCCGACCGCGATCAAGCGGAAGATCTCCCTGATGTGCGACGTCGACGAGGCCGCCGTCGTCGCCTGCCCCGACGCCCGCTCGATCTACGACATCCCGAAGGTCGTGCACTCCGAGGGCCTGGACGCCTACGTCGTCCGCAAGCTCGACCTGCCCTTCCGGGACGTGGACTGGACGACCTGGGACGACCTGCTCGACCGCGTCCACAACCCCGACCACGAGGTCACCCTGGCGCTGGTCGGCAAGTACATCGACCTGCCGGACGCCTACCTGTCGGTCACCGAGGCGCTGCGCGCGGGCGGCTTCGCCAACAAGGCCCGCGTGAAGATCAAGTGGGTGACCTCGGACGACTGCAAGACCCCGGCCGGCGCCAAGGCCCAGCTGGAGGACGTGGACGGCGTCTGCATCCCCGGCGGCTTCGGCGACCGCGGTGTGCTCGGCAAGGTCGGCGCGATCCGCTACGCCCGGGAGAACAAGATCCCGCTGCTCGGCCTCTGCCTGGGCCTGCAGTGCATCGTGATCGAGGCCGCCCGCAACCTGGCCGACATCCCGGACGCCAACTCCACCGAGTTCGACCCGGCCACCGCCCACCCGGTCATCTCCACCATGGCCGAGCAGCTCGACATCGTCGCCGGCGAGGGCGACATGGGCGGCACGATGCGGCTGGGCATGTACCCGGCCAAGCTGGCCGAGGGCTCGATCGTGCGCGAGGTCTACGACGGCAAGGAGTACGTCGAGGAGCGCCACCGGCACCGCTACGAGGTCAACAACGCCTACCGCGCGGAACTGGAGAAGAAGGCCGGCATCGTCTTCTCCGGGACCTCCCCCGACGGCAAGCTCGTGGAGTACGTGGAGTACCCGCGCGACGTCCACCCGTACCTGGTCGCCACGCAGGCGCACCCCGAGCTGCGCTCGCGGCCGACCCGCGCGAACCCGCTCTTCGCCGGCCTGGTGAAGGCCGCGGTCGAGCGGAAGAACTCGAAGTAACACACCGGTTGTACGGTGGCCGGGGTGCGAACCTTCACAGGTGAGCACCCCGGCTTTCTTTGTCGGCCGGTCGTCTCGCACAGCACGTGGAAGGACAGGGCATGACGATCAAGGACACCGCCGAGGAATGGGAGATCCGCGCCACGGAGACCCCCTTCGTGGGCAACAAGACCTCCGTCCGCACGGACGACGTGGTCATGCCCGACGGGTCGGTGGCCCGCCGCGACTACCAGGTCCACCCCGGCTCCGTCGCGGTCCTCGCCCTGGACGAGGAGGACCGGGTGCTGCTGATCAACCAGTACCGGCACCCGGTGCGGCACAAGCTGTGGGAGATCCCGGCGGGGCTGCTGGACGTGCCCGGCGAGAACCCGCTGCACGCCGCGCAGCGGGAGCTGTACGAGGAGGCGCACGTCAAGGCCGAGGACTGGCGGGTGCTGACCGACGTGTACACCACCCCGGGCGGCTGCGACGAGGCCGTGCGGATCTTCCTGGCCCGCGGCCTGTCCGACGCCGAGGGCGAGCGCTTCGCGGCGGAGCACGAGGAGACCGACATGCAGCACGCGCGCGTGCCGGTCGGGGAGCTGGTGCGCCGCGTGCTGGCCGGGGACCTGCACAACAACTGCCTCGTGGTGGGGGTGCTCTCCCTGGTCGCCGCCCGCGGCGGGGACGGCCTGGACGCCCTGCGCCCCGCCGACGCGCCCTGGCCGGCCCGCCCCTTCGAAAACTGACCCGACGTCCGGGGCACGGCTGGGCTCGTCTGGGGCCTGGCCCGGTTCCGTCCGGGGTGCGGCTCGGGTCGTCTGGGGCCCGGCTTGGCTCGTCTTGGGCCTGGCCCGGCTTGTCTGGGTGGGGTGTGGCCTGTTTGCGGGCCTGGCTTGGCTCGTCCGGGGTCTGGTCCGGCCTGTCCGGGGCCTGACCCCCGTCTGGGGCGCGGTCCGGTCTGTCTAGGACCTGCCCCGGCTTGTCCAGGGTGGCCCGGTCTGTCTGGGTTCCGACTCCGCCCGCCCCAGGGCCCGGCCCGCCCCCATCGGGACCTGACCCGGCCCGTCCGGGACCCGACCCGCCCCCGACCCGCCCCGGCTCCTACGGAACCCGACCCGTCCCCTGCGGAACCCGACGCGCCTCCCGACCCGGTCCCTACGGAACCCGACCCGCCTCCCGACCCGTCCCCTCCGGGACCGACCCGGCCCATCAAGGGCCCGGCCCGCCCCCTCCCGGACCCGGTCGGCCCCCTCAGGATGCCGGTGTGACGATCGCCTGATCCGATCGGGGGAACCCTCCGCCGCGCTCTTCCGGGAACGTCGCAGAGCGTGAACTAGGCTCTTCAACGCCCGTATCGGAAGACACCGGCGGGCTTGCGCGTGCGGTGGGACGGGAGTGTGGCCCGTGACGGATCAGGCGGTGGACCCAGACGGTGCGGAGCGGACCGCGCACCCGGCCAGGGAGGACCGATTCCTGGGCCGGGCGCGGGAGTTGAAGGAGCTGCGTGCCGACATCGAGCGCGCCGGACTGGACACCCTCTCCGGCCGCAAGGCCCCCCGCGCGCGCGTGCTCCTGATCGCCGGCCGCCCCGGTTCCGGCCGGACCAGCCTCGCCGAGGAACTCGTCCGGCAGGTCGCCGGCCGCTACCCCGACGGGGTGCTGCGGGCCCGGCTCAGCGAGCCCGGCGGCACCCCGGTGCCCGTCGAGCAGGCCGCCCGCGACCTGCTCGGCGCACTGGAGCTGCCCGCCCCCGCCGGAGCCGCCGAGGACGACCTGGCCGCGGCCCTGCGCACCGCCCTGGCCGGCCGGCGCATGCTGCTCCTGCTGGACGACGCGGCCGGCGCCGAGCAGGTCGACGCGCTGCTCCCGGACGCCCCTGACTGCCTGGTGGTGGCCGTCTCCGGGGGCCCGCTCACCGGCATCGCGGACGTCCGCCCCTGCACGCTCGGCGGCCTGGACACCAAGTCCGCGGTGGAACTGCTCACCGGCTACGCCGGCTCCGTCCGCGTCACCGTCGACCCGCGCTCGGCGGAGAGCCTGGTCGAGGCCTGCCAGGGCCATCCCGCCGCGCTGGTGCTGGCCGGCGGCTGGCTCGCCGCCCGCCCCCAGGCCGCCGTCTCCGACCTCACCAAGCGGCTGCACACCGACGCCGGCGCGGACGGCACCCCGCTGTCCCGCGTCTTCCGGCTCGTGTACGACCAGCTGCCCGGCCCGGCCGCCCGCATACTGCGACTGCTCTGCCTCGCCCCGGCCGGCCTGGCCGACCCGCACACCGCCTCCGCGCTCGCCGGCTGCTCGGTCGACGCCGCCCGCACCACCCTGGACGACCTCGTCGCCGTCGGTCTGCTGCGCGCGCTGCACACCCCGCTGCCCCAGTACGAGGTCCCCGGCTGTCTGCACCCGCTGCTGCGCGCCCTGGCCGAGACCCAGGAGCGGCCCGCCGAGTTGCAGCTGGCCCGGGCCCGGATGCTGGAGCGGACGGTACGGCTGCTGCAGTCCTGCCGGGCGATCACCGAGACCGACAGCCCGCAGGCGCGGGAGAAGCTGAGCGGCCTGCCCCCGGCGCTGCGCTTCCCGACCCCGCGGGCCGCCGCCGACTGGCTGCGCATCCGGCGGCCCGCCCTGCTGGCGTCCGCGCGCCTGGCGGTGGCCGACGGCGAGCTGGACACCCTCGCCCGGCGGCTGATGTCCCAGCTGGTCAGGGCCCTGGCCGCGCACGTCGGCACGCAGGCCGCCGCCCCCGACCTGTACGGCCTGCACGGCCTCGTCCTGGACGTCGCCGAGCGGCGCGGGCTGCCCCGGGAGAAGGCCGCGGCCCTGCTGAATCTCGGCGACCTGGACGCGCAGACCGGCCGGACCCGGGAGGCGCTGGTCCGCTACCGGGCCGCGCTGGACGCCGGACGCGAGGCGAACGACCCGTACGCGACCGGCCGCGCGATGGAATCCGTAGGCGGCGCGTACCAGGAGCTGGGGGACCACGACCGGGCCGCCGACTGGTTCGGCCGGGCGCTGGCCGAACGGCTGGCCCGGGGGGAGCACCCGGAGGCGGCCCGGCTGTACGGCCGCATCGGCACCGCCCACACCTACGCCGGCCGGTACGGGGAGGCGCTGCGGAACTGGCGGGCCGCCCTCGCCGGCTACCGCCGCAGCGGCGATGTCGCCGCCAGCGCGCGGGCGTTGAGCGAGATCGCCCGGGTGCAGGAGTACGCGGGGCGGCCCGAGGAGTCGCTGCGCACCTGCCAGGAAGCCGTGGAGTGGGCGCGGCGCGCGGAGGACGCGCGGTTGCAGGCCGCGCTCCAGCTCCGGCTCGCCGACACCCTGGACCGGCTGGGCGACCCCGCGTCGGCCCGCCTGCACCGCGCCGCGGCGGAGCGCATGCTGGATGAGGAGCCACCGGAAGAGGACGCAAGGCCGGAACACGACGCTAACGCCTGCGAAATCCGTAGTGTGCCCAGCGAAGATTGATGCAATGGAAGGCTAGACAGCCGGAACACCTTCATTAAACTGGCTCTGCCGCTCGTTCTCCTGCGGTGTCTCCCGGTATGCCCCCGCATGTCTGGGTACGTCTTCAATGCACCCCCATACCCTCTGAGCCAAGGACCGTGATCGACGTGAAGGTCGGCATCCCCCGCGAGGTCAAGAACAACGAGTTCCGGGTGGCCATCACCCCCGCCGGTGTGCACGAGCTGGTGCGCAACGGCCACCAGGTCGTCGTCGAGCGGGGCGCCGGCCTCGGCTCCTCCATCACGGACGAGGAGTACGCCTCCGCCGGTGCCGCCCTCCTCGACACGGCCGACGAGGTGTGGGCCGCCGCCGACCTGCTGCTGAAGGTCAAGGAGCCCATCGCCGAGGAGTACCACCGGCTGCGCAAGGACCAGATCCTCTTCACCTACCTGCACCTGGCCGCCTCCAAGGAGTGCACGGACGCGCTGATCGAGTCCGGCACCACGGCCATCGCCTACGAGACCGTCGAGCTGCCGAACCGCGCCCTGCCGCTGCTCGCCCCGATGTCCGAGGTCGCGGGCCGGCTGGCCCCGCAGGTCGGCGCCTACCACCTGATGCGCGCGGCCGGCGGCCGCGGCGTGCTGCCGGGCGGCGTCCCGGGCGTGACCCCGGCCAAGGCCGTGGTCATCGGCGGCGGCGTCTCCGGCTGGAACGCCACCCAGGTCGCCATCGGCATGGGCTTCGAGGTGATCCTGCTCGACCGCGACATCAACAAGCTGCGCGAGGCCGACCGGATCTTCGGCACGAAGGTCAAGGCGATCATGTCCAACGCCTTCGAGCTGGAGAAGGCCGTCCTCGACGCCGACCTGGTCATCGGCGCGGTCCTCATCCCGGGCGCCAAGGCCCCGAAGCTGGTGACCAACGAGATGGTGTCCCGCATGAAGCCGGGAAGTGTCCTTGTCGACATCGCGATCGACCAGGGCGGCTGCTTCGAGGACTCCCACCCCACCACGCACGCCGAGCCGACCTTCCGGGTCCACAACTCGGTCTTCTACTGCGTCGCCAACATGCCGGGCGCGGTGCCCAACACCTCCACCAACGCCCTCACCAACGCGACGCTGCCGTACATCGTCTCCCTGGCCAACAACGGCTGGGTGGAGGCGCTGCGCCGCGACCCCGCGCTCGCCAAGGGCCTCAACACCCATGACGGCAAGGTGGTTTACAAGGAGGTCGCCGAGGCCCACGGCCTGGACCACGTCGAGCTGGAGAGCCTTCTCGGCTGAGCCAAAAGGCGATTCGTCAACACGGCTCGTCAACAGCGCGCACCCGGCCGGACCTTGCCCGACAAGGTCCGGCCGGGTGTGTGTATGGTCACTTTGCGGCTCTCGGTCAACTCGCCTCGAACGTAACCCTTCGACCGATTCGCACACCGGTGAAACCTGCCGTGCGACGGCCGTACGCCCTTGACAGAGGGATGTTTCATTGCCGACACATCCTGCCGGGTCCGGCGGATTGTGTTGCTGCGGACGCCCGACACGCCATAGAGTCGCGAACCGTCGGCATGGTGCCACGCTGACCTTGTCTAGAAGTTTCCTGGTCACCAAGGAGGTAAGACGACTTGTGAATGAGTCGACATTTTCTCCCGGAGGTGGTCGACCAGGAATGCCCGCAGGGGGCCAGGGCCCCGCGGGATTCGAGGCTGTCGGCTCCGTAGCTGTGCGCACCTTCGCAGCCCACCAGAGTTCCGGTCCGCAGGCGGCCCGGACAGCACACCAGAGCATGGATGGCCATCACGTGAACGCCATGGCCGGCGACGGAAGTGGCGCGCCCCACAACCACTTCGCCGACTACGACGAACTGCCCGAGGGGCACTTCTACGACCCCGACGCCGAGTACGAGCCCGATCCCGAGTACGCGGCCACGCTCGCGCCCGACGCGGCCCGCCAGCGCCGTGAGCGCATCGGCCCGACCGGACGCCCGCTGCCGTACTTCCCGATCCCGGGCCCGCTGACCGACCACGGCCCCGCGACGATCATCGCGATGTGCAACCAGAAGGGCGGCGTCGGCAAGACGACGTCGACCATCAACCTGGGTGCCGCGCTCGCGGAGTACGGCCGGCGCGTGCTGCTCGTGGACTTCGACCCGCAGGGCGCGCTGTCGGTCGGTCTCGGCGTCAACCCGATGGAGCTGGACCTCACCGTCTACAACCTGCTCATGGAGCGGGGCATGTCCGCGGACGAGGTCCTGCTGAAGACGGCGGTCCCCAACATGGACCTGCTGCCGTCCAACATCGACCTGTCGGCCGCCGAGGTCCAGCTGGTCTCCGAGGTCGCGCGCGAGTCGACGCTCCAGCGCGCCCTGAAGCCGCTGCTGCCCGACTACGACTACATCGTCATCGACTGTCAGCCCTCGCTCGGCCTGCTCACCGTCAACGCGCTGACGGCCGCGCACAAGGTGATCGTGCCGCTGGAGTGCGAGTTCTTCGCCCTGCGCGGTGTGGCCCTGCTGACCGAGACCATCGAGAAGGTCCAGGAGCGGCTCAACCCCGAGCTGGAGCTCGACGGCATCCTGGCCACGATGTACGACTCGCGCACCGTGCACAGCCGTGAGGTGCTCGCGCGTGTCGTCGAGGCGTTCGACGACCACGTCTACCACACGGTCATCGGCCGCACGGTCCGCTTCCCGGAGACCACGGTCGCCGGTGAGCCGATCACCACGTACGCCTCCAACTCCGTCGGTGCCGCCGCCTACCGCCAGCTCGCCAGGGAGGTGCTCGCCCGGTGTCACGCCGAGTGAGTCTGCCCGGGGCCGACGAACTGTTCCGCACGACCGGGGGGATGGCGCTCCAGCCGTCCACGCCCCGCCGCGCGGCCAACGGCGAGGCCCGGGTGCCGGCTCCCGCGGGGGAGAGCGACGAGGTGGCCGCCGCCGAGGACGTACCGCAGTCGGTACCCGTCCGGAGCGGTGACGGAGAGGGCGCGGAGCACGTGGCGGCGGAGGCCGAGTCGGCCGAGGCCGGCGAGTCCCGCACCCGCCCGGCACGCCGGCAGGCGGAGCAGGAAGGTTCTGCCGCGCAGCCGCGCAAGCGCGGACGGGCGGCGGCCCGGCGGCCCAGCGGACGCGAGCGGCACGACGAGAAGATCACCGTCTACGTCTCCGCCGAGGAGCTGATGGACCTGGAGCACGCGCGGCTGGTGCTCCGCGGCGAGCACGGGCTCGCGGTGGACCGCGGCCGGATCGTCCGCGAGGCGGTGGCCGTGGTCCTGGCCGACCTGGAGTCCCGTGGGGACGCGAGCATCCTCGTGCGCCGGCTGCGCGGGCGGTAGCGGTAGCCTGCGGGGGCTATGACCTCGTATGGAGCCCCTGTCCCCGGCGCATCCGCCGGTCGTCGGCGTGCGCTGGGGCGAGGGCCGGGAACCGCGCCGGACGAGCCGGCCGCCGTACCCGCCGGGGCACCCGAACGGGAGCTGCCCGAGCCGGAGCCCGCCGGGCCGGAGCCGGAGCCCGAGCGACCCGCACCGGAGCCCGCCGAGCCGGAGCTGCCCGAGCCGGGACCCGCACCGGAGCCCGCCGAGCCGGCGGCCGTCGGATCCCGCGGCGAGTCCCGCCCCGCCGAGTCCGACCCCGCTTCCGACGGCGTCTTCACCGTGCGCCTCGCGAACTTCGAGGGCCCCTTCGACCTGCTCCTCCAGCTCATCTCCCGGCACAGGCTGGACGTCACCGAGGTCGCCCTGTCGAAGGTCACCGACGAGTTCATGGCGCACATCCGGGCCATGGGACCCGACTGGGACCTGGACCAGACCACGGAGTTCCTGGTCGTCGCGGCCACGCTGCTCGATCTGAAGGCCGCCCGGCTGCTGCCCGCCGCGGAGGTGGAGGACGAGGCCGACCTCGCCCTGCTGGAGGCCCGGGACCTGCTGTTCGCCCGGCTGCTCCAGTACCGCGCCTACAAGCAGATCGCCGACATCTTCGACCGGCGGCTCGACGACGAGGCCCGGCGCCGGCCCCGTACCGTCGGCCTCGAACCGCAGCACGCCGAGCTGCTGCCCGAGGTCGTCATCAGCATCGGCCCCGAGGGCTTCGCCAGGCTCGCCGTCAAGGCCATGCAGCCGAGGCCCAAGCCGCAGGTGTACGTCGACCACATCCACGCCCCGCTGGTCAGCGTGCAGGAGCAGGCCGGGATCGTGGTCGCCCGGCTGCGCGAGCTGGGCGAGGCCAGCTTCCGGGCGCTGATCGAGGACACCGACGACACGCTCACCGTCGTGGCGCGGTTCCTCGCCCTGCTGGAGCTGTACCGGGAGAAGGCCGTGGCCCTGGAGCAGGAGGCCGCGCTGGGGGAGCTGACCGTGCGCTGGACCGGCGGGGACACGGACGCGGCACCCAGGGTCACCGACGAGTTCGACCGGCCGCCCGAGCCGCCCAAGGAGGAGGAGAAGCCGTGAGTGAGCAGACCGCCGGGGTCCCGGCCGGGCTGCGGACCGTCGCCGACCTCGACCTCAAGCCCGCCCTGGAGGCGATGCTCATGGTCGTGGACGAGCCCGCGACCGAGGAGCACCTGGCGAAGATCCTGGAGCGCCCCAAGCGGCAGATCGCGGACGCCCTGCGCGAGCTGGCCGACGAGTACACCGTGCAGGGCCGCGGCTTCGAGCTGCGGTTCGTCGCCGGCGGCTGGCGCTTCTACACCCGGGCCGCCTACGCGCCCGCCGTCGAGCGGCTGGTCCTGGACGGCCAGACCGCCCGGCTCACCCAGGCCGCGCTGGAGACCCTGGCGGTCGTCGCCTACCGCCAGCCGGTCAGCCGCAGCCGCGTCTCCGCCGTGCGCGGGGTGAACTGCGACGGCGTGATGCGCACCCTCCTCCAGCGCGGTCTGGTCGAGGAGGCGGGCACGGAACCCGAAACAGGTGCGATCCTGTACAGGACGACGAACTACTTCCTGGAGCGGATGGGCCTGCGCGGCCTGGACGAACTCCCGGAACTCGCGCCCTTCCTCCCGGAGGCGGAGGCGATCGAGGCCGAGACCCAGGAGGGGGTGCCGTCGTTCGACCCGGACGCGCCCGACGCGCCCGGCGGTCAGGACGCAGACGACTAAGACGGAAACCTTGATGCGAAGCAGCGGCAGCGGCAAGAGCGGCGGGCGCGGTAACTACCGCGGCGCAGGCAACGACAGGGACCAGAAGCAGGGGCAGGACCGGCCCCGCAAGCCCCGCCCCGAGGAGCGCCGCTACGACGTGGGCCCGGGGGCCACCAAGGACGGCCCCAAGGCCGGGCGCGGCGGTGCCGCGCGAGGAGGGGCCAAGGGCGGCCCGAAGCGGTCCCCGCAGGGCGGCCGTACGGCCCCGTCGCGCTCCCGCGAGTACGAGACGCGGGTCGAGGAGCGCAACCGGGACCGGTACGCGGGCAAGAAGGACGTCAAGCTGCCCAAGACCTTCCCGGGCGCCGAGCAGGAGGGCGAGCGGCTGCAGAAGGTCCTCGCGCGCGCGGGCTACGGTTCCCGGCGGGCCTGCGAGGAGCTGATCGACCAGGCCCGCGTCGAGGTGAACGGCGAGATCGTCACCGAGCAGGGCAAGCGGGTCGACCCGGAGAAGGACGAGGTCAAGGTCGACGGCCTGACGGTCGCGACCCAGTCGTACCAGTTCTTCTCGCTGAACAAGCCCGCGGGCGTGGTCTCCACCATGGAGGACCCGGAGGGCCGGCAGTGCCTCGGTGACTACGTCACCAACCGCGAGACCCGGCTCTTCCACGTCGGCCGGCTGGACACCGAGACCGAGGGCGTCATCCTGCTCACCAACCACGGCGAGCTGGCCCACCGCCTCACGCACCCCAAGTACGGCGTGAAGAAGACCTACCTCGCGCACATCGTCGGCCCGATCCCGCGCGACCTGGGCAAGCGGCTGAAGGACGGCATCCAGCTGGAGGACGGCTACGCGCGCGCGGACCACTTCCGCGTGGTCGAGCAGACCGGCAAGAACTACCTGGTCGAGGTGACCCTGCACGAGGGCCGCAAGCACATCGTGCGCCGCATGCTGGCCGAGGCGGGCTTCCCGGTCGACAAGCTGGTGCGCACGGCCTTCGGCCCGATCACCCTGGGCGACCAGAAGTCGGGCTGGCTGCGCCGCCTGTCCAACACCGAGGTCGGCATGCTGATGAAGGAAGTCGACCTCTAAAGCGCCTTGCCGTGATCACCGTCCCCCTTTATTGTCATGGTGACGATAAAGGGGGACGACGCATATGCCCACACAGCCGGCGACCGGAGCACTCCTCGGCCTCGCCCTCGGGGACGCCCTCGGCTACCCGACCGAGTTCAAGACCGTGCCGCAGATCCTCTCGACGTTCGGGCCCTGGCGGGAGATGCGGCTGCCGGAGCGCGCCCGGGTCTCCGACGACACCCAGATGACCCTCGCCGTCGGCCGCGCGCTCGCCACCGCCCTGGAGCGCGGCCCCCTCGCGCCGAAGCGGCTGGAACGGCCCCTGCGCGAGGAGTTCGTCGACTGGTACCAGTCGCCCGAGAACAACAGGGCCCCGGGCCACACCTGCCTGGCCGCCTGCGCTCTGCTCAAGGCGGAGGGCCGTGCCTGGCAGGACGCCAGCCAGACCGGCTCCAAGGGCTGCGGCGCCAACATGCGCGTCGCCCCGATCGGGCTCGCGCCCGGCCTGAGCGGCGAACAGCGCGCCGGCGCCGCCCAGTTCCAGGCCGCGCTCACCCACGGCCACCCCACCGCGCTGGCCGCCTCCGACCTCACCGCCCACGCCGTCCACCTACTCGCCCGCGGCACCGACCCGGCCGGACTGGTCGGGCGACTGCGCTCCTACGCCCTTCGGAACCGCACCCGCTACCACCACACCTGGCTCGGCGACCTGTGGACCCGCGCGCAGGACCCCGGCCCGGAGCAGTTCATCGCGCGCGGCTGGGACGAGTGCCTGGAGATCCTCGGCCGGCTCCAGGAGGCCGTACGAACCGTCTCCCCGGAGACCGATCCGTGCCTGGCCACCGGTGAGGGCTGGATCGCCGAGGAGGCCCTCGCGACCGGACTGCTGTGCTTCCTGCTCTTCCCCGACGAGCCCGTCACCGCCCTGCGCCGCGCCGCCTGCACCGCCGGCGACTCCGACTCCATCGCCTGCCTCACCGGCGCCTTCGCGGGTGCCTGGCTGGGCGCCGGGGCCTGGCCCGCCGGCTGGGCGGAGCGGATCGAGTACCGGGGCGACCTGTTGGCCCTGGGAGCGCTCTGGGACGCTTGAGCCATGATCGACGATCTCGACATGGACCTGGCCCCGGTGATCGCGGAACAGCCCGACCCCCTGCTGTTCACCACCGTCTCCGGAGCCCACCTGTACGGCTTCCCCTCGCAGGACTCCGACATCGACCTGCGGGGCGTCCACCTGCTCCCCGCCGCCGACCTCGTCGGGCTGCGCGAGCCGGAGGAGACCCGCTCGCGGGCCTGGGTCCGCTACGGCGTCGAGCTGGACCTGGTCACCCACGACCTGCGCAAGTTCGTCCGGCTGATGCTCCGCCGCAACGGCTATGTGCTGGAGCAGCTGCTCTCGCCCCTGGTCGTGCACACCTCCGAGGCGCACCGGGAGCTGGCCGCCCTGGCCCCCGGGGTCCTCACCGGCCACCACGCCCACCACTACCGGGGGTTCGCGGTGACCCAGTGGCGGCTGTTCGAGAAGACCGGCGAGCTCAAGCCGCTGCTCTACACCTTCCGCGTGCTGCTCACCGGCATCCACCTCATGCGCAGCGGCGAGGTCCAGGCCCATCTGCCCACGCTGCTGGACGAGGTGGGCGGCCCCGGCTACCTGCCCGAGCTGATCGCCGCCAAGCGGGAGCGGGAGCACGGCAAGGCCGACGTCGACCACGCGCGCGTGGAGGCCGACGTGGAACGGCTGCACACCGTGCTGGACGAGGCGCAGGCCGGTTCAGTCCTGCCCGACGCGAGCGGTGCCCAGGACGCCCTGCACGACCTGGTGGTCCGGCTCCGCCTCCACGGCTGAGGCCCGGCGCACCCGGTGGAGGAACGCGGCCACGCGCGCGTGGTCCGGCTCCGGTGGCAGCGGGCTGCCCGCCAGCGCCTCCTCGGCCTCGCCCGCCAGCCGGACCATCCACGCCTCCACCCGCGCCCACGGCACCTCGCCGTGCTTCACCGCCAGCAGGCGCCCGCGCCGCTCACCGACGTCGATCCGCAGCTCGCCGGTGCGCAGCAGGTCCCGTGCGCTCATCAGCAGGCGCAGCAGGTGCATCGCGTGCTTCCAGCGCGGGGCGCCCGTCGTGCGGACGTCGGCGTCGAGCTTCCTGCGCTGGCCGAGGGCGTACCGGGTGAAGGTGCCGTACGCCTGCCGGGACAGGAAGGCGCCGCGCAGGGACAGCAGCTCGCGGCCGGTGCCGTCCGCGTACTCCACCAGCGGGGAGTGCAGGCACTCCAGGATGTTCGGGTTGCCGCGCAGCGCCAGCTCGCAGAACCGCTCCAGCTCCCAGGAGAACCGCTCCTCGCCGGGCCCCTCCACATGCGTCGGCGGCTTGTCGAACCGCCAGAACAGCGGGGTCGGGGCGAGGAACACCCCGCGCCGGTCGGTGTCGCTGGCGTCCGTCGCCAGGCCGAAGGCGCGGGAACCCATGACACAGGCGTAGACCGTGTGGTCGCGTACGAGATCCTCGGGCTGCATCCCCGGAGCGTACGCGGCGGCCCTCAGGCCAGGCGGATGGATGTCCCCTCCACCTTGATCGGCCGCTTGGGCAGCGGCCTGGTCGCGGGGCCGTGGGCCACCGAGCCGTCGGCGATGCGGAACCTGCTGCCGTGACAGGGACAGTCGATGGTGCCGTCCGCCACCGTGTTCACCGTGCAGCCCTGGTGCGTGCAGATCGCGGAGAAGGCCTTGAAGTCACCCTTCTTCGGCTGGGTGACCACCACCTTCTCCTCCTTGAACACCTTGCCGCCGCCTTCCGGGATGTCGCTCGTCGCCGCCAGCGCCTTCCCGCCGGCACCGGACTCCTGCGGGGACGACGCCGGCGCCGAAGCCGGGGCCGACGCCGACCCCGAGGCCGACGTGGTCCCGCCGCCCTCCTTGCCGCCGCACCCCACGCATCCCAGGGCGAGCGCACCGGCGCCCGTGGCGATGACTGTCCGCCGTGTCGCTGGCTGGGGCATGTCAGACCTCCGTACAGACGTGCGTATCGGTGGATACCGGAACTCTCGCATCGTCTCAGCGAGCGAGCGGCGCGCGCCCGTCGCGCGCGGGCTGACTACGCTGGACGGACCAAGAACGGAACACGCACGTCAGCGAGGAGCAGCGCCGTGGCGGTACGAGCGGTCCGGGGGGCCGTCCAACTGGAACAGGACGAGGCCGGTCACATGGAGGAGCGGGTCGGGGCCCTGCTCACCGCCGTCCTGGAGCGGAACGGGCTGACCGCCGACGACCTGATCAGCATCTGGTTCACGGCCACCCCCGACCTGCACAGCGACTTCCCGGCCGCCGCCGCCCGCAAGCTCGGCATCGTCGACGTCCCCCTCATCTGCGCGCAGGAACTGGACATCGAGGGCGCCATGCCCCGCGTCGTGCGGATCCTCGCGCACATCGAGTCGGACCGGCCCCGCGCCGACATCGCCCACGTCTACCTCGGCGCCGCCGCGGCCCTGCGCAAGGACATCGCCCAGTGAGAACCGCACTCGTCATCGGAACCGGCCTCATCGGCACCTCCGCCGCCCTGGCCCTCACCCAGCGGGGCGTCACCGTCCACCTCGCCGACCACGACCCCGAGCAGGCCCGCACGGCCGCCGCGCTGGGCGCCGGCACCGACCAGGCCCCCCAGGGCCCGGTCGACCTGGCGATCGTGGCGGCCCCGCCCGCCCACGTGGCCCGGGTCCTCGCCGACGCCATGCGCCGGGGCGTGGCCCGCGGCTACGTGGACGTCGCCAGCGTCAAGGGCGGCCCCCGCCGCGAACTGGAGGCGCTCGGCCTGGACCTCGCCGCGTACATCGGCACGCACCCCATGTCCGGCCGCGAGAAGTCCGGCCCGCTGGCCGCCACCGGCGACCTCTTCGAGGGCCGCCCCTGGGTGCTCACCCCGACCCGGGACACCGACACCGAGGTGCTCAACCTGGCCCTGGAGCTGGTCTCGCACTGCCGGGCCGTGCCGGTCGTCATGGACGCCGACGCCCACGACCGCGCCGTCGCCCTCGTCTCCCACATGCCCCACCTGGTGTCCAACATGGTCGCCGCGCGCCTGGAGCACGCCGAGGAGACCGCCGTACGGCTGTGCGGGCAGGGCATCCGGGACGTCACCCGGATCGCCGCCTCCGACCCGGGCATGTGGATCGACATCCTGTCCGCGAACCCGGGACCGGTCGCCGACCTGCTCTCCGACGTCGCCGCCGACCTGGACGAGACGGTCCGGGCACTGCGCGCCCTGCAGTCCTCCGACGAGGCCAAGCGCGGCGAGGGCACCGCCGGGATCGAGGACGTGCTGCGCCGCGGGAACGCGGGCCAGGTGCGGGTACCCGGCAAGCACGGCAGCGCCCCGCGCGCGTACGAGACCGTCGTCGTCCTCATCGACGACCAGCCCGGCCAGCTGGCCCGCATCTTCGCCGACGCGGGCCGGGCGGGGGTCAACATCGAGGACGTCCGGATCGAGCACGCGACCGGGCAGCAGGCCGGTCTGGTCCAGCTGAGCGTCGAACCGAAGGCGGTGCCCGTGCTGGAGGAGGCACTGCGCGAGCGGGGCTGGGCGCTGCGCCGGTAACACCCGGTGAGGGCGCCTCCCGCGAGCCAGTAACCTTGTGCGGGGCGCCCTCGCGCCCCGGACCCCGCTCCCCACCCTTCACCAGGAAGGTGCCCTCCCGTGGAAAACGGCGCCGCCCCGACCGCCAAGCCCGTGATCGTCGCGATCGACGGTCCCTCCGGCACGGGCAAGTCGAGCACGTCGAAGGCCGTGGCCGCGCAGCTCGGCCTCAGCTACCTGGACACCGGTGCCCAGTACCGGGCGATCACCTGGTGGATGGTGACCAACGGCATCGACCTGGAGGACCCGACCGCCATCGCGGCCGTCGCCGGCAAGCCCGAGATCGTCTCCGGCACCGACCCGGCCGCCCCGACCATCACGGTCGACGGCGTCGACGTGGCCGGCCCCATCCGCACCCAGGAGGTCACCTCCAAGGTCAGCGCGGTCAGCGCGGTGCCCGAGGTGCGCGCCCGCATCACCGAGCTCCAGCGTTCCCTGGCCGCCGGCGCGGCGAACGGCATCGTGGTCGAGGGCCGGGACATCGGTACGACCGTCCTGCCGGACGCCGACCTGAAGGTCTTCCTCACCGCCTCCCCGGAGGCCCGCGCGGCCCGCCGCAGCGGCGAGCTGAAGGGCGCCGACGTCGACGCCACCCGCGAGGCCCTGATCAAGCGGGACGCGGCCGACTCCAGCCGCAAGACCTCGCCGCTCGCCAAGGCCGGCGACGCCGTCGAGGTGGACACCACCGAGCTCACCCTCGCCCAGGTCATCGAGTGCGTCGTCACCCTGGTCGAGGAGAAGCGGGCCGGGAAGTGAGCCGTCCGCCGGTCGCGTCGGAGCGGGGCGCCGAGATCGGGCGGCGCATCGGCGTCGGCCTGATGTACGGGCTGTGGCGGCCGCGCGTGCTCGGCGCCTGGAGGGTGCCGGCCACCGGCCCGGTGATCCTCGCGGTGAACCACTCCCACAACATCGACGGCCCGATGGTCATGGGCGTGGCACCCCGGCCGACGCACTTCCTGATCAAGAAGGAAGCCTTCACCGGCCCGCTGGACCCCTTCCTGACCGGCATCGGCCAGCTGAAGGTGGACCGCGCCGCCGCCGACCGCACCGCGATCGGCCAGGCCCTCGACGTGCTGGCGGCCGGGGGAGTGCTGGGCATCTTCCCGGAGGGCACCCGGGGCGAAGGCGACTTCGCCGCGCTGCGGGCCGGGCTGGCCTACTTCGCGGTCCGCAGCGGGGCGCCGATCGTCCCCGTGGCCGTCCTGGGAAGCGCGGAGCGTCCCGGCCGGTTGATAAAGGCGCTGCCGCCGCTGCGCTCCCGCGTCGACGTCGTCTTCGGCGACCCGTTCCCGGCGGGCGACGGCAGCGGGCGGCGTACGCGCAAGGCGCTGGACGAGGCGACCGAGCGCATCCGCAAACAGCTCACCAGCCACCTGGAAAACGCCAGGCGCCTGACCGGGCGCCGAGCGACACTTGAGTAGTGGATCAGCCGCTGTACAGCGGTCCACCGATCACCACGAACGAACGAGGTACGGACTTCATGAACGACGACATCCAGCCCGACGGCTCGGACGTGTACGACAACGCGCACGAGTACGAGCACGGGGCTCTCGGCGACGCCGAGTACGCGGAGTTCATGGAGCTCGCCGCGGAAGAGGGCTTCGACATCGAGGACGTCGAGGGCGCCATCGAGGCGGCGGGCCACGGTCCGCTGCCCGTGCTCGCCGTCGTCGGCCGCCCCAATGTCGGCAAGTCGACCCTGGTGAACCGGATGATCGGCCGCCGTGAGGCGGTCGTGGAGGACCGGCCGGGCGTCACCCGCGACCGCGTCACCTACGAGGCCGAGTGGGCCGGCCGCCGCTTCAAGGTCGTCGACACCGGCGGCTGGGAGCAGGACGTCCTCGGCATCGACGCCTCCGTGGCCGCCCAGGCCGAGTACGCGATCGAGGCGGCCGACGCGGTCGTCTTCGTGGTCGACGCCAAGGTCGGCGCGACCGACACCGACGAGGCGGTCGTCCGGCTGCTGCGCAAGGCCGGCAAGCCGGTCGTGCTGTGCGCCAACAAGGTCGACGGCCCGAGCGGCGAGGCCGACGCGGCCTACCTGTGGAACCTGGGCCTCGGCGAGCCGCACCCGGTCTCGGCCCTGCACGGCCGCGGCACGGGCGACATGCTCGACGCCGTCCTCGAGGTGCTGCCGGACGCGCCCGAGCAGTCCTTCGGCACCGCGATCGGCGGCCCCCGCCGCGTGGCCCTGATCGGCCGCCCCAACGTCGGCAAGTCCTCGCTGCTGAACAAGGTGGCCGGCGAGGAGCGCGTCGTCGTCAACGAGCTGGCGGGCACCACCCGCGACCCGGTGGACGAGATCATCGAACTCGGCGGCAAGACCTGGAAGTTCGTGGACACCGCCGGTATCCGCAAGCGGGTCCACCTCCAGCAGGGCGCCGACTACTACGCCTCGCTGCGCACGGCCGCCGCCGTGGAGAAGGCCGAGGTCGCCGTCGTGCTGATCGACGCCTCGGAGTCCATCTCCGTGCAGGACCAGCGGATCATCAGCATGGCGGTCGAGGCGGGCCGCGCGATGGTCATCGCCTTCAACAAGTGGGACACGCTGGACGAGGAGCGCCGCTACTACCTGGAGCGGGAGATCGAGACCGAGCTGGGCCAGGTGGCCTGGGCGCCCCGGGTCAACGTCTCGGCGCGCACCGGCCGGCACATGGAGAAGCTGGTCCCGGGGATCGAGACGGCGCTGGCGGGCTGGGAGACGCGCGTGCCCACGGGCCGGCTGAACGCCTTCCTCGGCGAGCTGGTCTCGGCGCACCCGCACCCCGTCCGGGGCGGCAAGCAGCCGCGCATCCTGTTCGGCACCCAGGCCGGCACCAAGCCGCCGCGGTTCGTGCTCTTCGCCTCCGGCTTCATCGAGGCGGGCTACCGGCGCTTCATCGAGCGCCGCCTGCGCGAGGAGTTCGGCTTCGAGGGCACCCCGATCCACATCTCGGTGCGGGTGCGCGAGAAGCGCGGCGCGAAGAAGAAGTAACGGCGGTACGACGAGGAGGGCGGCCCTGGTGTTCCGGGGCCGCCCTCCTCGTCCGTGTGCCCGTCACGCGCTCCGGCGCGGCCCCGGCGGCAGGGCGGCCGCGGCCGGCACGTGCTGCATCCCCGTCTCGTGGTGCCGGCCCAGCGTGCCGACCCGCTGCCACTGCGACTGCTGGCGGGCGCTGTACGCCCCCGCGCTGTAGGCGCTGTAGGAGCTGCTGAACGACCCCGCCCGGTGCCCGCCGTACGTTCCCGAACCGTCCGGGAAGTCCCCGAAGGCACTGAACCCCAGGTCCTCCTCACCGCTGCGGTCCCCCGGCAGTGTGCGGAAGGTCCTGACCCACTCCGCGTAGAGCGAGTCGTAGATCGGCGTGGCCGAGGACCCGCCGGACGGCTCGTGCGCCGTCCGGGCGGACGGTACGGAGGAGAAGGACCGGCGGGGAGGAGTGTCGTATGCGTGCACGTATGTCCAAACGACCGTAACCGGAAAGAGATGCGGCCGGAGGGGGCGCCGGGGCTCAGGTGCCCGCGAGGGGGAGCGCGGCGGCGACCAGCCGGCCGCCCGCGGCGGCCTTGTCCAGCGCGTCCCGCAGCAGGTCCTCCCGGGGCTGGCGCCCGATGGACCCGACCGGAGCGGCGAACATCAGTACCTGCTGGTGCTTGTTCGCGGCGGCCCGCCAGCTGTCGGTCACCTGGAGCGGCTGGTGCGCCTGCCACCAGGCCACCGGCTGCCCGCCGGCCGCCGACGGCTGGAGCACCGCGTGCAGCTGGCCCACGGCCAGCAGGACGGACCAGCCGTGCAGCACCGGCGGGACGGACGCCAGCTCGGTCACCGGCATGAAGCCCTGCTCGATGAGCAGCGGCAGGAAGTCGTCGCCCATGCCGGTGGTGCCCGGACGGACGATCGGCGAGGTCGGCTCGACGACGAGCGCGGGGTGCAGTTCCCCGTCGACCAGGACGAGTCCGCTGGTCACGCCGAGCACCGCCTGCTCGGGCACGGAGGTGTGCGGTTCACCGCCGGCCGGGTCGCCGCCGACGGCGCCGATGGAGCGGACGGCGCCCTGGAGCTGCTCCTCCGTCACCTGGACGACCTGCGAGGGCAGACAGCTGGCGTGGGCGAAGGCGAGGACGGCGGTCTCGTCGCCGACGAACAGAACGGTGCTGGTGCGCTCCTGCTCGGAGTCGCCCGGGGTGCGACAGGACGTGCAGTCGTAACTGCCCGGGGCGTTCTCTCCGGCGAGCAGCCGGTCGGCTTCTTCGTCGCCGATCTCGGCGCGTACGGCGTCGCTGACGTCGAGCATGCGCGGCACGGGTGGCTCCCTCGGGATGCGGTGCTGGGTCGGCCGGGTGGCTCCCGGCCGATGAGCCCCGGGGTTCCCGGGCTCATGAAGAAGACAACGGGCGTCCTGTGGTGGTGGTCACGCCCCGGGGGCGACCGGTTCGCATCTTCCACCGCGTACGGTCACCTCGGGTGCGGAATCGAACACTCACCGTCAACTCCGTCCGCCGTCAAGGAACTTGAACGGGTGAAGTGGGTCACAGGCCGCGTCCGTCCGTGGTCGACAAGTCGGGAAATCAGCGGATGTAGTGGGTGACCGAAAATTACCGCTACCCGAGGTAACAGGCAAGTGGCCTGGAACGACGGCGAGTTGGTTGATTCCCCCCGCTCGACCTCCTTACATTCCTCCGCCGTGTGCAACGAGCACCGCTCGGGTACGTCCGCCGGCCGGCACCAGGCAGCGCAGCATCGCCGACACCGGTCACGGCGGGCGGGGCGGGCGCGAGGAACCGCGGTCCTACGCGGTGAGCCGCGCTCCGCCTTGGGGGAGCCCGGGTTCGTGGAGAGGGAACTACATGTCCGAGTGTGCCGATACCACCCGTAGCACCGCCCGCCCCGACGGCGCCCGTCCCGACGGCGCCCGCAAGGGCCGTACGACGGCCGCGCTCGCCGGAGCCGCCCTGCTGGCCCCGCTGGGACTGCTGGCCGCGACCGGCAACGCCGCCGCGGCGGACAACGGGGTGTGGGACCGCATCGCCCAGTGCGAGAGCGGCGGCAACTGGCACATCAACACCGGCAACGGCTACTACGGCGGCCTCCAGTTCTCCGCCGGCACCTGGCGCGCGTACGGCGGCACCGCCTACGCCCCGACGGCCGACCAGGCCTCCAGAAGCGCGCAGATCGCCGTCGCCACCAGGGTCCAGCAGGCCCAGGGCTGGGGCGCCTGGCCGGTCTGCTCGGGCCGGGCCGGAGCCTCCGGCGCCGCCCCGGCGGCGGCCCGCACCGGCTCCTCCGGCACGGCGGAGCGCACCAGCGGCGCGACGACGAAGTCCGCCCCCGCCCGGTCCACCCCGGCGCAGGCGCCGGAACACCCCGCGGCCACCACCCGCCGAGGTGCCCCGCACGGCGGCTACACCGTCCGCCAGGGCGACACACTGAGCATCATCGCGGCCCGGCACGGCACCACCTGGCAGCGGATCTACGCCGCCAACAGGGCCGTCATCGGCGACGACCCGAACCTGATCGTGCCCGGGCAGCGCCTCGCGCTCTGAGCCCGGCCCGCGAGGCGGACAGCCGCTGATCCCGTCGAGGACAGCGGCTGTCCGCGTGCCCTGGCAGACTCGGGCCCATGTTGGAGACCTCGGCACGCCTGCTGCGCCTGCTCTCGCTGCTCCAGGCCCACCGCGAGTGGTCAGGGCCGCAGCTGGCCGAACGGCTCGGTGTCACCCCGCGCACCGTCCGCCGGGACGTGGACCGGCTGCGCGAGCTGGGCTACCCGGTCCACGCCAGCCCCGGCACCGGCGGCGGCTACCAGCTGGGCGTCGGCGCCGAACTCCCGCCGCTGCTGCTGGACGACGACGAGGCCGTCGCCGTGGCCGTCGGCCTGCGCACCGCCGCCGGACAGGGCATCGAGGGCATCGGCGAGACCTCCGTACGGGCCCTCGCCAAGCTGGAGCAGGTGCTGCCGCACCGGCTGCGCCGCAGGGTGAGCGCCCTCAACGCCTTCACCGTGCCCATGCTGCGCGGCGGCCCGCCGGTGACCCCCGTCGACCCGGCCCTGCTCACCGAGCTCGCCCACCTGTGCCGGGACGCCGAGCGACTGCGGTTCGCGTACCGCACGCACGAGGGCGCCGACAGCCGCCGTACCGTCGAACCGCACCGGCTGGTGTGCACCGAGCGGCGCTGGTACCTGGTCGCCTGGGACGTCGACCGGGCGGACTGGCGGACCTTCCGGGTGGACCGGATCACCCCCAGACCGCCGCACGGGCCGCGCTTCACCCCGCGCGAGCCGCCCGCCGAGGACCTCGCCGCCTATGTGTCCCGGGGCGTCTCCACGCGCGCGTACCCCACGCACGCCACCGTCCGGCTGCTGGTGTCCGCGCAGGAGGCCGCCGAGCACGTCTCGCCGTCCTCCGGGACGCTGGAGCCGGACGGCGCGGACGCGTGCCTGCTGCGCTGCGGCGCGCCGAGCCTGGACGTGATGGTCGTTCACCTGCTGATGCTGGACCTGCCGTTCGAGGTGATCGAGCCGGCCGGGCTGACCGACGCCGTCAGGAGCCTTCGGGACCGGCTTGATGGCGCTCTGGCTCGGGCTGCGGGGCCTGGGCCGCGTACTGCGGGTGGTGCAGGTCGAACGCCGGGGACTCCGAGCGGACCCGGGGCAGGGTGACGAAGTTGTGCCGGGGCGGCGGGCAGGACGTGGCCCACTCCAGGGAACGGCCGTAGCCCCAGGGGTCGTCGGTGTCCACCTTCTCCCCGTACCTCGCGGTCTTCCAGACGTTGTAGAGGAACGGCAGCGTCGACAGGCCCAGCAGGAAGGAGCCGATGGTCGATACCGTGTTGAGCGTGGTGAACCCGTCGGCCGCCAGGTAGTCGGCGTACCGGCGGGGCATCCCCCCGGCGCCCAGCCAGTGCTGCACCAGGAACGTGGCGTGGAAGCCCACGAACAAGGTCCAGAACTGGATCTTCCCCAGCCGCTCGTCCAGCATCTTGCCCGTGAACTTCGGCCACCAGAAGTAGAAGCCGCCGAAGACCGCGAAGACGACCGTGCCGAAGACCACGTAGTGGAAGTGGGCGACGACGAAGTACGAGTCCGTCACGTGGAAGTCCATCGGCGGGGACGCCAGGATCACCCCGGTCAGCCCGCCGAGCAGGAACGTCGCCAGGAAGCCCATCGCCCACAGCATCGGCGTCTCGAAGGACAGCGAACCCTTGATCATCGTGCCGGTCCAGGTGAAGAACTTCACCCCCGTCGGCACCGCGATCAGGAACGACATGAAGGAGAAGAACGGCAGCAGCACCGCGCCCGTGGCGAACATGTGGTGCGCCCACACCACCATGGACAGCCCGGTGATCGCCATCGTCGCGCCGACCAGCGTCAGATAGCCGAAGACCGGCTTCCGGCTGAACACCGGGATGATCTCGGTGATGATCCCGAAGAACGGCAGCGCGATGATGTACACCTCGGGGTGCCCGAAGAACCAGAACAGGTGCTGCCACAGCAGCGCCCCGCCGTTCGGCGCCTGGAACACCTGCGAGCCGAACCGCCGGTCCGACTCCAGTACCAGCAGCGCCGCCGCCAGCACCGGGAACGCCATGAGGATCATGATCGACGTGAAGAGCGTGTTCCAGGTGAAGATCGGCAGCCGGAACATCGTCATGCCCGGAGCGCGCATCCCGATGATGGTGGCGAGGAAGTTGACCGCGCCGAGGATCGTCCCGAAGCCGGCCAGCGCCAGGCCCATGATCCACAGGTCCGGTCCGACGCCGGGGGAGTGCCGGGCGTCGTTGAGCGGCGCGTAGGCGAACCAGCCGAAGGCGGCCGGCCCGGTGGGCACCAGCAGCGAGCCGAGCACGATCAGCCCGCCGAACGCGAAGAGCCAGTACGACAGCATGTTCAGCCGGGGGAAGGCCACGTCCGGGGAGCCGATCTGCAACGGCATCAGCTCGTTGGCGAAGCCCGCGAAGCTGGGGGTCGCGAACAGCAGCAGCATGATGGTGCCGTGCAGCGTGAACAACTGGTTGTACTGGTTGTTGCCCATGAGCTGGAGCCCCGGCCGGGCGAGTTCCGCGCGCATCAGCAGCGCCATGACCCCGGCTGCCAGGAAGAACCCGAAGCCCGTGATCAGGTACAGGTGGCCGATCTTCTTGTGGTCGGTGGTCGTGAGCCAGTCCACCACCAGCCGGCCGGCCCCGGCCCGGCGCACCGGCCGCGCCGGCGCCCCTGCGGTCTCGGTCCCCATCGCTCGCTCGCCCCTTCGCATCGTCGCGCCCGTGCCCGCGGCACCCGCGGCGCGCGCACCCGCGAGCTGCCGCCCTGGGGCTCGCCGGGCGCGCGCTCGGGCAGGGCGCGTCCGGCGGTTGTGTGCTGAATCCGTGAATTTCCCATGTGGTGTCAGCTGCCGCGGCACCACTGCGGATTGCGCGGGGAATCGCGGCCCGGGCCCGCCCCGATCCCCACTGCGGCACTTTCCGCCGGGTAATTCGGAGCGGCCCTCCGACACGCGTGAATTCTGTTCGATTACCCCGGTGGGCCGAACGGAAACCCCCGTTCGTGTGACACCCGCCGTCGCAGCCGATGATCTGACCGCGGCCGAAACGGGATCGCGGTGGCTGTGACAGAAGTGTGACGACAGCCGGATACGGCTCTTACCCGTCCGTGCCCGGCTTCCGTCACCGCCGGTCGCGGCCTAGCGTGGCCGTATGGCACCGATTCCCACTCCGTCAGCGGAGCCCCAGGACAGCCCGGACGGGTACGTCGGCCTCGAAGCGGCGCACGCCGAACGGCTCGCGCGGCAGCGCGGCTGGTCCACGGTGCGGTCGCTGCCACCGGGCGCGATCATCACCATGGAGTACCGGGCCGGACGGCTGAACTTCGAGGTGCGGGACGGCCGGGTGGCCCGCGCCTGGAAGGGCTGACGACCCGTTCCCGACCCCGGTACGCCACAGGGCCCCGCTCCAGGCAGGAGCGGGGCCCTCGTCGTGGCGCGGGGCGGTGGTGCGTACCGGACCCCGCGCCGGCCCGGCCGTCAGCCGCCGGTGAGCGGCCGGGCCGGCTGGGACGTACCGCGCGGGAGGCGGTCGGCGTGCGGCGGGCGGCGGCTGCCCGCCGGGGTGACCGGGGTGCGTTCCGAACGGGCCGTGTGCGGTCCCGGCGCGAGGTGCGCCAGGCCCCGCGAGGACCGGGTGGAGGCCACCGGCTCGCGGGCCGGCACCGGCTGCTCGGCCGGCAGGCCGCGCGGCTTGAGCGGCACCGGCGCGACCGGCACGGCCGGTTCGGGCGCGGGCAGTCCGCGGCGGGCACGCCAGCGGTCGCGCAGGTCGAAGAGGCCCAGCTCGGCCTTGGCGATCAGCGGCTCGAACCAGGGCAGGGCGAGCAGGATCAGCAGACCGGCGGCCCAGCCCAGCAGCACGTCGCTCAGCCAGTGCGTACCGAGGTAGACGGTGGTGAGGCCGACGCCGAGCGAGGTGACCGCGGAGAGGGCCGACAGCCAGCGGCGCGCCGTCGGGGTGGAGGCCAGATACGCCAGGATTCCCCAGGTCACGACCGCGTTGGCGGTGTGGCCGCTGGGGAATATATCGCCGCCCAGGCCCATCTCGTTCGAGCCGATCACGGTCGCGTAGTGCGGACCGAGCCGCCCCATGCCGAGCTTGGCGGCGCCGACCGTGATGTTCAGCAGGAGCAGCGAGGTGGCCAGGGTGAGCAGCGGGCGCAGGGTGTGCTGCCGCCAGGAGCGCCAGCCGAGCCAGGCCGCGACCATCACGGCGGTCGGGCCGCGCTGGCCCAGCACCACGTAGTAGTCGAGGAACGCGTGGATCTCGGGCCACTGCTGGTACGGCCGGAAGAACATGACCTGCCAGTCCAGCCGGACCAGCCAGGAGGTCGTCACCACGGCCCACACGATCGCCAGGTAGAAAGCCAGGGTCGCGGAGAACAGAACGACCCGGTGCCGGCTCATCCTCGGCACATCGATGTGGGCCGGTCGTTCCGGCTCACGGTCCAGTCTGGCGAACACCCGGTCCAGACGCCGGGTGAGGTTTCGTTCGGTACGCACCCAATCGACGTTACAGCGAGTGAGCGGTGTTCCCGGTCGAAACAGCGTCTTTGTGATGACGATGTGATGTGGGAAACCTCTCAAGGGCGGTCCGAATTCTCGGGATTCCGCAATCCTGTGAGTCCGATCGGGCCAATTCCTTTGATCATGCCGGGTGTTGTTTATATGGCGCTTATGAATGTGTTAACCCGGTCCTGGCACGCAATTCTCCGGGACGTCATCGGGCGGCCCGGCCGGTCACGGGGGGCCGGAGCCGTTCAGCCAGAAGGCCCCGTAGACCGCCGCCGCGACCGCCAACCCCGCCATGAGCAGGGCCGATCGGGACGTACGCGGCCGGGCCAGGGCACGGGCGAGCGGCAGCAGCAGCGGGAAGGCGGGCATCAGCAGCCGCGGCTTGGAGCCGAAGTAGCTCGAAGCGCACAGGGCGAGGGCGAGCACGACGCCCGTGTAGACCAGCAGTTCGACCGGCTGGCGCGCGCGGACCCCGGTGACGTACAGCCAGATCAGCAGGGCCACCCCGGCGATCAGGCCGGAACCGGCGAGAGCGGACGGAACTGACGTGAACTTGTCGGCCACGAAGCGGGCGAAGGCGTAGCCGCCGTCGAACCCGTTGCGCCATCCGGCCTGCACGTCCAGATAGCCGAGGGGGCCCTTGCCGGTGCGGTGGCCGACCCAGAGGACGTAGCCGGCGGCCCCGAGCGGAGCGAGCAGCATGCCGAGCGCGCGCCGCCGGCCGGGGGCGTACGGGGCGACGGACGCGCCGGGTCGGGGCGCGGGCGCGTGTTCGTCATCGCGTGCGCCCGGCGCGTGCCGCGTGCCGCGCTCTCGCCCGAAAGAGACCGACGCGTCGCGCCCCCGTCGGACCGAGACCGCGCCCGCCACCCACACGGCGGCGACGACCGCCGCCCCCACCGGCCGGGTCAGACCGGCCAGGGCCGCCAGAGTGCCCGCGCCCACCCAGCGCCCGGTCAGCACCGCGTACAGCGACCAGGCCGCCAGCGCCGTGAACAGCGACTCGCTGTACGCCATCGACTGCACGATCCCGACCGGCAGCACCGCCCACAGCAGCACCGCGCACACCCCGGCCCGGGGGCCGTACACCCGGTCCGCGACCGCGAAGATCCCGGCCGCGGCGGCGAGCGAGGCCACCAGGCTCACCACGAACCCGGCCCCCGCGTACGACAGCGGGGCGACCGCGTGCAGCAGCCGCTCCAGCCAGGGCAGCAGCGGGAAGAACGCGAGGCTGGAGTGGACGTCCCCGTTCGGCAGCCGCACCTCGTAGCCGTACCCCAGCTCGGCGACCCGCGTGTACCAGAGCGAGTCCCAGCGCGCGGTCAGCAAGGTGAACGCGTTCTTGCCGCGCGCGGCGCTCCACACCGCCAGCACCACCAGCCCCAGCGCGCGGACCGCCGCGTAGCCCAGGAGGGCCGGAGCGGCCCGGCGCAGGAGGGGGGCGCGGGTCGGAGCCACGCGCGTCGCGAGATCGGTCACGGGCTCGATTATCGACCGCGCGCTCCACCGGACCTCTCGCCGGGGTCGGGGTCAAGAGGGGCTGACGTGGCGTACGCCACACGGGTTCCCTCCGGTGGGTGAGAGGTCCGCCACGTGAGCGCGCGGCGGACTCGCGTACTGTGACGAGTCACCCGCGTGGGTTCGCGCGGGCCGGAGACACCGCTCCTCTCCGGCCGTACGACAGGGGGTCCCCGCCCCGTCGGTCCGCCCCGCACGAGGGAGCATCTGGGAGGTACGTACATGTCCGGGACGACCACGGCTGCCGCACGGCCGCGCCGTCGGGCGCCCGGGGCAGGTGCCAACCGCTGGGTCGTCCTCGTCGTGCTCTGCGTCAGCCTGCTGCTCGTCGCGCTCGACGCGACCGTGCTGCACGTGGCGGTCCCCGCCGTCACCGAGGACCTCAAGCCCGGCGCCATCGAACTGCTCTGGATCGTCGACGTCTATCCGCTGGTCTGCGCCTCGCTGCTGATCCTCTTCGGCACCCTCGGCGACCGGGTCGGCCGCAGACGCGTCCTGCTGCTCGGCTACGCCCTGTTCGGGGTCGCCTCCGCCGTGGCCGCGTTCGCGCCGACCGCCGAGACGCTCATCGCCGCCCGCGCGCTGCTCGGCGTCGGCGGCGCCATGATCATGCCGGCCACCCTGTCGATCCTGCGCCAGGTCTTCCCCGACCGGCGCGAGCGCGCCCTGGCCATCGGCGTCTGGAGCGCGGTCGCCGCGGTCGGCGCGGCGGTCGGACCGCTGCTCGGCGGCTTCCTGCTGGAGCACTTCTGGTGGGGCGCGGTCTTCCTGGTCAACATCCCGCTGATGCTGGTGAGCCTGCCGGTGGGCCGGGTGCTGCTGCCGGAGTCCCGGGGCGAAGGCGAGGGTCCCTGGGACGTGACCGGCGCGCTGATGGCGGCGGCCGGGCTGTTCGGCGTGGTCTTCGGTGTGAAGCGGCTCGGCGGCGGCGAGGCGGTCGCGAGTCCCCTCACCGTGCTGCCGCTGCTGACCGGCGCCGCTCTCCTCGTCCTCTTCGTACGGCGCCAGCGGCGGCTCGCGCATCCGCTGGTGGACCTGCGCATGTTCCGCCGGCCCGCGTTCAGCACCTCGGTGGGCTGCATCGTGCTGGCCATGCTCGCGCTGGTCGGCCTGGAGCTGATCGCCGCCCAGTACCTGCAACTGGTGCTCGGCCTGTCCCCGCTGCAGACCGGCCTGCGACTGCTGCCCCTCACGCTCGCCGCGATGGCGGCCGGCCTCGCGGGCGCGCGCATGCTGCGCCGCTTCGGCCCGCGCCGCATGGTGTGCTTCGGCTTCTGCCTGACGGCCGCGGCGGTGCTGACGCTGACGGGCATGGGCGGCACCGACGACCCGACGCTGCTGCTGGCCGGTTTCGTGCTCCTGGGCTTCGGCCTGGAGACCACGCTCTTCGGGGCCTACGAGTCGATGCTCAGCGAGGCCCCGGCCGACCAGGCCGGCGGCGCGGCGGCGATCGGCGAGACGTCGTACCAGCTCGGGGCCGGTATCGGCATCGCGCTGCTGGGCAGTGTGATGAACGCGGCCTACGCGCCGGGGCTGCGGTCGGTGCCGGGCGTACCCCGGCCCGCCTCGGCCGCGGCGGGCCACTCGCTCGCCGAGGCGTACGAGGTCGCCGGACGGCTCGGCGGCCCGGCCGGGGGCGCGCTGCGCCGCGCCGCGCGGGACTCCTTCGTGCACGGGCTGCACATGACGCTGCTGGTGAGCGCCGGTCTGTTGCTGCTGGGCGCGGTGATGGCACTGCGGCTGCCGTGGCTCATGCAGTGCGGCGAGGAGCCGGCGGGCGTCGAACCGGCGGGCGGCGAGCGCGCGCTGCCGTCGCCGCGCGAGGCCGAGGCGGCGGCCGGGAAGCCGCGGGTCAGCGCCTGACCTCCTCTGGACGTGCGGGACACTGCACCGTAACGTCGGCCGGAGAGCCGTAACTAGCGTTGCTAGTTTTGCCGACGTCCCGTGTGGCGTCCCGTGTTCCGGAGGGTGTTCCATGTCCGCGTCCGCGAAGCTGCCCCCGTTCGATGCCGCCGACCCGCTCGGGATCGACGACCTGCTGGAGCCGGAGGACCTGGCCGTCCGGGACACCGTCCGCACCTGGGCGGCCGACCGTGTGCTGCCGTACGTCGCCGACTGGTACGAGAAGGGCGAACTGCCCGGCATCCGGGACCTCGCCCGCGAACTCGGCTCGATCGGCGCCCTCGGCATGTCCCTCACCGGCTACGGCTGCGCCGGCGCGAGCGCTGTCCAGTACGGCCTGGCCTGCCTCGAACTGGAGGCCGCCGACTCGGGCATCCGGTCGCTGGTCTCCGTGCAGGGCTCCCTCGCGATGTACGCCATCCACCGGTTCGGCAGCGAGGAGCAGAAGCTCCAGTGGCTGCCGCGCATGGCGGCCGGCGAGGTGATCGGCTGCTTCGGGCTGACCGAGCCCGACCACGGCTCCGACCCCGCCTCGATGCGCACCCGCGCCAAGCGGGACGGCGAGGACTGGGTGCTCAACGGCCGCAAGATGTGGATCACCAACGGTTCGGTCGCCGGGGTGGCCGTCGTCTGGGCGCAGACCGAGGAGGGCATCCGCGGCTTCGTCGTCCCCACCGACAGCCCCGGCTTCTCGGCACCGGAGATCAAGCACAAGTGGTCCCTGCGCGCCTCCGTCACCAGCGAGCTCGTCCTGGACGACGTACGGCTGCCCGCCACGGCCGTGCTGCCGGAGGTCACCGGGCTGCGCGGGCCGCTCAGCTGTCTGTCGCACGCCCGCTACGGCATCGTCTGGGGCGCGATGGGCGCCGCCCGCAGCAGCTTCGAGGCGGCCCTCGACTACGCACGGTCACGGGAGCAGTTCGGGCGGCCCATCGGCGGCTTCCAGCTCACCCAGGCCAAGCTCGCCGACATGGCCGTGGAACTGCACAAGGGAATTCTGCTCGCCCACCATCTGGGGCGGCGGATGGACGCCGGCCGCCTGCGTCCCGAGCAGGTCAGCTTCGGCAAGCTCAACAACGTCCGCGAGGCCATCGAGATCTGCCGTACGGCGCGGACGATCCTCGGTGCCAACGGGATCTCCCTGGAGTACCCGGTGATGCGGCACGCGACCAACCTGGAGTCGGTGCTCACCTACGAGGGCACCGTCGAGATGCACCAGCTCGTGCTGGGCAAGGCGCTCACCGGGCTCGACGCCTTCCGGTGAGCACCGGGGCGGGGCGGGGCCGGTGCGGCGGCCCCGCCTCAGCTCTGGTTGAAGAAGCCGTCCGAGCGGTGGGCGGACGCCTCACCGCTGATGATCTCGGTGTCGGCCGGGGTGAGCAGGAACACCCGGTTCGAGACGCGGTCGATCGAGCCGCGCAGACCGAAGATGAGCCCCGCCGCGAAGTCCACGACGCGCTTGGCGTCGCCGGGCTCCATGTTGGTGAGGTTCATGATGACCGGGACGCCGTCCCGGAACAGCTCGCCGATGGCGCGGGCGTCCCGGAAGCTGTCCGGGGTCACCGTGCCGATCCGGCGGCCCTTGTCCTCGCCCGTGTCCGTGGCCACCTTCACCCGGGGGTCGGTGACCCAGGCGTCCCCGGACTCGGTGCCCTCGGAGTAGTCGTCGTCGTAGTAGCGCTCGTCATCGTTGTCGTCGACGAGGCCGAGCCACGCACTCGCCTTGCGTACCGATCCCATGGACGCCTCCTCTCACAGCGGTCTCTCTTGCTTTCCGCATCCCTATGGTCATCCATGATGCGGACGCCTCGCCAAGTGGATAGACGCCGCGCGGGGGGTTTGTGACGGTACTGGTGCACAGCGGATCCGTCGAGAGTCCTTGTGCCCCAAGGGGCGAGACTCATACGGCTGCTGACTGAGAGTGAAATATGATTGTCTGCGGCGGACGGGTGATGCACGGTGCGTACGGGTGAACCCCAACGTCGTATCACAGTACGGGGGATGTCGTGTTCGGAATCGTCAGGCCCTGCGCCCACCGGCTCGGTGAGCGGTTCAGGGCCGACTGGACGGCGCACTTGTGCGGGCTGTGCCTGGCCCTGCGCCGCGACCACGGTCAGCTCGCGCGGATCGTGACGAATTACGACGGGCTCCTCGTATCGGTCCTGACGGAAGCTCAGACGGGCCCGCTGGGCGGCACCCGCCGCACGGCCGGACCGTGCGCGCTGCGCGGCATGCGGACCGCGTCCGTCACACAGGGTGAGGGCGCCCGGCTCGCCGCCGCCGTCTCCCTCGTACTCGCCTCCGCGAAGGTGCGCGACCATGTCGCCGACCGGGACGGGCTGCTGGCCCGCGCGCCGGTCGCCGCCGCCGCGCGCCGGATCGCGGCGAACTGGGGCCGGGCCGGGGAGCGCGGCGGGGCGGCGGTCGGCTTCGACACCGGCGTCCTCGTCGACGCCGTCGGCCGGCAGCCCGGCGTCGAGGCCCTCGCCGGTCCCGGCACTCCGGTCCTCACGGTCACCGAGCCGACCGAGACCGCGACCGCCGCGGCCTTCGCGCACACCGCGCTGCTGGCCGGGCGGCCGGAGAACGCGGGGCCCCTGGCCGAGGCCGGACGCCTCTTCGGCCGGCTCGCCCACCTGCTGGACGCGGTGGAGGACCGGGAGGCTGACGCCCTGTCGGGTGCCTGGAACCCGCTCACCGCCACCGGCACGCCCCTCACCGAGGCGCGCCGGCTCGCCGACGACGCCCTGCACGGCATCCGGCTCGCCCTCCGGGAGACCGGGTTCCATGACGGCCGGCTCGTCCACCTCCTCCTCGTCCACGAACTGCGCCGCTCGGTGGACCGCGCCTTCGGGGCGGCACCGGGGTGTGCGGCCGGGCGGCACGGGGGGCCGCGGGGGTCCTACGACGCGGGGACGCAGCGGGGGCCGTACGGCGCCGGCGCCCCCCTCCCGGGCAATCCGTACGCCGGCGGCGGTTCTCCCGGCGGGGGCGGCGGCCTCGGGGGTGGCTTCGGTCCGCCGCCCGAGCCGGTCAAGGGCCGACGCGGTTTCTGGGCGGGCTGCGGGATGTTCTTCGCTCTGTGCTGCACGTGCAGGATGTGCTGCGCGGAGGAATACGAGGGGCCGTGGTCCCGGAAGAAGCGGGAGGGTTGCTGCCGGAACTGCGACTGTCCTTGCGACGGCTGTGACGGTTGCGACTGCTGCTGCCCTTGCGACGGTTGCTGAGACCAGTGCCGTCATGAAATGACTGACGCCCCGCCGGAATTGCTCCGGCGGGGCCTCAGTCATTTGACGCCTATTCCCTTCTCAGGGCTCTCTCAGCGCTCTTGCGAGCTGACTTTCCGGATCCCACCCCGCTGGCTTCGCCCGGGGGTCCGACCAGGTGTAACCGCGCGCAGCCCATCGAGCGCGAGCCCTGAAGACGCCGGCGTCGGTGGCGTCCTCATAGCCGAACTCCGCACCGCAGCACGCGCAGATCTCGAAGGTGGGGGAATCGCCGTCGTCTCCCCACGGAGGCGCAGCCTGGACCAGGCCGCACACGAAGCAGGAGGTTCCCGTCCGGCTACTGCGCATCGAAGTAGTCCTGATTCGTCGCATAGCCGTGAACCCGCGGATCCGGCTTGTAGTACGTCCGAATGCTTCCATCGGGTGTCATGATGCCGAAATCCTCGGTGACTCGGTTGTACCGGACGATGTCGCCATTCGCCCGGACTTTGGTCTGGATCCAGGGGTCCTGGCTTCTCATGAATCGCTGGGCTTCCTCCACGTACTGCTTGGCGTTCTGGAGATGGGGATAGTCACCCTTGTGCTTCTTCCAGTGCCCCAGGGCGTTCTGCATCGGGCCCTTGGTCGCTGTCCCCGTCCAGCACGAGGAGTTGTGAACAAGAACCGGAGTGGAGCCCGCCAGCACATAGTACGTGTGGACGTTCTCGACCGTGAGGTTGTACGTGCGGGCGTGCGTCGTGAACGGGCGGTTGGCGGTGATGACGACCGTGTGGCCGTCGTCGGTGCGCAGGGTCATGCCCGGCTTCAGGTCGCCGGCCTGGACCCAGTCGTGTTGTGACGGGGACCAGAAGGGGTGTTCGTGGGTCGCCGTCAGTTTCTCGATGCCGTCCTCGGTCGCGACGGACAGCTCGTTGAAGTGCTTGTCGGTGTCGGTGACGATGCGGCGGGTCACCCGTTGCGCGGTCGTCTTGCCGGTCTGCGGATCGGTGGTGAGGACCCTGTCGCCGACCTTGACGTCCTCGATGTCCTTGGTCGTCTTGCCGTCGCCCATCAGGACGTCCGTGCCGGCGAGGAAGCAGTTGCACCCCTTGGTGAGTTTGGCGACCCACTCCTCGGCGGCCTTGGCGCCCTTCTTCAGCACGGAGTCGGGCACCAGCTTCATCGCCTTGCCCCAGGGCAGGTCCGTGCCGGCGATGAGGCAGCTGGAGACGCCCGAACCCGACAGGCAGTCCTTCCACGCCTTGGGGTCGGGCAGGAAGGTCGAGGCGAGCGCCTTGATGACCGTCACCTGGACGCTGATGTCCAGGGGCTTGAACACGATCTTCTTGCCGAGCGGGGGCAGGTCGCTGCCCGTCTTGACGACGCTGTGCAGCTCCCCCTGTCCGTTGTAGACGTAGTGGGAGTACTCGTAGTGGTACGACCAGGTGCCGTCACCGTTCGGGGACATCCAGTCCCGGTAGCTGTCGTCGCCGCTGCCGCAACCGTATTCACAATCCGTGATGGGCCTCAGCCCGTCGGGGTCGCTGTAGGTGACGGGGTTGTTGAGGGAGTACGAGTAGGCGTTGAGGTACTGCGGGTCGTACGGCGAGTTCAGCGGGTCGGGACTGAGGAACCGGCCCAGTTTCGGGTCGTACATGCGGGCGCCCAGGATCGACAGCCCCGTCGCGTCGTCCTCGGTCTTGCCGAGGAAGCCCCGGTCCGAGCCGGACGGCAGGGCGGTGCCGCCGTTCTGGGCGCCGAAGGGCAGGTAGCGCCGGCGCTGCGCGGTGCCCGTGCCCGCGTCGATGGTCAGCTGGGTCGACGCCTGGGTGTCGGACATGATCCAGCTGAGCTTGCTGCTGGTCTTGTCCACCGCGGTGCGCATCGCCACGGTCGTCGTGCCGTCGCTGTAGTAGCGGGTGGCCTTCGCGGTGGCGCCGGGTGCCTTGTGGACCTCCTGGCCCGTGAGGTACAGGACGGTCTCGTCGGTGGACTTCCGCTCCAGCAGGTCACCGGAGGCGGCGTAGACGTAGCCGGTGGTGGCGGCGCCGGAGGCGGACGTCACCTGGTGCAGCTCGTTCCAGACGAGGGTGGTCTGCTTCCCGCCGACGGTGCGGCTCTTCAGCTGGCCGTCGTCGTCGTAGTCGTAGAGGTCGGTGCCCGTCGGGGTCTTCACCGAGGTCACGGCGTGCGGGTGGGCGGCGCCTGCGGTGTAGGCCGACTGGTCGGCGGAGTAGCCGGGGTAGACGTAGTCGTTGACCTGGGCGCCGGTGGCGGTGGTGTTGGTGACCTTCTGGAGGTTGCCGATGCCGTCGTAGGTGTAGTCGAGCTGGTAGGGGTCCTTGCCGGTGGCCAGGTCGGGGGAGAAGGGACCGGCGCAGCCGGTGCTCGCCCCGGTGGTCCAGGCACGGCTGAGGCGGTTCAGCTCGTCATACGTGTAGCACTGGTGCTGTCCGGTGGTCCTGTCGGCCAGGTCGGTGGTCTGGCCGGCGTTGTCGTAGAGGTAGTCGTCGTTCTGGACGGTGCCCTTCGTGCTGCTCGTGGTGGTGACGTTCTTCAGCCAGCCGGTGCCGTCGGCGTCGTCATAGGTGTACGAGCGGCGGGCCGTGGTGCCGGTCGTGGCCGTGGTGCCGTAGGTGCGGTCGCTCAGCCGGCCCACGCTGTCGAAGCCGGTGGAGTCGACGTAGACCGTGTTGTTCAGGTCGCTGGTGACCTTCTCCGGGTTGCCGAAGCCGTCGTACTGCGTGGTGACGGTCTCCTGCGGCAGGTCGCCGACGGCCGGGTAGGTGACGCTGGTCTGCTGGCCCAGCACGTTGTAGCCGGACTTCGTGACGTAGGTGTTCTCGAAGCCCGCTCCGTCGGCCGGGACGGTCGTCTGTGTCTCGGTGGCGTTGCCGTCGGCGTCGTAGGTGTTGACCTTGTCGGTGTAGGCGTAACCGCCCGCGTACGACGTCGAGGTGGCCGGCTTGCCGATGCCGCCGGTGGCCGTGTCGTAGGTGGTGCGGGTCAGCACCTTGGTGCCGTTCTGCACGGTCAGCGGACGGCCGAGGTGGTCGTAGGTGTAGGTCAGGACCGTGCCGCCCGCGTCCTTGACCGTCTCGACGTTGCCGTTGTCGTCGTAGGTGATGGCACCCGTGCCGTTGAGGTCCGCGTCGGGGTCCTTGCCGCCGGTGCGTTCGCCGAGCCAGTTGTAGGTGTAGGTGGTGAGGTTCCCTTTGGTGTCGGTGATCTTGGAGAGCTGGCCGCTGCGGTTGTACTCGTAGTACGTCGTGTACGTGGACGGACCGAACTCGACGACCTTGCTCACCTGCCCGAACACGTCGGTGTAGGTGTTGGTGCGCTCTCCGGTGGGAGGCATCGTGGTGGTGTAGTCACCGTGGTAGTTGGTGATCGTCTGGCCCTGGGTCTGCGGATCGCCGTTCGCCATGATCCGGGACTCGGTGGTGCGGCCGGCGTAGTCGACGACGAGGTCGGTGTAGGACGGCAGCGTGTCCACGGTGGGCAGGACCATGCCCGAGCCGGCGGTGCCGGAGTTGTAGAACGCCGCGCTGGTGCCGGTGACGTTGCCCGAGGTGTCGTACCGGGTCGAGATCACGGTGCGTCCGGTGCCGGTGGCCGCCGGGACCTGGGTCTCACGGGCACGGCCGAGGCCGTCCAGGTAGTCGTAGCTGGTCAGGACCTTCCCGGCCGACTGAAGCGTGGTCGTGGTGACCTTGGGCGGGACGGTGGAGACCAGGTCCGGGACGCCCTCGCTGTTGTCCGAGGTCGTGAGGTCGTAGCGATAGGCGATCGAGGGCGTGCCGTCGGGGTAGGCGGAGATCTGCGAGGGCTTGAACACCTTCGAGACGCGGCCCACGGAGTCCAGGACGATACGCGTGGTCTGGTTGTTCGGGTCCTGGATGCGGTAGGGCACCCCCCACAGGCGCGAGTACCAGGTGGTGGTGGTCTGCGGTGTGGCCGGGCCGTCGCTGCCGTCGGGGTCGGGCGTGGTCACCTTGACGCCGTCGACCGGCCACGAGGTGTTCGGCTGGTACGTCGTCGTGGTGGTGTTCTGCTTGCCGTCGGTCGTGGAGGTCTGCCGGCCGGCCTGGTCGAACTTGGCGGTCGTCGTGCGGTAGTGCGTGGCGTCCGTGTAGGCGCGCACGGTGGTGGGGTGCCCGTCGGTGGGCTTGTCGGTGTCCACCGAGGTCGCGTCGTCGTACAGGGTGACGGCGTAGGCGTCCTGGTTGGCCGAGGACCTGGCCGCGCAGTCGGCGGCGTAGTGCCGGGTCTCGTCGGGCAGCACCATCCAGCGCTGGACCTGCGAGCCGGGGAAGTAGTCGGTGTTGTAGGCGCGGCCGAACGTGGTGCACCGGTTGTCGTCCGTGTCCGACAGGCCCCAGTCGTTGGTGCGCATCGGCAGGCCGTACTTGGTGCTGGCCGGCTCGGTGTCGTCGTACTCGTTCTTGACGGTGTGCTCGCGCCAGCCGCTGGAGGTCAGCTCGTCCGTGGTGGTCTGGGAGTCGCGGACGAAGCGGGCGTCGGGCAGGCCGTCGTACTGCGCGGTGTCGTGCACCCAGTAGGTGTGCCAGACCCGCTTGTGGGACTGGCCGGAACCGTCGCGGTTGCTCGACTCCAGCACCTTGCCGCTGAGCCAGGGGGAGTCGGTCACCGCCGGGCGGCCGCTGTCACCGTCGTCCACGGTCACGCTGCGGGTGGCGGAGGGGTCGGTCTTGGAGGTGCGGTCGCCGTCCATGCCGCGGTACAGCCAGTAGTAGGTGGAGGCCGCGTTGGACTTGGTGCCGGTGTGGACCTCGACCTGCTGGTAGCCGCGCCAGTCGGTCCAGGACTCGTCCTTGTCCTTGGTCAGCGGGTCGTTGGGGAACGCCCACGCGGGCTTGCCGACGTAGTCGTAGGTGGTGGTCATCACCGGGTCGCCGTCGTTGCCCGAGCCCGAGCCGGGGCCGGGGTCGACACTGACCTTGGCGACGACGTACTTCTTGAACCAGCCCGTCTTCTCGTCCGTGGCGCCCTCGGGCACCCAGCGCTGCTTGAAGCAGGCCTGGGTGTTGTTCGACTCGCTGGGCGGGTTGTTGATGTCGCAGGCGTCCTGCGCGTCGTAGTCGCGGTAGGTGACGTTGACGAACGAGCCGAGGTCCTGGTGGATCTGGGTGACCCGGCGGAAGTTCAGCACGCCGCTGCCGAGCTGGTTGTCCCGCCACTCACCGTTGATGTTGATGGTGGGCAGGGTGATGTCGGTGCCGTCGCCGTAGCCCTTGCGCTGGATGTAGTCCAGCCACAGGGTGTTGTCGATGGTGCCTTCGGGGTTGGGCAGCCCGTACTTCATCTGGTACTGCATCGCCGGGTCCCACGCGGAGCTGTCGTTGTCCCGCACGTAGGTCTTGACGTCCCACAGCATCTTCGTGGCGAAGAACGTGGGCGAGTACGTCTCACCCTTGATCGTCTTGCAGCCGTCGTCGGCACTCGTGCCGTCGCACATCAGGTCCGTCGGCACGTCCGGATAGGAATCCGGATGATCGGAGATGCCGGGACAGTCCGCCGGCTCGCTGGCCAGCGGATCCTTGTCCGCCATCCGCTCCACACAGCGCCCCACATAGCGCAGGTCCACCTTCGCGGGCAGTTGCGCGCCCGGAATCTGGGAGGCCCAGCCGTACTCGACACGCACCGGGTAGGCGGCGGAGTCGTACACGCGCGCCTGGTCGGCGAGCAGCACCGAACGGTAGTGGTTCTGCTCCTTGTCGTAGAAGTAGGCGGTCTCCACCTCGTCGGCGTCCACGACCCGGTCCAAGCCCCAGCGGTAGGCCTGCGTGGTGACGCCGACACCGCCGTTGTAGCCGGGCTCACCCGGGTTGTTGCCGAAGACGGGCACGGTCAGCACCGAGTCCGTCGCGGCGTTGGTGCGCTCGGAGCGGCCCCAGCCGAAGTAGTAGCGCATGCCGTCCTGGGTCGAGATCACCCAGTACTCGTCGTCCGACCCGTGACCACCCGTCAGGTGCTGCACACGCCAGCCCGGGTCGTCCTGCACATGGTAGGAACCGGTGCCGTCGTCGTCCTGGACCAAGGTGGAGCTGACGCCGTTGAAGTTGATGACGTAGACGGCCCCGTCCGGCTCCTTGGCCGAGTTGGGCGAGTCCCAGCACAGGTCGCCGACCCAGCCGGTGCCCGTGCCGTCGTCCTGGCAGCCCCGGTAGCGGCGCTCGATGAAACCGATGCCGCTCAGGTCCCAGCCGAGGCCGGTCCAGTTGGCCTGGGTGTTCTGCGCGGAGGTGAGGGCGTCCACCGACTGCGAGTTGTACGACAGCGCGAGCGAGGGCGCCTGGCCTGCGGGCGGCTTGGGCACGTCGAAGGGCAGGCTGTACGAGAAGGCGCCCGAACCGGTCGAGACGTTCCAGGAACCGGACGGCTTCAGCGAGGACGCCCGGTAGTCACCGGCGTCGGAGGACGACGTCGACGCCAGCGCGTACACCGTCGCGCCCGAGGCCGTGGCGGCGCTCAGTGCCGAGGACGAGAGCGCGGACTTCGCGGTCCGGTCCGGCTGGATGACGGAGATGGTCGGTTTGGGGTCGCCGTCGGCCTGGACGGTCGCGGTGATGGTGCCCTTGGCCAGGTCGTTGTGGACCGGCACGGGCCGCGGGCCGGCCGTCGAGCAGCCCTTCGCCTCCGGTGTCGTCAGCGCGCAGGCGGGCAGGGCGACCAGGCGCAGCCGGGCGGCGAAGTCGCCGCCGTAGGCGTACCTGAACTTGGAGTAGTCGAAGGTGACGTTCACCGGGCCGGGCGTGCCGCGGCCGTCGCGCCGGGTGAGCTGGACGCCCATGCCGATGCCGTTCGTCCGCTTCAGCCCGGTCCGGTCCAGGACCTTGACGTCCACGTCCGTGGGGGCGGGCACCGCGATGGCCGACCGCTGCCTGGCCGCGGCCGCCGCGGGAGCCGGTCCCACCTGCACGGCGGCCGTGTCCGGGGCGTCGCCTGGCGGTGCCACCGGCAGGGTCTTGCCCGGCTTCAGACCCGACAGGGCGAGACGGGCGTGCGCCGCCTTGGGCCACACCGGCCGGACCGGCTTGGTCTGGGTCGGCTCCGCGCCGTCACGCGGCACACCCCCGGCCGCCCGCGCGGGCACGTCGACCGGCTGCTTGCGCCCGGCCGCGGTGGCCTTGGCCGTACCCGCGGCCTGGGCCGCGGGCGCGGCGAGCAACGATGCCGCCAGCGCCATGGCCAACGCCCAGGAGGCGCCTCTTGCTTGTCTGTGCGCGCGTCGCACGGACCATCCCCAACCCGAAGAAGGCCGGGACACCGTCCCGGCACGTGTGCAAAGCAAAGGCCGCGTGGCATCGGGCTGTCGATGAAGTGAAAGCCGCATGAGGCCAGGCCAACGCTGCACGTTAAGCAGGGCTCGGCGCCAGCGAACAGCCCCTCAAAACGGACCGATGAGCCACAACCATTCCTTCACGTCACGTTTACAGTTGTGTTCTCGATCACGTTTGCTCTCGTGGCCCTGGCAAGGCCTCCGAGCTGGGCGGACGAGGCTGGCGCGAGTCCGGACGGCATGGTTCAATCCTGCGTCGCACACATCGTGCACACATCAAGGCCCCGGTCGCGGGCCGACGCAACGTCCCGGAGATCACATGAAGCGCGAGCCGTCCAGCGGTCCGACCCGGCGCCAGATACTGCGCGGCGCAGGCGGGTTGACGGCGGCGGCCGTCGTCGGAGCCGTCGCCCTCGACCAGGCCGGCACCGCCTCCGCGGCGGTCAGCACCTCCAAGCGCTTCGACCTCACCGACGCATCCGACGAATGGTTCCGCGAGATCCCGCTCAACGAGACCCGGATCCTGCAGTCGTTCGCGTTCGACAACACCAACAAGCACCTCTACACCGCCCAGTTGGTCCAGGGCGGCCGCATCCTGCCCGGCGAGACACAGGCCTCCAGCGGCACCGACCGGGCCAAGAACGGCGACCTGTGCATCACCCGCCTGGACTGGCAGGGCTACATCATCGGCCGCATGTACCTCAAGGGCTTCGGACACGGCGTCTCCATCGGAGTCGAACCCTCCGGCAACAGCGCCTACCTGTGGACCGAGTGCGACTCCGTACCCGACAGCGAGAACAACGGCTACGGCACGAAGATCGCCCGCTTCAAGTTCGCCAACGGCACCGTCCTGCAGCCCGACTCCGCACAGGTCACCCGCTACACCCCCGTCCCCGGCTCCGACCACAACACCGTCGCCATCGACCCCGTCACCAACCGCATCGCCCACCGCCACCGCCTCGACGGCACCTGGAAGTACAGCCTGTACGACCTGGCCACCTTCAAGGCCGGCACCTTCACCCCGCTGGCCACCATCACCCAGCCCGCCGTACTCACCGGCCCCACCTTCCAGGGCTACACCAGCATGGGCCAGTACCTCTACACCATCGACGGCACCGCCTACACCTACGACGCGACCGACGGACACCGCACCAGCGACAGCAACACCTACGTCACCTCCATCGACTGGAACACCGGCACCGTCTACGAACGCCGCCTCAGCAAGGCCGGCGAAAGCCTCTACTACCGCGAGCCCGAAGGACTGGCCGTCCAGATCCCCGACACCAGCACCCCCACCGCCGCCCGCCTGCACCTCGGCTTCGGCTCCGAGGAGTCCAAGACCCAGACCGACAAGAAGGCCAGCTTCTACTACAAGGACCTCCTCGTCTGACGCCCGGCAGGGGAACGCGTCAGTCCTTCAGCTCCGGCGGGCTGATACGGGACTCCTTGATCGCGGAACCCGTCGTGCCCCACTTCTTGAGGATCCTGTCGTAGCTGCCGTCGGACAGCAGCCTGTTCACCGCCGCCTGGAACGCCGGCGCCAGTTTCGTGCCCTTCTTGAAGGCGAAACCGACGTCCAGGCGGTGGTACTCGTTGAGGAACTTCAGGCCCTGCTGATGCGCCACGGCGTACCGCAGGCCGTTGATCGTGGACATCACGATGTCGCTGCGGCCCTGCTGGAGCGAGGACCAGATCGCGCTCGGCTCGGCGTACGTCTGCACCCGGTACGCCTTCTTGCCCGCGTCGGAGCACACGTGCTTGCCGGCCTCCAGCGTGGCCTCGAACGTCGTGCCGGCGCCGGTCGCGACGTTCAGGCCGCACAGCTGCTTGAGATCGGTGATCTTCGCGAGCTTGCTGTCCTTCCGGGTGGCGAAGCCCTGGCCGTCGTTGACGTAGGTGACGAAGTCGATGGTCTTGCGGCGCTCGTCCGTGACGCCGAAGTTGCTCGCGCCGAAGTCGTACTTGCCGCTGTCCAGGGCGGGCAGGATCGCCTCGAAGCTCGCCTGCTCGATCTTCAGCCTGATGCCGAGCACCCGGGCGACCGCCTTGGTGAAGTCGACGTCCTGACCGGTCAGGGTCGTGCCGTCGGCGAGGTACGTGGTGCCGGGCGGGGTGCCGCCGACGCTGACCGCGACGGTGAGGCCCGTGGTGCCGGCGGGCAGCAGCTTCGCCGCGGCGTCGTCCTTCCGCACGGCGGAGACGACGTCCGTGGTGGGCACCTCGTCGGACTTGGCCGCCACCCCGGAGGCGTCCGTGCCGTCCGGATCACCGGAGCCGCAGGCGGTGAGGAGCAGCGCGGCCGAGGTGATGGCGACAAAAGACATGAAATGGCGGTAAGCGGGCGTGCGCATCGGGTAGCGGTCTCCTGAGGCGGGAGGGGTGCGGAACGCGAGGGGAGGGGTGCGCGTGTGAAGGCGGAGAACAGGCCGGGAACCGGCGGGAGAACGCGAGCGGGCCCGCCCGGCGGACGGGCGGGAGCAGGGGGTCAGCTCAACAGGAAGAGGACCACACGCGACCGAAGTCGATGTGGGAGCGGGTGACCAGCCACTGCTGCGGATGCATGGGCCAAGTGGAACAGGCATCCGGTTCCGCGTCAACCGAGCTGAGACGTACTGCTCACAGTGCGGACAACCTTGACAGCGTACGGAAACGCCCCCGTACTCTCGGTGTACGGCCCTGCTGAGGGGCTCGGCCGTGTCCGCGCCGTGCGGCGGCGCGCCCCGTGTGAAGGCACCACCCGTTCTGACGACTCAGCGCGTCCTCGGCGACGCGCGTCACGGAGCCTTCATGTCATCGGACACCCTCGCCAAGATCCCCACCGCCCCGAACCCGCCCGGGCCCGCGGACGTGCCGCGGATCGTCCCGCACCGCCGGTACGGCCAGTGGGCGGCGGCCGTCGTCGTCCTCGCGCTGCTCGGGTTCGCCGTCGACTCCGTCGCGCGCAACAAGGCGTTCCAATGGGAGGTGGTCGGCGACTACTTCACCTCCGACTCCGTCCTGCGCGGGCTGTGGCTCACGCTGTGGCTGACCGCGGTCGTGATGGTCCTGGGCTTCGCCCTCGGCACCCTGCTCGCCGCGTTCCGGCTCTCCGCCAACCCCGTGCTGCGGGCGGTCAGCTGGGGGTACGTGTGGCTGTTCCGGTCCATCCCGATCCTGGTGCAGCTGCTGCTGTGGTTCAACATCGGCGCGCTGTACCCGCGGGTGTTCGGCGTGCGGACGGTCGACCTGCTCAGCCCGGTCGCCGTCGCGATCATCGGCCTCACCCTGCACGAGGCCGCCTACGCCGCCGAGGTCGTGCGCGGCGGCATCCTCTCGGTCGACCGCGGGCAGATCGAGGCCGCCCAGGCGCTCGGTCTGAGCCGGTGGCGGCGCTGGTGGCGGATCGTGCTGCCGCAGGCGATGCGCGCGATCGTGCCGCCCGCCGGCAACATGCTGATCGGCACCCTCAAGGGCACCTCGATCGTCAGCGTCATCGCCGTCAACGACCTGCTGTTCTCCGCCCAGTTGATCTACCACCGCACCTATCAGGTGATCCCGCTGCTGATGGTCGCCACCCTCTGGTACGCCCTCGTCACCACCCTGCTGGGCATCGCCCAGACGTTCGTCGAGAAGCACTACGCGCGCGGCACGGAGAACGCCCGATGAGGCAGCAACTGGTCATCGTCGGAGCCGGGCCGCGGGGGACCGGCCTCCTCGAACGCCTCGCCGCCAACGGGCCCGAGCTGTACGCCGGTCCGGGCCTCGACATCCACCTGGTCGACCCCCATCCGCCCGGCGGCGGGCGCATATGGCGGCAGGCGCAGTCACCGCTGCTGTGGATGAACTCGCAGGCCGAGGACGTCACCATGTTCACCGACGACACGGTGGCCATGGCCGGCCCGGTGCGCGAGGGCCCCACCCTGCACGAGTGGGCCCGGCTGGACGGCCGCACCTTCCCCGACCGCCGCACCCAGGGCCGCTATCTGCGCTGGGTGTACGAACGGGCCGTCGCCGACCTGCCCCCGAACGTCACCGTCCACCACCACCCCCACCGCGCGGTCCGGGTCGACGGCCCCCGCGAGGGCCGCCAGCGGGTGTGGCTGGAGGGCAGCCCGCACCCGCTCCCGGCCGACCTGGTGATCCTCACCCTGGGCCACCTGGACGGCGAACCCGACGCCGAGCAGGAAGAGCTGTCCGCCTACGCCCGTGAGCACGGCCTGGTGCACCTGCCGCCCGACTTCACCGCCGACAGCGACCTGACCGCGCTGGCGCCCGGGGAACCCGTCCTCGTCCGCGGCTTCGGGCTGGCCTTCGTCGACCTGATGGTGCTGCTCACCGAGGGACGCGGCGGACGGTACGAGGGGGAGACGTACCGCCCCTCGGGGCGGGAGCCGGTGCTGTACGTCGGCTCGCGGCGCGGAGTGCCGTACCACTCGAAGATCGGCTACGACTGGACCGGCGACCGGCCCCCGCTGCCCCGCTTCCTCGGCCCCGCCGAGGTGGCGAAGCTGCTGGCCCGGCCCGAAGGCTTCGACTTCCGGCGCGATGTGTGGCCCCTGGTCGAGAAGGAGCTGGGCTTCGCCCACTACCACCGGCTGTTCACCGCCCACCCCGGGCGTACGGCGATGGCCTGGGCCGACTTCGAGGAGAAGTACGCGGCGGCCGGCGACCCCGCCGAGACCCGGGCGCTCGTCGCCGCCGCCGTACCGGATCCGGCCGACCGGCTCGACCTCACCGCGCTCGACCACCCCCTGGAGGGTGTGCGGTACGCCTCGCCCGAGGACTTCCAGGAAGGGCTGCGGGGCTACATCGAGGACGACCTGCGCCGCCGCCACGATCCCGCCCACAGCCCGGACCTCGGGGTGTTCCTCGGGCTGCTCTCCGTCTACGGGCAGCTGGTGCGGCTCGGGGACATCGGGTCCTGGTGGCACGGGTTCTTCAGCTACCTGGCGTCCGGGCCGCCCGGACCCCGGCTGCGGCAGATGCTCGCGCTGTCCCGGGCCGGACTGCTCCGGTTCGTCGGGGCCGGCATGACCGTCACCGCCGGGGACGGGGTGTTCCGGGCCGCCAGCCCCACCGTGCCGGGCTTCTCCGTCGAGGCCCGGGCGCTGGTGGAGGCCCGGCTGCCCGCGCCCACCGTCCGGCGCGCCCGCGACAGCCTGCTGCGCGAACTGCACGCCGACGGCGCGGCCGAGACCCCCGACGGGCTGCTCCGGGTCGACCCCGGCGACGGCCGCGTCCTCGACCGCGCCGGGCGCCCGCACCCCCGGCGCTTCGCGCTCGGCCCGTACACCGACACCCGCGCCCCCGGCGCCTTCACCCGCCCCCGCACCGGCGGGCCCGCGTTCCGGCAGAACGACGCGACCGCCCGGGCGGTGCTGGCCTTCCTCAGCGGCTCACTCGTGAAGGAACTCGCGCGATGAGCGTCATGGCCGACATCAGGCCGGCGCACAAGAGCCTCCCGGGGACGCCTCCCGGGCCTTCCTCGCCGGTGCCTTCGGCAGGGGAACGCTGATCATCGATGAAAGGAACCGACGGCATGACGACGGACGCGTCCGACGCCTGGAAGCAGTGGCACGAGCAGCGCGTCGAGCGGGTGTCGGCGCCCTACGGGCCGCTCGCGCTGACCGCGACGCACTGGATCGAGGACTATCCGGATGGTCGAATTCCGGACATTCCCGGGAACTGGGTGGCGGACGAGGGCGGGGTGGTGCTCACCGCCGCCGGGACCGACGGCCTGACCGTGGACGGCCGGCCCTTCGCGGGCGAGGTCAGGCTGACCGCCGACCGCGGCCCGGAGGCGCGGGCACGGGTCGCGCTCGGCGAGAAGCGGCTGGTCGTGCTGGTGCGCGAGGGCGTCTGGGGAGTGCGGGTGTACGACCCCGGCTCCGCCGCCCGGCAGGCCTTCCGGGGCATCGAGGCCGGGCCCTACGACCCCCGCTGGTCGGTGCCGGGGCGGTTCACGCCCTACGAGGGCACGCGGACCGTCCGGCTCGGCAACGCGGACGGCCGCGAGCGCGGCTTCGACCTCGCCGGGGAGCTCACCTTCACCCTGGCCGGACAGGAGCGGACGCTGAAGGTCGCGCGGCAGGGGGACGGACTGCTGTGGGCGGTGTTCGCCGACGCCACCAGCGGCGACACGAGCTTCCGGTTCCGCTTCCTGTTCGCGCCGGCCCCGGACGCCGAGGGGCGCACGACCGTCGACCTCAACCGCGCCCAGCTCCCGCCGTGCGCCTTCGCCGACCACTTCATCTGCCCCTTCCCGCCCCCCGGCAACACGCTGGACGTGGCGGTCGAGGCGGGGGAGCGCCACGTGAGCCGGTCCCGGTCGGCGTAGCCGGCCCCGGCCGGACGCGGGGGAGGGGGCCGACGGCCGAAAGGCACCCTTGTGCCGACCGGCCGTTCGGCCGAATACTCCCCCTCAGCGCTTGTCAGGGGCATGCATATTCGAATCCGGTCGAGCCCCTGGCTGCGCCTCACGGGCCCCGACCCCACGCGGGCCCCCGACTTCCCTTGGAGGGAACGACAAGTGAGGATCAAGCGCACCACTCCCCGTGGCGGTACGGCGAGACGGGTCCGGCTGACCGCCGTGGCCACCGGCTTCCTGGCCGCCGCCGCGTTCGCCGCCCCCACCGCGAACGCCAGCGACGTCCACACCTTCAGCGCCACCCAGCTCACCAAGGCGAGCGACTCCGTCCGCCAGGCCGACATCCCCGGCACCGCCTGGGCGGTGGACAGCAAGACCGGCCGCGTCGTCGTCACCGTCGACAGCACGGTGTCCCAGGCCGAGATCGCCAAGATCAAGAAGCAGGCCGGCGCCAACGCCGACGCCCTGGTCGTCAAGCACACACCGGGCACGTTCAACAAGCTGATCTCCGGCGGCGACGCCATCTACGCGAGCAGCTGGCGCTGCTCGCTGGGCTTCAACGTGCAGGACTCCAGCGGCAACTACTACTTCCTGACCGCCGGGCACTGCACCGACGGCGCGGGCACCTGGTGGTCGAACTCCTCCCACAGCACCACGCTCGGCACCACGGCCGGCTCCAGCTTCCCCGGCAACGACTACGGCATCGTGCGGTACACCAACAGCTCGGTGGCCAAGTCCGGTGCCGTGGGCAGCCAGGACATCACCAGCGCGGCCACGCCCTCCGTGGGCACGACCGTCTACCGCCGCGGGTCCACGACCGGCACGCACAGCGGCCGCGTCACCGCGCTCAACGCCACGGTCAACTACGGCGGCGGCGACATCGTCTCCGGCCTGATCCAGACCACCGTCTGCGCGGAGCCCGGCGACTCCGGCGGCCCGCTGTACGGCGGCACCACGGCCTACGGTCTGACCTCGGGCGGCAGCGGTGACTGCACCTCCGGCGGTACGACCTTCTTCCAGCCGGTCACCGAGGCGCTGAGCGCCTACGGGGTGCACGTCTTCTGACGGCCCTCCTCCGCTGACGGACGACACCGGGAAGCCCCCGCGCGCACACGGCGCGCGGGGGCTTCCTGATGCGTTTGCGCAGGTGAGGGACGCTCGAACGAGTGTCGTACACATGTTCGGGAATGGGGGTATGGTGGGAGTGGGGAAACTGGGAACTGATGTTCGAGAGCCGTTCGGGGCTCACGAGTGCGGGAGGTGTGCGTGCCGGGCTTCGCGCATCTGCGCACCGTCTCCGGGTTCTCCCTGCGGTACGGGGCGTCCCACCCGGAGCGGCTGGCCGAGCGTGCCTCCGAGCGGGGGATGGACACCCTCGCCCTGACCGACCGCGACACCCTCGCCGGGGCGGTGCGCTTCGCCAAGGCCTGCGCCGGCGCGGGCGTCCGTCCGCTGTTCGGAGTGGACCTGGCCGTGGCGACGGCGGAGTCCGTACGCCGTGACCGGCGGCGGACGCCGGTGCGCGGAGGCGCCTTCGTGGACGAGTCGGCCCCCCGCGTGACCTTCCTCGCCCGGGACGGCGCCCGCGGGTGGGCCGGCCTGTGCCGGCTCGTCACGGCGGCGCACGAGGGCGGGGGCTCTCCGTTGCTGCCCTGGGCCGGCCAGCACGGCGACGGTCTGGTGGTGCTGCTCGGGCCGGGTTCGGACGTGGGACGCGCGCTCGCCGCCGGGCGGTCCGACCGGGCGGCCGAACTGCTCGCGGCGTGGCGCGAGATCCACGGCGACGCGCTGCGCCTGGAGGCCGTCTGGCACGGCCGTACCGGCACGGGGGCCGGTTCCCTGCGGCTGGCGGCCCGCACCGTCGGGTTCGCCGCCGAGCAGGGGGTGCGGCCGGTGCTCAGCAACGCCGTCCGGTACGCCGATCCCGGGACGGGGCCGGTCGCCGACGTGCTGGACGCCGCGCGGCGGCTGGTGCCGGTCGACCCCCGGGGGGAGCTGGACTCCGGGGAGGCGTGGCTGAAGGACGCGCAGACCATGCTGGGCGTCGCCGAGCGGGTCGTGGAGGCCGCCGGATTCCGGCGGGAGACCGCCCACCGGCTGCTGGAACAGACCCTGGCGACGGCCGCCGAGTGCCGCGTGGACCCCGAGGACGACCTCGGCATCGGCACCGTCCACTTCCCCGAGGCGCACCTCGTCGGCGCCGGCCGGCGCACCGCGCAGCGCGCGCTCGCCTCGCGGGCGGCGGAGGGGATGCTGCGGCTCGGGTACGGCGGGCGGCGCGCGTACTGGGAGCGGATGCACCAGGAGCTGGACATCATCGCCCACCACGGCTTCGCCTCCTACTTCCTGACGGTGGCCCAGGTGGTCGACGACGTCCGGGAGAGGGGGATCCGGGTGGCCGCCCGCGGCTCCGGGGCCGGGTCGCTCGTCAACCACCTGCTCGGCATCGCGCACGCCGACCCGGTCGAGCACGGGCTGCTGATGGAACGCTTCCTGTCCAAGGAGCGGGTGGTGCTGCCGGACATCGACATCGACGTGGAGTCCGCGCGCCGGCTGGAGGTCTACCGGGCGATCATCGGCCGGTTCGGCACCGAGCGGGTCGCCACCGTCTCCATGCCGGAGACCTACCGGGTCCGGCACGCGATCCGGGACGTGGGCGCCGCGCTGTCCATGGACCCGGCCGAGATCGACCGGATCGCCAAGTCCTTCCCGCACATCCGGGCGCGCGACGCCCGCGCGGCGCTGGAGGAACTGCCCGAGCTGAAGCGGCTGGCGGGGGAGCTCCAGCGGGAAGGGGAGAAGTACGGCAGGCTGTGGGAGCTGGTCGAAGCGCTCGACGCCCTGCCGCGCGGGACCGCCATGCACCCGTGCGGGGTGCTGCTGTCGGACGCCTCCCTGCTCGCCCGTACGCCCGTGGTGCCGACCAGCGGTGAGGGCCTGCCCATGTCGCAGTTCGACAAGGAGGACGTGGAGGACCTCGGGCTGCTCAAGCTGGACGTGCTGGGCGTGCGGATGCAGTCGGCGATGGCGCACGCGGTCGCCGAGGTGGAGCGGGCGAGCGGGGAGCGGATCGACCTGGACGCGGTGGAGCCGGGGGACCCGGAGACGTACCGGCTGATCCGGTCCGCCGAGACCCTCGGGTGCTTCCAGATCGAGTCGCCGGGGCAGCGGGACCTGGTGGGGCGGCTCCAGCCCGCCGGCTTCCACGACCTGGTCGTCGACATCTCGCTGTTCCGGCCCGGCCCGGTCGCCGCCGACATGGTGCGGCCGTTCATCGAGGCGCGGCACGGGCGGGCGCCGGTGCGCTACCCGCACCCGGACCTGGAGGAGCCGCTGAAGGGGACGTACGGGGTCGTCGTCTTCCACGAGCAGATCATCGACATCGTCTCCATCATGACCGGCTGCGGGCGCGGCGAGGCCGACCGGGTGCGGCGCGGGCTGTCCGATCCCGAGTCGCAGGGGCGGATCAGGGTGTGGTTCGCCCAGCGGGCGGCGGCCAAGGGGTACGACGCGGAGACGATCGGGCGGACCTGGGAGATCGTGGAGGCGTTCGGCTCCTACGGCTTCTGCAAGGCGCACGCCGTCGCCTTCGCCGTACCCACCTACCAGTCGGCGTGGCTGAAGGCCCATCACCCCGCCGCCTTCTACGCCGGGCTGCTCACGCACGACCCCGGGATGTACCCGAAGCGGCTGCTGCTGGCCGACGCGCGGCGGCGTGGGGTGCCGATCCTGCCGCTGGACGTGAACGTCTCCGGGGTCGCACACAGGATCGAACTGGTGTCTGAATCACCGGCGGTGTGGGGGCTGCGGCTCGCGCTCCGTGACGTCCACGGCATCAGCGAGGCCGAGGCGGAACGGATCGCGGACGGGCAGCCGTACTCCTCGCTGGTGGACTTCTGGGAGCGGGCCCGGCCCAGCCGGCCGCTCGCCGGGCGGCTCGCGCAGGTGGGCGCGCTGGACGCCTTCGGCGCCAACCGGCGCGATCTGCAACTGCACCTGACCGAGCTGCACCGTGGCGCCCGGAGCGGCGGCGGTGGCCAGCTCCCTCTGGCCGGCGGACGCAAGACCGCGCCGGCCGGGCTGCCCGACCTGACCTCGGCGGAGCGGCTCAGCGCCGAACTGGGCGTGCTGTCCATGGACGCCTCGCGCAATCTGATGGACGACCACCGGGAGTTCCTCCAGGAGCTGGGCGTGGTCTCCGCGCGCCGGCTGCGCGAGGCCCGGCACGGCGAGACCGTGCTGGTCGCGGGCGCCAAGGCGGCCACCCAGACCCCGCCGATCCGCTCCGGCAAGCGGGTCATCTTCTCCACCCTGGACGACGGGACGGGACTGGTGGACCTGGCCTTCTTCGACGACTCGCACGACGCCTGCGCCCACACCGTCTTCCACTCCTGGCTGCTGCTGGTGCGCGGAGTGGTGCAGCGGCGCGGTCCGCGCAGCCTGAGCGTGGTGGGCTCCGCCGCCTGGAACCTCGCCGAACTGGTGGAGGTGCGCCAGGAGGAGGGACTCGACGGGGTCGCGGCCCGGCTGGCCGGACCGTCCGGCGCGGACGGCTCGCCGGACGGGGGCGACGGCGGTCCGCTGCGGGCCCGGCTCGCCGGTTCCGAGGGGCTGCCCGCGCCGGCCGGCTCCGCGGCCCGTGACCGGATGGCGGACCGGACGATCCGCATGCCCACGGGGTACGAGATGCACCCCTGGGCCGATCTGCGGCCCGCGGGCCAGGACGCCGCGCAAGGGCCGGCGTCGGTAAGGAAGCTGTGGCACCAGAGCCCGGGGAGTGCGGGATGACCATCCTCTGCGTACGTTTCCAGCTGCCGCCGGCGCACGAGGCCGCCCTGCCGGAACTGCTCGGGCTGCTGGAGGAGTTCACGCCGGTCGTGGAGGCGCTGCCGCCGGACGGGGCGCTGGCCGATCTGCGCGGCGCCGAGCGGTACTTCGGGCGCGGCGCGGTGGAGCTGGCCTCGGTGATCCGGGTGCGGGCCCTCGCGCGGTACGGCGTCGACTGCGCGATCGGCGCCGGGCCGGGCCCGATGCTGGCCCGCGTGGCACTGCGCCACGCCCGGCCCGGGGTGACCCGCGCGGTGCCCGAGGACGCGGTCGCCGAGTTCCTCGCCGACAAGCCCGTCGCCGCGCTGCCCAGCGTCGGCGCGGCGACCGCCCGCACCCTGGACGAGTACGGCCTGGACACCCTGGGCCGGGTCGCCGCCGCGCCGCTGTCCACGCTCCAGCGGCTGATCGGCGCCAAGGCGGGCCGGGAGCTGCGGGAGAAGGCGAGCGGCATCGACCGCGGCCGGGTCGTCCCGAACGCCGTCTCGCGGTCGCTGGTGACGGAACGGGCCTTCGGTATCGACGAGTTGGACCCCGGCCGGCACCGCCGGGCGCTGCTGTCGGCCGCCGAGGAGATCGGCTCCCGGCTGCGCGCGGTGGAGAAGGTCTGCCGCACCCTGACCCTCACCGTGCGCTACGCCGACCGCTCCTCGACCACCCGCAGCCGCACCCTGCGGGAGCCGACCGCGCACTCCGCGGACCTGACCAGGGCGGCCTACGGCATGTACGAGGCGCTCGGCCTGCAACGCGCCCGGGTCCGCGCGCTCGCCCTGCGCGCCGAGGGCCTGACCTCCGCCGGCCAGGCCTCCCACCAGCTCACCTTCGACCCCGTGGACGAGAAGGTCCGCCGCGTCGAGGAGGTGGCGGACCGGGTACGGGCGAAGTTCGGGCCGCGGGCGGTGGTGCCGGGGACGCTGGCCCTGGCGTGCGCCCTCAGCCGGCCCACGGCGGCGTGAGGCGAGTGCCGTCGGCCAGTCGTGCCTCCACCGTCGTGCTGGCCGAGCGGGGCTGGGCCTGCACCCGGGCGGCCGCGGAGGTGGTCGGGGGAGGGGGCGAGCTGCTGGGTGAGGGGCATGTGCGCGCGCTGCGGGACGAGTTGGCGCGGACCGCGCCCCGGGGGCCGATCCGTCCGGCCTGGTGACGCCGCGCCGGCGTCCCGGCGGATCCCCGGTTAGCACCGCAAGTTTTTACTGACGCGTAACTTCACACGTGCACTACTCGCCCGTAACTTGACGAGTGAACAGCTTCCCGTGATCCGGATCACAGGGTTAGGCCGTGCACCTCCCGTGAGCCGCAAGGAGATCACACGATGCTGCCCTGGAAACGCGTGCTCAGACCCCTCGCCGCCCTGCTCCTCACCGCCGCCGTCGCCGCCGTGCCGGCCGCCGCCGCCAGCGCCTCCGACGCCCCCCACTCCGGCTGGAACGACTACACCTGCCGGCCCTCCGCCGCCCATCCCCGCCCCGTCGTCCTCGTCCACGGCACCCTGGGCAACTCGGTCGACAACTGGCTCGGCCTCGCCCCCTATCTGCAGAGCCGCGGATACTGCGTCTACTCCCTCGACTACGGCCAACTGCCCGGCGTCCCCCTCTTCCACGGCCTCGGCCCCATCGACGCGTCGGCCGGGCAACTGGCCGCCTTCGTCGACGAGGTGCTCGCCGCGACCGGAGCCGCCAAGGCCGACCTGGTCGGCCACTCCCAGGGCGGGATGATGCCCCGCTACTACCTGAAGTTCCTCGGCGGAGCCGCCAAGGTGAACGCCCTCGTCGGCATCGCCCCCGACAACCACGGCACCGACCTGGACGGCCTCACCCACCTGCTGCCGTACTTCCCCGGCGCCGAGGACCTGCTCAAGGCCACCACCCCCGGCCTCGCCGACCAGATCACCGGCTCCGCCTTCCTCACCAGGCTCAACGCGGGCGGCGACACCGTTCCCGGAGTGCGCTACACGGTCATCGCCAGCCGGTACGACGAGGTGGTCACCCCCTGGCGCACCCAGTACCTGAGCGGGTCCGGCGTCCGCAACGTCCTGCTCCAGGACCTGTGCCCGCTCGACCTCTCCGAGCACCTCGCGATCGGCCTGTTCGACCGGATCGCCTTCCACGAGGTGGCCAACGCGCTCGACCCGGCGCACGCCACCGCCACCACCTGCGCGTCCGCCCTCAGCTGAGGTGCGCCGGGTCTGTCCGGCCTGAGCCGCCGGACAGACCCCGCAACCCTCACCGGCGCTGACCGACGGACACACGGCGTACGAGCGTGCGGAACTCCTCCGAACGGTGGCGGGGCGGGCCCGGATCCCGTGGGATGATCCGAAACTAACCCCGGGGAACCCTGGAATCATCTGCGGGGAGCGGGCGGGGGAAATCTTTATGGTCCGCTTAAGGAAGCGCTCAGACTGCGCTCAGGCAGAGGCGCGCGGCGCCGTGTCAGCCGTCGGGCCACCAGGTGCGGGCGATGTCCTTGCGCACCTCGGGGCGCCCCGCCGGGCGCTGCTCCGCCTCGTCGCGGATCCGGCGGCTGTCCGTCCTCTTCAGGGGCTTCTGCACGGTCGTACGGCGCATGGCTGCCTCCTTCAGTGCCTACCGGGTTCCGTGTTGTCACGGAGGTAGACGCTTTCGGCGAGAGTTCCTCATCGGTGCCGGTTTGTCAGTGGCGGCTGTCACGTCCGCGCTGTCAGTGGCCTGTGTCACCCTCTGGGCATGACGAGCGAGAACGCGCACAGGGGTGCGGCTGCCCCGGAAGCGGACTGGGATGCGCAGGCCGCCGCCTTCGACGACGAACCCGACCACGGCCTGCGCGATCCCGAGGTGCGCGCGGCCTGGGCGGACCGGATGCGCAGCTGGCTCCCCGGGCACCCCGCGGACGTCCTCGACCTCGGCTGCGGCACCGGCAGCCTGTCACTCCTCGCCGCCGAACAGGGGCACCGGGTGACCGGTGTCGACCGGTCCCCGGCGATGGCCGAGCGGGCCCGGGCCAAGCTCGCCGGGCGCCCCGCGACGATCCTGTGCGGGGACGCCGCGGCCCCGCCGGTGGGGGAGCGGCGCTTCGACGTGGTCCTCGTACGGCATGTGCTGTGGGCGCTGCCCGACCCGGCCGGGGCGCTGCGGCACTGGCGGGAGCTGCTGCGCCCCGCGGGCCGGTTCGTGCTGGTCGAGGGCGTGTGGGGGACCCTCAGCCCGGTCGGGGTGCCGGCCGCCCGGCTCACCGCCCTGCTGGAGCCGCTGAGCCGGGACGTGCGCGTGGAGCCGCTGTCCGGCGACTCCCTGCTGTGGGGCAAGGACGTGGACGACGAGCGGTACGCCGTGGTGGCCACCGTGTGACCACGGGCAGCCGGGCCGGCGGTCAGGCCAGCAGTTCCGCGAAACCGCCCGGGCGGACCGCCAGCTCCTGAAGCGCGTCGAGGGCCGCCACCGCGGCGGCCGCGGCCCGCGGGTCCGCCTCCGCGAGACCGCTCGCGGCGAACTCGTCCTCGTCCAGGCGCCGTACGTCCCGCCCGTCCGCGGAGCGCCACAGATCCAGGTCGAGATCCTCCACGGTCAGCTCCGTGCCGGAGCGGACCGCGGGACGCGTGATGTCGCAGTACCAGCCCTTGACCGAGCCGTCCGCCGCGCGGACCTCCTTCACCGAGTACCACCGGTCACGCCAGTAGTACTCGGTGAACACGTCACCGGGCTCGAACCGCACGAACCCGAAGTCCCGCACCCCCGAGCCCGCCCAGGGCGCGCGCACGGCGATCCGGTCGCCGTCGTCCCCGAGCAGTTCCGCCGGGTAACGGATCTTCGTACGGCCCGCCTTGACCAGGACGACTTCCAGCCGGGCCGGCTCAGCCGAGTTCGCGGACATAGCGCACCTCCGTGGCGCAGACCTGGTACCCGAGCCACTTGTTGACCGCGATCATGGGAGCGTTGCCGGTGTCGTTGCCCGTGAAGGCCTCGGTGACACCGGCGGCGCGGGCCCGGTGCAGAGAGTGGACCTTGGCGAGCTTGGCCAGACCGCGGCCGCGGTGGGCGCGGGCGGTGCCGGTCATCGCCGTGGAGTAGCGGCCGTCGCCGTCGGTGTAGGCCACGGTGAAGGCGACCGGACGGCCGTCGACACAGGCGGCCGTGGTCAGTTCCCGGTCCAGCAGCGGGTGGTTCCAGCTCTGCGCGAGCCAGGCGTCGTAGTCCGTGAACTCGTAGTCCACGTCGCCCGGTTCGTCGAGCACCGTCTCCGCGTCCAGGTCGAACAGCGGCCGGGGGTCGTCCGCGAAGCCGGCGGCCGTGCGCAGTTCGACGCCGGGCGGCGCCTCCGGGAGCGGCGGCAGCGTGCCGTGCGCCAGGTCCAGGCGGAGGAAGTGCGCGCAGCGGCCCCGCCGGTAGCCGCGCCGCTCGGCGAAGGCCTGGTTGGCCGGCTCGTCCAGGGCCCAGGCGAACAGCCTGGTCGCCCCCACCCGCGCCAGGTACTCCTCGGCGGCCCGGACCAGCAGCCGGCCGGCACCGCGGCGGGTCCGGTCCGGGCGGACGTAGACGTTGAGGGCGCCCTGGCCCGGGTCGGGGCTCTCGGGGATCAGGTGCACCTGTGCCGTGCCGATGATCTCGCCGTCCTCCTCCGCGACGAGCGGCCGGAAGCGGGCGTCCGGGTGCGTGTGGGCCACCGTGTGCCTGACCGAGTCCGGCGTGAACAGGATGTACGGCAGGGCGAGGCGGCGGACGCGGGCGAAGCCCTCGGCGTCCGCGGGGACGTCGGGGCGCAGGGGGCGCACGAGGACGGTCATGAGGAGGCACCGTACGGGCCGGGAGGACCGGGTGCCTCTCATTTTCCGGCGGGTGCGGGACAATCGCCCGTGTGAGCCTGAAGATCCGCATCGATGACAGCGCGCCCCCGTACGAGCAGGTCCGGGCGCAGATCTCCGAGCAGGCGCGGTCCGGCGCGCTCCCGGTGGGGTACCGGCTGCCGACCGTGCGGGGGCTGGCCGAGTCCCTCGGGCTCGCGGTGAACACGGTGGCGAAGGCGTACCGGGCGCTGGAGGGCGACGGGGTGATCGAGACGCGGGGGCGCAACGGCACGTTCGTGGCCGCCGCCGGCTCGGCCGCGGTACGGGAGGCCGCCCTGGCCGCCCAGGCGTACGTCGAGCGTGTGCGGCGGCTCGGGCTCGCCGAGGACGAGGCACTGGGTGCCGTGCGGGATGCCCTGCGGGCGGCCTATGGGCAGGGCTGAGGCGCGGGGGGAGGGGCACGGGCGACGGGAGGGGTGAGCGGCGCCGACGTGCCGGCCGGGCGGGGGATCAGCCCAGTCCCGCCGGCTCCGGTGTCCTCGTCACCGTCACGCCGGCCCGGCGCGCCGCCCGGGCGAACGCCACCGCGTCCTGGACCGCCGCGCCTCCGGGGTCGTTGTTGAAGTACGCGTACACGTCCTCGGCGCCGGACCAGGTCGTCGCGACACGGTCCACCCAGGTCTCCAGCGAGCGGCGGCCGTAGCGCGGCCAGGGCCGGGCGCGGCCCTGGTGGAAGCGGACGTAGCCCCAGCCGGCGGTGCGCCACAGCGGGGTGACCGGGCGGGCCAGGACGTCCGCCCAGCACAGGGCCGCGCCACGGGACGCCAGCACCTCGCGCACCTCGCCCGTCCACCAGGAGTCGTGGCGGGGTTCCACCGCGACCTTCGTACCGGCCGGGAAACAGGCCAGGCAGGCGTCCAGCAGCGGCGGATCGGCGCGCAGGGTGGGCGGGAGCTGGAGCAGGACCGGGCCCAGGCGGTCGCCGAGGCCCGCGGCGTGGGTCATCAGGCGGTGCACCGGCTCCTCGGGGTCCCTGAGCCGCTTGATGTGGGTGAGGAACCGGCTGGCCTTGACCGCGACCACGAAGTCCGGCGGGACCCGGACGCGCCAGGCGGCGAAGGTGTCGTACGACGGCAGCCGGTAGAACGCGTTGTTGATCTCCACGGTCGCGAACAGCCGGGTGTACTCCTCAAGCCACAGCCGCGCCGGCACCCCGGCCGGGTAGACCTGGTCCCGCCAGTCCTTGTACTGCCACCCCGACGTGCCGACGAACAGGGTCATACCCTCATCAAAGCACTACAGGTACAGGCCCGCGTCCGCGCCCTCCCGGGCCCCCGGCACCGAGGTCGGCGTGGTGCCCCGGCGCAGCGCGTACAGCTCGGCGAGGGTCGCGCCGTCCCGGCCGACGCCCTCCTCGGTGCCGAGCCACTTCACCGCCTCCGGGCGGGTCAGCGGGCCGACCTCGATGCGGGCGAGGCAGCGGCCGGGGCGGACCACGGCCGGGTGCAGCCGCTCCAGGTCCTCGTTGGTGGTGACGCCGACCAGGACGTTGCGGCCCTGGCCGAGCAGCCCGTCGGTGAGGTTCAGCAGCCGGGACAGGGCCTGGCCCGCCGTGTGCCGGGCCTCGCCCCGGATCAGCTCGTCGCAGTCCTCCAGCAGCAGCAGGCGCCAGCGGCCCTTGCCCGCGCCGTCGTCCTCCCCGATGGCGATGTCCATCAGATAGCCGACGTCGGAGAAGAGCCGCTCGGGGTCCAGGACGCAGTCGACCTGGCACCAGTCGCGCCAGGAGCGGGCGAGGGTGCGCAGGGCCGAGGTCTTGCCGGTGCCGGGCGGGCCGTGGAGCAGCAGCAGCCGGCCCGCGATGTCCTCCGGGGTCGTCTTCATCAGGTGGTCCATCGCGTCCGCCACCGGCGCCGTGTAGTTGGGCCGGACCTCGTCCCACGTGCCCGCGGAGATCTGCCGGGTGGTGCGGTGCGGGCCGCGCCTGGGGGAGACGTACCAGAATCCCATCGTCACGTTCTCCGGCTGGGGTTCCGGCTCGTCGGCCGCGCCGTCCGTGGCCTGTCCGAGGATCCGCTCGGCCAGTTCGGCACTGGTCGCGGTGACGGTGACGTCCGCGCCCCGGCTCCAGCGGGAAACGAGCAGCGTCCAGCCGTCCCCCTCGGCGAGGGTCGCGCTGCGGTCGTCGTCGCGGGCCATCCGCAGCACGCGGGCGCCCTCCGGCAGCAGGGTCGCGCCCGAGCGCACCCGGTCGAGGTTCGCGGCGTGCGAGTACGGCTGCTCGCCCGTCGCGAAGCGGCCGAGGAACAGCGCGTCGACGACGTCGGACGGCGAGTCGGAGTCGTCGACGTGGAGCCGGATCGGCAGAGCGTCGTGCGGGTTGGCAGACATGCCGCCATGATCCGTCACGGAGGGGGCCCGCGCACGGTATTTCCCGTCCCTCGTCCTGGCGCTGACGGGTGGTCAACCGACGGGGCGGGCATGCGCAAGAGATGAGCGGTGAACGTCCTGGGCCGATCCTGTCGAGATGGAGACTATTTTGGCATGAACACTTCCGGTCAACACGCGTAGCTGCTACCACAGTTGCTGGCAGACATCCTGCTAAAGGGAGGTTCCATGAGACGTTCCCGACTTACCGGATTCGTGACCTCGCTCCTCCTCGCCGCCGGCCTCGGTCTCACCGGGGCCGCTTCGGCGCAGGCGTCCTCGACCGCCGCGACCGGCGGCTACGTCGCACTCGGCGACTCCTACTCCTCCGGGGTGGGCGCCGGCAGTTACATCAGCTCGAGCGGCGACTGCGACCGCAGCACGAAGGCCTACCCCTACCTGTGGAACGCCGCCCACAGCCCCTCCTCGTTCGCCTTCAACGCCTGTTCCGGCGCGAAGACGGACGACGTGCTCGCCAACCAGCTCGGCTCGCTGAACTCCTCCACCTCACTGGTGTCCCTCACCATCGGCGGCAACGACGCCGGTTTCGCCGACGTGATGACCACCTGCGTGACCAGCTCGGACAGCACGTGCCTGTCCCGCATCAACACCGCCAGGGCGTACGTCGCCAACACGCTCCCCGGCAAGCTGGACACCGTCTACAACGCGATCAGCGCCAAAGCCCCGTCCGCCCGGGTGGTCGTCATCGGCTACCCCCGCTTCTACCTGCTCGGCCAGACCTGCCTCGGCCTCTCCGAGACCAAGCGCTCCGCGATCAACGACGCCGCCGACTACATGGACAACACCATCAAGGCCCGCGCCACCGCCCACAACTTCGTCTTCGGCGACGTCCGCACCACGTTCTCCGGCCACGAGATCTGCTCCGGCGACTCCTGGCTGCACAGCGTCAACTGGCTCGACATCGGCGTGTCGTACCACCCGACCGCGTCCGGCCAGTCCGGCGGCTACCTGCCGGTGCTGAACAACGCGGCATGACCCGTCCGGGCTCACCCGGCAGGGTGAAGTTCTAGGGTGGAGTTCTCAGCGTGAAGTTCTCGGCGTGATGTTCTCAGGGTGAGCCCGAAGGTGAGGCGGAGGTCCCGGACGACGGGGTCTCCGCCGCCGTCGTCCGCCCGCCGGGAACGGCACTTCCGAAGCACGGCTCAGCCCAGCGCGGACACGGCCCCCTTGAGCACCAGTCCCACGCCCAGCGCCAGCACGACCAGGGCCGACCCGAGCGGCAGGGCCCGGCGCGCCAGGACGGCCACCGGGTGGGCGCTCCAGCGCGGGCGCCGCTCCAGCACCCGTACCGCCCCCGCGCCCAGCCGTACGACGGCGAACCCGGCGGCGGTGAGCGTCAGCGCGAGACCGGCCCCGTACGCCACGACGAGCAGCAGGCCGAACCAGGCCTTGCCGAGCGCGGCGGCACCGACCAGGACGACCACGGCGGACGGGCTGGGCACCAGCCCGCCGGCGAACCCGAGCAGGATCGTGCCGCGGAGTGTGGGCGCGGTGGGGTGGGTGTGGGTGTGGCCGCCGTGGGTGTGCGTGTGCCCGCCGTGGCTGTGCCCCCCGTGGCTGTGCGAGTGAGGGTGTGCGTGGTCCCCATGGGCGTGTTCCACACCGTCGTGGTGGTGATGCTGGAAGGCGGCACCGTGTCCGCCGCCCACAGTCGCCAACTCCCGCCGCTCCACCGCGTCCTGGGCCACCATGACCGCCCGCACACGGTCGCGCCAGGCACGGCGGACGAGGGTGACGCCCGCCGCCAGCACCAGGACGCCACCGGCGAGGCCCAGCCAGGAGATCACCGCCGGCGCGGCCGCCGAACCGGCCGTGACCAGCAGGCCCAGGGCGACCACGCCGAGGGTGTGGGTCACGGTGACCGAGGCGGCCATCGGCAGCACGTCCCGTGGCCGGGCCCGGCCCCCGCGCGCCGCCGCCGTCGCGGCCATCAGGGTCTTGCCGTGGCCCGGCGCCAGCGCGTGCAGCGCGCCCAGGGCGACGGCGACGAGCAGGGCCAGGGCGGCGAAGCCGGCGGTGAGGTCCTGCCGGGCCACGAGGTCCTCCAGGGCCCGGGTCCAGCGGTCGGCACCCCGGGGGAGCACACCGGCACCCGGGGCCGCCTGCCGCTGCGCGTCCGCCGCGAGCGCCAGGCCGCCGGGCCGCACCCGCAGCGCGGCCGATCCGGTGTCGGCGGGGGAGGACAGCAGGTCCTGGGGGTAGGAGGTCAGTTCCCGGGACACCGACTCCTCCGGCACGTCGGTCGAGGTGAGCGTCATGCGGTCGCCCCGCGCCGTGATCTCCCGCCAGCCGGGCCCGCCGGCGGCCCCCGCGCCCCGGAAGCCGAGGGTCACGGCTCTCGCGCGGGGCAGCGGGGCGGTCAGCCGGCACTCCACGCGCAGGGTGTCGAGGCCGGCCTGGCCGGGACGCGTGCGCGCGCTGCCGCGGACGGCCGTGAGGGCGGTCGTACGCCCGTCGACCCGCAGGCCGCTGCCGGCGGCCGCCCGTGCGCACCGCTGCCGGGCCCACGCGCCCAGTCCCAGCCGCTCGATGTCGGCCCTGGCCTGGGTCGCCGGGATCTCGGCGAGGTCCTCCACATGGTCCACGCGCAGCTGTCCGGGAGCGACGACCAGGCCGTCGTAGCGGTTGACGGTGAAGTTGCCGAGGGGGTGCGCGTGCGCGGCGCCGGCCGGCACGAGTGCCAGGGCGCACACGGCGACCAGGACGCACAGCGGTCGCGGTACCCCCCGGCGCGGACGCGGCCCGGCCGGGCGCGGACCTGGTGCGACGGGGCGTGGTGCGACGGGGCGGAGGCGTGGTGTCACTCGGCTCCCTCCAGCGCGGTGCGGGCCCGTGCCGCACCCAGCGGGGAGAAGCCGGGGTTCAGTTCCAGGGCCGAGGCGAGCGCGGCCCGGCCGGCGGCCCGGTGGCCGGTGGCCAGCTCGATCACGCCCCGGTGGTAGCGGAAGGCGGCGTTGCGGTAGCCGGTGGCGCCGGCCCGGCGGGCGTAGGGCAGGGCCTCGGTGTCGCGGCCGTTGACGTGCAGCGCCCAGGCGAGGGCGTCGGCGGTGTGCACGGTGTGCCGGCGGGCCCATTCGGCGCGGGCCGCGCGCAGGGCGGCCCGCTTGTCGCCGTGGTCGGCCGCGGCCAGCGCGGTGTCCAGGTCGGCGTCGACGCCGTTGGCGCGGGCCAGCGCCGTCCAGGCGCCGACCAGCGCGTACTGCCGCCGGGCCCGCGCCCGGTCGCCGGCCGCGCCGCGCGCCTCGTACAGCTCGCCGAGTGCGACCAGCGGGCCGGGCAGCGGGGAACGGGCGACCACCGTCTCCATGTCCGTGACCGCCCCGGCCCGGTCACCGCTGGCCGCCCGCGCGCGGGCCCGGCCCTCCAGCGCCGGCAGGTAGCCGTCGTCGGCGGCCAGGGCGCGGGCGTAGCAGCTGAGTGCCGCCTTGTAGTCCCCCTGGTTCCAGGCGAGTTGGCCGAGCTGGGTGGCCACGTACGCCGTGTCGCCCGGCGAACCGGCGGCGGACAGCGCCTGCCGGAGGACCCGGCGTGCCGTGGTCACGTCCCCGCGCAGCTCGCGCACGTACGCGTACCGGGTGAAGACCGGTACGCCCGGCTTGCGCGCGTCGGCGGTCTTCGCGGCCCCGGCGGCGTCGGTGTACCGGCCGAGCTCGACCAGGGCGTCGATCCGGGAGGACAGCGCGCGTTCGCTGTACGGGTTCCGGCGCAGGGCCGCGTCCGCGAAGGCGAGGGCGTCCTCGAAGTCGTGCCGGGCGGCGGCGAGGGCGGCGCGGCCGGCCAGGGCCTGGTCGCCGCCCGGCGCCAGCGACAGGGACCGCCGCAGCGCCTGTTCCGCCCGCGGGTAGCGGGACGGGTCGCCCTTGGTCCGCGCCTGCTCGACGTAGGCCAGACCGAGGGTGGCCCAGCCGCCGGCGTCCCTCGGCTGGGACCGCAGGTGCGTCTGGAGCGCGGTGACGCCCGCGTCCAGATCGCCGCCGCCGAGGACGCCGGGGCCGACGGCACCGGCGGAGACCGGCGCCGCCGCCGGCACCCGGTCCGCACCGAGCGCGATGGCCCCACCGGTCAGCGCGACCGCCAACAGGGCGGCGCCGAGCGTGAGCTGGGCCCTGCCCCGCCACAGCCGCCCGGCAGCACCGGCCCGCCGGACGGCGGTGACCCGCTCATCGCCCGTGCCCGGCCCGTGCTCCGGGGCACCCTCCGCCCTCCGCCCGTCCCGCTCGTGGTCCCGCTGCACCACCCGCTGCCCGTCCTGCTCGTCGTCCTGCCCGCGCGGGCCCATGCCTTCTCCTCCGTCGGTCGTGTGGGAGGCGCGGCCCGCCGTGGGGGGAGAGGAACACGGGCCGCGCCGGTCTGGGTGAGTGCGGGTCAGTACGGGCGCCGCACGCGCCGGCGCCACCAGGCGAGGGCGCCGCCGGCCAGCAGGATGCCGGCCGCACCGGAGGCCGCCGACGCGGCGATCAGCACGGTGTCGCCGGAGCCGCCGGAGGCCCCGGCCGGCTGGAGGGCGTCCCCGAGCCGGCTGCGCACGTCCGTCCCCGCCGTCGTGCCCTTGGCGAGCGGGCCGCGCGAGCCGGACGTGGGCTGGGCGACGTAAGGGAAGGAGTTCTCGAACTCCTTGTCGTTCTTGTCGACCGCGTCGCCCAGGTCGTTCTTGGAGCCGACCAGTTCGCCCTCCATCACTTGGAGGGCCGCGTCGACGACGTCGTCGGTGAGCCGGCGGCCGTTCGGGAAGCCCGCGTTGTCGCCGTCCAGCACCCCCAGCCGCTTCGGGTGCGTGCTCGGCCGGACGGAGGTGTTCAGCCGCAGCTCCTCCGCGGGCCGCACGTCCGGCGGCTGGTTGAGGCCCTTGACGCCCTTGAGGAAGACGTCGACCAGGTCGTTGCGCGGCTCGGCGGGTGCCTTGATCTTGTAGATCGACTCGATGAGCTTCGGCAGCTCCGGGTTGGTGACGTTCTTCAGGAACTGCGCGTCGTACGCGGGCTGGGAGGCGTTGAACCTGTCCTTGTCCTTCTGCGGGTTGACGACCTCGTTGACCAGCGGGTTCCCGAGGCGCGAGACCTGGCTGTAGTAGCCCTGCGCGTTGCGGCGCCGGGTGGTGGACCACAGGCCGACGACCGGCTGGCGGGCGGACTCGCGGATCAGCTCGTTCGGCACCTGGAGGGCGATGGTGTTGACGTTGTAGCCCTTGAGGGTGTCCCGGCCGACCTCGGTGAGGTTCCCGCCGTACAGCAGGTCGAAGACGCGCAGGTCCAGGAAGAACGGGTCGTCGGCCTGCCCGGCGAAGGTCGCCGCGCCGCCCGCCGTCCTGTACACCGCCTGCGCGCGCAGCTTGCCGTAGTCCGGCATGGACGCCTTGCCGACGTTCGACGGCGCCACCGGCACGTCGTCGGCCAGCTTGGTCCTCGACCTCTCGTGCCCGCCCCGGAGCCTGATGAGATCGATGTCGTAGGTCTGGGTGACGTTGAGGTCGGGGTCGTCCAGGCTGGTGACCGGACCGGTGTTGTAGAGGAACGTGTTCCCGTTCTTCGTACGGGTCCTGAAGGTGTAGCGGAAGACCAGGTCGCCCTGCGCGTCACCGTTGTTGTCGATGTGGAGGTCGTACTGGGCGTCGTCGGCGAACGTGTAGAAGTTCGGTCCGCCGGCAGGCTCCTCGAAGGGGATCCAGTTCGCCACGATCGTCGTCGTGTCGGGCTTGTCCGGGCTGACGAACGCGTACAGGTCCGTGTTGTCGTACTGCGGGGTGCCCGAGATCAGCGGGGCCTCCCGGTGGGAGGAGGCGGCGGCCGTCCCGGGTTCCAGCGTCGCGACGCCGGCGGCCGTGAGCCCTCCGGCGGCCAGCGCCCCGCAGATGAGCGTGACCAGGCCCGTGCGTCCGGTGCCGCGCCCGGAGTGCGCCCTGCTGGCGAGGGCGCCCCGGGAGAAGAGAGGTGTCATGCCGTCCGTCCTCAGTGCCGACTTGCCTTTGACGGACGGGTATACGGAGCGGGGACGCGAAGCGGATTGGCCGGACGGGAAAAAGTTTTCACCGCTCCCGGACCCGCGTTTTCGGCCCGCTGATCCGTACCCCCTCGGGGAGGTGTGTCACGGTGCGGATGCGCGGTGCGCGAGGAAGAGCCGGCTGCGGCCACGGAGAGGGGACCCGCACACAGGCGGACGAGCTGCTGGTGCTCGTGGCCGGCGGCGACCACAGGGCGTTCGAGGAGCTGTACGGGCTGGTCTCCGGGCCGGTGTTCGGCCTGGTGCGACGGGTGGTGCGGGACCCCGCACAGTCCGAGGAGGTCGCCCAGGAGGTGCTGCTCGAACTGTGGCGCTCCGCCGCCCGGTTCGACCCCGCGCGGGGCAGCGCCCTGTCCTGGATCCTCACCCTCGCCCACCGCCGCGCCGTCGACCGGGTGCGCAGTGCCCGCGCGGCCGGCGAACGCGAGCAGCGCGAGGCCGTGCGCGCCGGGGAGCCCGCGTTCGACCAGGTCGCCGAGGAGGTCGAGGCCGGCCTGGAACGCGAGTGGGTGCGCCGCTGCCTGAACCGGCTCACGGCCCTGCAACGCCAGTCGGTGACCCTGGCCTACTACGACGGGTACACCTACCGTGAGGTGGCCGAGCGGCTCTCGCTGCCGCTCGGCACGGTCAAGACGCGGATGCGCGACGGACTCACCCGGCTGCGCCAGTGCCTGGGAGGCGCCGCATGAGCATCCTCGGCACGCTGCTGCGCCGCGCGGACCCGCACTCCCTCGCCGCGCCCTACGCGCTCGACGCGCTGGAACCGGGCGAGCGCCGCCGCTTCGAGAAGCACCTGGCGGGCTGCGACCGGTGCGCCGCCGACGTGCGGGAGCTGGCCGAGGACGCGGTCCGCCTCGCCTGGTCGACGGCGGCCCCGGCGCCCCCCGCCCTGCGCGACCGGGTCCTGGCCGCCGTCCGCACCACCCCGCAGGAGCCCGCGCGCGGTCGCGCGGGCGCCCGGGAGCGGACGCCCCGGCTCCCGCCGCACGTCTGGGGCACCCAGCCCCCGCCGGGCCGCGCCCGTGCGTCCCGGACGCGCCGCCCCCTCCTCGTCCCGTTCGCCACGGTCACGGCCGCCGCGGCGCTCGTCGTCGCCTCCCTCTTCGCGGTCCAGGCCCACCGCACCGAGGACCGGCTGGCCGCCGAGCGGGTCCGGGCACGTGAGATCGCCCACGTTCTGGCCGCTCCGGACGCCCGCGCGGTGAGCGGCGGGGACGCGCGCGGCCGCAGTATCGGAGTAATCGCTTCCGCCTCCGAGCGGGAAGCCGTCGTCACCCTCAGCGGGTACGGCACCCCGTCCGGCGGGCGCGTGCACCAGCTCTGGCTCATGCGTCCCCGGGTGCGACCGCGCTCCCTGGGGCTCCTGGCGGGCGACACGCCCTTGGTCGCCAAGGGTCTCGACGCCGCTTCGACGTCACTCGCCGTGACCGTCGAGCCTGACGGTGGGTCAGCTCAACCCACTGGTCAGCCCATTGTCCAACTCACCCTGAAATCGGTCGGATTCGGAGAGTAGTCAAAGGCGGATGATCAACCACCTTACGGGGAAGGTGAATCCTGTGGCCGAGATACACGCGTGCCTCACCGGGGCGATAGGGTTACCCTGCCCGGGCCGGGTGGACTCGTACGGGTGGGGAGTGACATGGAGCAGATAACAGTGCGCAGCAGGGCCAGGGTCCCTGCGATCACCTGCGGGAGCAGTGCGACCAGTTCGCGGCTCGACCGCCATCTGTCGGTGCTGGCGGGTCCCGCCATACCGCAGCGGGAGACGGTCGAGGCGACCTCGCTGATGCGGGAGCTGACGGCGCGTGACTCCGTGCACCAGCGCAGTGACCGGGGCACGCGGATCGGCCGCGTCTCCCTCTTCGCGCCGCTGCGCCGGCTGCGCCGGTCGCTGTTCGGCGGTCACTGACCGCACCGCAGGGCCCCCGACCCGAGCAGGGGTGCCCGCGCTCAGGCCGCCACACCGTCCCGGCGCAGCGCTGCGATCTCGTCGTCCGTCATCCCCACGGCACGCAGCAGCGCTCCGGTGTGCTGTCCGAGAGCGGGCACGTCACCCATCCGTGCCTCGTCCCCGCCCGGCAGCGTGATGGGGGGCAGCAGCGCCTTCAGCGGCCCGGCCGGCGACCCCACCTGACGCCACCGCTCCCGGGCCGCCAGCTGCGGATGCTCCGCCAGTTCGTGCAGATCCCGCAGCCGGGCGCAGGCGATGCCCGCCTTCTCCAGCCGGGCCAGCGCCTCCCCGGCGTCCAGCACCGCCAGCGCCCCCGCCACCAGGGCGTCGGTCTCCTCGCGGTGCGCCACCCGCGCGGCATTGGTCGCGTACGCCGGATCGGTGGCCAGTTCCGGGCGCCCCAGGACCTGCTCGGCCAGCCGCCGCCACTCCCGGTCGTTTTGCACCGACAGCAGCACCCGCCCGCCGTCCGCCGTCGGATAGGCGTCGTACGGCGCGATCACGGCGTGCGCGAGTCCGGTGCGGGCCGGCGGCTCACCGCCGTGCAGCGCGTGGTGCAGCGGATGGCCCATCCACTCGGCGAGCGCCTCCAGCATGGACACCTCCACCGGCCCGCCCCGCCCGGTCGTCCCGCGCCGCACGAGCGCGGCCAGCACCCCGGAGAAGGCGTACATGGCCGCCGCGATGTCCGCCGCCGGGATGCCCGCCTTCACCGGCTGCCCGGGCGTCCCGGTCACCGACACCAGCCCCGCCTCGCACTGCACGAGCATGTCGTACGCGCGCTTGTCCGTGTACGGCCCCGAGCCGCCGTAGCCCGAGATGTCCACGGCGATCAGCCGCGGGTGCGCGGCGCACAGCGTGGCCGCGTCCAGGCCGAGCCGGGCCGCCGCGCCGTGCGCGAGGTTCTGCACGAACGCGTCCGCGTCCGCGACCAGCCGCCGTACGACGTCCAGGCCGCGCGGGTCCTTCAGGTCCAGCGCGATGGACTCCTTGCCGCGGTTGCACCACACGAAGTGCGAGGCGAGACCGCGGGCGGCGGTGTCGTAGCCGCGCGCGAAGTCGCCGCCGTCGACCCGCTCCACCTTGATGACCCTGGCCCCCAGGTCGGCGAGCTGCCGGGTCGCGAAGGGCGCGGACACGGCCTGTTCGACGGCGACGACGGTGATGCCGTCCAGCGGCAGCGGGAGGTGATCCATGGGGTGGATGATCTCCCCTGACCGGCGGCTCTGTCAGCAGTGCGGACTCACTCGGCCCGCGCGTACCCGCGCACGGTCAGCGGCAGGAACAGCGCGGTCAGGGCGAGGCTCCACGCCAGCGCCCCCGCGACCGGGTGGGCCACCGGCCAGGCGGCGCCCTCCGGGACGGGCGCGTTGCCGAAGAGGTCCCGCAGGGCGGTGGTCACCGCGCTGATCGGGTTCCACTCGGCGAGCACGCGCAGCCAGTGGGGCAGGTTGCCGGTCGGGATGTACGCGTTCGACAGCAGCGGCAGCACGAAGGAGGCGGCGCCGAGCTGCCCGGCGGCCTCCTCGCTGCGGGACAGCAGGCCCAGCAGGATCCCGGCGCAGGTGCAGGCGAACCGGAAGAGCAGCAGCAGGCCCACGGCACCGGCCGCCCCGGCCGCGGACCCCTCGATCCGCCAGCCCACCGCGAGCCCGGTCAGCAGCAGCGGCACCGTCCCGACGGCCGTGACGAGCAGGTCGGCGACGGCTTGCCCGAGCGGTACGGCGGCCCGGCTCACCGGCATCGTGCGGAACCGGTCCGTCACCCCCCGGTGAGTGTCCTGGGCGGCCTGGAACATGCCGGTCATCAGTCCGCCGGCGGCCGTGGCGACGAGCAGCCCGGGCACCAGGAAGGAGCGGTACTCGCGGCCGGGCACCGCCAGGGCGCTGCCGAACACGTAGCCGAAGAACAGCAGCATGTTGACCGGCATCAGCTGGGTCAGGACCGCCAGGCCCGGGTTGTTGCGGACGCGGCGCAGCTGCCGGCCCGCCATCGCCAGTCCGTCGTACGCCAACGCGCTCACGCGGCACGCTCCTCATGGCCGGCGGACTCACCGGTGAGCCGCAGGAAGACGTCGTCGAGGGTGGGCGGCCGGATGCCGGCGTCCAGCAACGGCACGCCGGCCGCGTCGAGTTCGCGCACCAGGCGGGGCAGGGTCAGCGTCGGATCGGTGGTGACCGCGCCGACCGCACGGCGCTCACGGTCGAACACGGGCTCCCTGCCGGTCAGCCGGTCGAGCACGGCCGCCGCCCGGGTCAGCGCGCCGGCGTCCGCGACCACCGCCTCCACATGGGACCCGATGAGTGCCTTCAGCGTGGCGGGCGAGCCGGTGTGGGCGACCCGGCCCCGGTCCACCAGGGCGATGTCGTCGGCGAGCCGGTCGGCCTCCTCCAGGTACTGGGTGGTCAGCAGCACGGTGGTGCCGTCCGCCTTCAGCTCGCGCACCGCCTGCCAGATGCGGGCGCGGCTGGCCGGGTCGAGCCCGGTGGTCGGCTCGTCCAGGAAGAGCACGTCGGGACGGCGCAGCAGGCTCGCGGCGAGGTCCAGCCGGCGCCGCATGCCGCCCGAGTACGCCGCCGCCTTCCGGTCCGCCGCCTCGGTCAGCCCGAAGCGCTCCAGCAGTTCGTCGGCGCGGGCGGCCGGTCCCCGCACCCGGAGCAGCCGGGCGAACAGCCGCAGGTTCTGCCGGCCGGTGAGGTCCCCGTCGACGGAGGCGTACTGCCCGGTGACCGCGATCCGGCGCCGCACGGCCGCCGCCTCCCGCACGAGGTCGTGCCCGGCGATCCGCGCCGAGCCCCCGTCCGGGCGCAGCAGCGTGGTCAGCAGCCGGACCGCCGTCGTCTTCCCCGCCCCGTTGGGGCCCAGCAGCCCGCAGACCGTGCCCTCGGCCACGGCCAGATCGAGCCCGCGCACGGCACGCACGGCGCCGAAGCGCTTCTCCAGACCTTCACTAAGTACAGCGTACGTAGTTGTCATGCCGGCACCGTACCGCACTACGTACGGCGTACGTAACTACGATGGTGGCCGAGGTGATGAGCGATGGCAGTCCGAGGGGCCGTCCCCGAAGTGATCTGGGCGCGCCCCGAGCGCACCGGCCGAGGTCCGAAACCGGCGTACACGCGCGACGACATCGCCGCCGCCGCCGTCCGGATCGCCGACGCGCGAGGGCTCGACGCGGTGTCCATGCGGCACGTCGCGGCCGAGCTGGGCTGCGGCACCATGTCGCTGTACAACTACGTCCCCCGCAAGGAGGACCTGTACGAGCTGATGGTGGACGCCGTCGGCGCGGAGCACGAGCTGTGGGAGCCCAGCGGCGACTGGCGCGGCGACATGCGCCGGGTGGCCCGCCAGACCCGTGAGCTGATGCGCCGGCATCCGTGGCTGCCGCGCCTGATGTCCCCCGTCTACGGCTTCAGCCCGCATGCCCTGCGCTACCTGGAGCACTGCCTGGCCTGCCTGGACCCGCTGGAGGCCGCGTACGGCACCAAGGTGGAGTTCATCGCGATGCTGAACGGCATGGTCACGGCCTACGTCCGCAACGAACTCGACACCGCCGAGCGGGTGCGGGCCCTGCCGTGGTCGCAGGACGAGGAGAACGCGGTCCGCACCGCGTACCTGGGCCGCCAGATCGCATCCGGCGCCTATCCGCGCATGGCGGCGGCGTTCGCGGAGGACTCGGGGCCGATCGATCTGGAGGCGGTGTTCGAGCGGATGGTGGAGCGGGTCCTCGACGCGTTCGCGCCGCGCTAGCCGGGCGGGCGTGGCGGGTGGGGGCCGTGGGGGGCTGGTCGTGCCGTTTCCGCGCTCCTGGGGGGTGTGCTGGGTTGTTGTGGTCGGGGCGGGGTGTGCTCGTCGTCCGCCAGGTGCCGGGCGCGCCGCCCGGCCGGCCGCCGGTGCCCGGGGTGCCGTCGCGCTTCGGGCTGTGCGGTGCCGGGTGCGGCCGGATCGCCGCGTCGCAGGCGCCGGTCGTCGGTCCGCGCGTGCGGGCGCGGGACGCGCCGGTGGCGGGCGGCTAGAGCAGTGCGAACTGCCCGTCCGGGCCCTCCTCGTGGTGGTCGAGGACCGAGGCGGGGCGGCGGGAGGACTCCGGCACCGGCAGCACGCCCGCCTCGCGCAGCTCGGCCGCCGTGACCGGTGCCGTCACCTTCATCTCGTCCCGCGTCGAGCGCAGTTCCGCCAGCAGGGCGAGGACCGTGATCAGCTCCAGCAGCTCCGACGTCCAGGCCTGCGGCCAGACCGCGGGACGGATCGCGGCGAGCGTGCCCGGCTCCCCGGACGCGGTGCGCGCCGCGAACCAGTTCTCCAGCACCCGCACCCCGGCCACCTCGTAGTCCCAGGCCTCGGGCGGGACGGGCGAGATACGGCCGTCGTCCAGGTGCAGGCTCTCCTCGTCGCGGTCGTAGCGCACGGTGAGCGGACGGCCCGGCAGGGGCGCGCGGACGTACGGGCGCCGCCCGCCCGGCAGCCGGGGGCGCTCGCCGTCCCGGCGCATCAGCCACAGTGCCCGGCGGCCGCTCTCCACGCCGGACGCCCACAGGCCGGGGTCGTCGGTGAGCGGGACGGCGAGGCCGGGGCCGGCCGCCATCAGGATCCAGGCCAGCACGTCCGGCGCCGAGGGCCGTGTGCCCAGCCGGGCCGCCAGGTGGTCCAGCAGGCCGGGGGCGAGGTTCGGTTCCGTGCCGCCGGGGCGGCGGTAGAGCGGGCGGACGCGGCCCGGGCGCAGGGTGGGCAGCAGCGCGGTCGCCAGCAGCGGGACGCCGGCGTCGCCCGTCTCGACCGTGAACACCTGGTGCGCGTCCGCCACCCGCCACAGCTCCGGGCGGGCCGTGTCGATCAGCCGGTGGTCCGGGATCAGCCACTGCTCGTCGAAGGGAGCGGCCAGCACCCGCACCGGTTCCGGGCAGGGCCCCGCGGCGCGCGCGAGCCGCTCGGTGCCGGCGGGGGAACCGGGCAGCTGGCCCACCGCCGACTGGAGCGTGCGGGCGCGGGTGGGCTCGAACAGCGCCTCCCGGTCCGGGCCTCCCGCCTTCAGCAACGCGTCCCAGCGGGCCCTGAGCGAGGCCGGGTCCGGTGCCGTCGGCCAGGAGCGGCCCGGCCGCAACGGTGCGACGGACCACGGCATGAGGTCCGCCAGCAGCGGAGCGTCGTCGTGCGTCACGCACGGCATGCTACGACAGCGGATGGCGCCCCGGAGGGGCACGAGGAACCGCGCGGCCCACCGCGACGGGCCCCGCGCCCGACGGACGGCCCCGCCCGGCCGAACCGGCGGAGCGCCTACGCGTCGAGCGTGACGGTGAACGAGAAGCGGTCGCCCCGGTAGTGGATGACCGCCACGTCCAGCACCCGCCCCTCGCTGTCGTAGGTCACCCCGGTGTAGTGCAGGATCGGGCTGAGCAGCGGCACTTCGAGCAGCCGGGCCGTCTCCGGGTCGGCGAGCCGGGCCTCCACGGTGTCCGTGATCCGGCTGATGTCCGCTTTCACCACGTCCCGCAGCACCTTGGTCATCGGCCAGCGGACCAGGTCGTCCGGGTCGATGCCCTCGGCCAGTTCGGGGCGGACGTGGTTGACGGCGTGGTTGGTCGGCTCACCGGTCTTCTCGTCGCTGCGCAGCCGGTGGTACGCGGCCACCTCCGCGAGATCCGGGAAGTGCTCGGCGAGCCCGGCGGGCACCGGCACGCGGCCGTGGCCGAGCAGTTCCGTCGTCATCCCGGACTGCTGGGCCACGATCGCGTCCACTGAGCCCAGCAGCCGGACCGGGGCCCCGCGCCGCGCCGCGGGCTCGATGAACGTGCCGCGCCGCCGGTGCCGGCTGATCAGACCCTCGTCCTCCAGTTCCTTCAGTGCCTGCCGCATGGTCAGCACGCTCACCCCGTAGTGCTCCGCCAGCCGCTCCTCGGTGGGCAGGCGCAGCGGGGCCTCGGGGGAGCGGCCCAGTATCGAGGCGCGCAGCGACTGCGACACCTGGTACCACAGCGGCAGCTTGCGGTTCAGGACGATCGAATCCGGGGCGAAGGAGGTCACGCGGCTATCCGTACCTGGCGGAGAACGTTCGGCGCAACGGCGGCGGTCACCCCCGGAAGTGCCGCTCCAGTCCCCGCCACACGTCGTCGTAGTGCTGCTGGAGGTGGTCGGCGCCCGCCGCCTGCGGGGTGAGGGTCACCGGCCAGCGGGTCTCGAACATGAACGCCAGTCCGTCGTCGATCTTCTGCGGCCCCAGTTCGGCCGCGCTCGCCCGGTCGAACGTCTCCCGGTCCGGCCCGTGCGCCGACATCATGTTGTGCAGCGAGCCGCCGCCGGGCACGAAGCCCTCGGCCTTGGCGTCGTAGGCGCCCTCGATCAGGCCCATGTACTCGCTCATCACGTTCCGGTGGAAGTACGGCGGCCGGAAGGTGTCCTCGCCCACCAGCCAGCGCGGCGCGAAGACCACGAAGTCCACGCCGGCCAGGCCCGGGGTGTCCGACGGCGAGGTCAGCACCGTGAAGACGGACGGGTCCGGGTGGTCGTAGGAGATGGTGCCGATCACATTGAAGCGGCGCAGGTCGTAGACGTACGGCACATGGTTGCCGTGCCAGGCGACCACGTCCAGGGGGCTGTGGTCGTAGGTCGCCGTCCAGAGGTTGCCGCAGAACTTGTTCACCACCTCCACCGGCCCCTCGACGTCCTCGTACGCCGCCACCGGGGCCCGGAAGTCGCGGGGATTGGCGAGCCCGTTGGCGCCGATCGGGCCGAGGTCGGGCAGCCGGAAGGGCGCCCCATAGTTCTCGCACACATAGCCCCGGGCCGACTCATCGAGCAGCTCCACACGGAAGCGCACTCCACGGGGGATCAGCGCCACATGGCCCGGCTCCGCGTGGAGGCGGCCGAACTCGGTGTGCAGCAGCAGTCCGCCGCGCTCGGGCACGACCAGCAGCTCGCCGTCGGCGTCGGAGAAGACCCGTTCCATCGAGGCGTTGGCGTGGTACAGGTGCACGGCCATGCCGGTGCGCTGGGTCGCGTCGCCGTTGCCGCCCAGCGTCCACAGGCCGGCCAGGAAGTCGGTGCCGGCCGGGGGCTCCGGCAGCGGGTTCCAGCGCAGCCGGTTGGGGTCGGGGACCGCCTCGGTGAAGGGCGCCGTGCGGATCGCGCCGTTGCCGGTGCGGGTGAACGCCGGATGGGCGGCCGAGGGGCGGACGCGGTAGAGCCAGGAGCGTCGGTTGTGCGCCCGCGGCTCGGTGAACGCCGTACCGCTCAGCTGCTCGGCGTACAGGCCCAGCGGCGCGCGCTGCGGCGAGTTGCGGCCCTCGGGCAGGGCGCCCGGCACCGCCTCCGAGGCGTGTTCGTTGCCGAACCCGGTCAGATACGCCAGCCCCTCGGCGGTCTTGCGTCCTCCCCCACGCTCGAACACGCTCGCGCGGGAGGTGCCCCCATCGCTCATGATCGCTCCTTGTGCTCCCGATTCCTATGCATCACCGTAGGAATGAGCGGGGGTCCGCGCAAGAGGGTCGCCGTCCTCCCCGCGGGGTAGGGCGGGAACCAGACTTCAGGGGGATCCGGAGCGCCGCCGCGCTGTTCTACGCTCCCGGTCATGTCGTGGACGAAGTGGACGCGTGGGGCCCTCGCCGCGCTCGCGGTGGGCGTCCTGCTGCCGCTCGGAGCGGCGGCCTGCACCAGCGGTGAGGCGCGCGGCGGGGCGACCGTCCCGCCGTCACCCGTGGGGAAGGTGCTGGACGGCACCGACGAGACCGGCCGGAACCTGCGCGAGGTGGCCCCGCGGAACGCCCCCGAGGTCGCCTTCGAGGTCACCCCGGACTCGGCCGGCGGCTGGGACGTACGGCTGGCCCTCCGTCACTTCCGGCTCTCCCCGCCCGGCACCCGGCCCGCGGCGGCCATCGGCCGCGGGCTGGCCCACCTGTTCGTCGACGGCCACCGGGTCGCGCGGCTGCGCGTCCCCACGTACCACCTGGCCGCCGGCCGCGTCCCGCACGGCACCCACCAGATCACCGTCCGCCTGTACGCCGACGACGGCACGGTGTGGGCCGTCCGCGGCAAGCCGGTCCAGAGCACGGCCGACATCACGGTGTCCGGCGCGGAGACGGGCACGGGGTGAGCGCCGGCCGGCGCCGCCCTGACCGGCGCACGGCGGCCACGGCACCCTGCGCCCCCGGCGGACGGCGGTGACGGCAGCCTGCGCCCCCGGCGGACGGCGGTGACGGCACCCTGCGCCCCTGGCGGACGGCGGTCACGGAACCCTGCGCCCCCTGCGGGCCTCGGTCGCCGGCCCCTCGCCCCCCTCGGCGGAGGAGAAGCACCGGCACCTCGCCTCCGCCGGCGAATGAGTGCAAGGGCCACCTGTCTCCGTACTGTGGGGGGAGGTTCACCGGACCCCGGCGGAAAGGCATCATGAAGCCCGTGCCCCACGCGACATCGCTCCGCCGCGCGCCCGTCCAGCGGCGCAGCGCCGAACGGCTGACCAGGATCCTGGACGCCTGCGCCGAACTCCTCGACGAGGTCGGCTACGACGCCCTGAGCACACGCGCGGTCGCCCAGCGCGCCGGCGTGCCCATCGGCTCGGTCTACCGCTTCTTCGGCAACAAGCGGCAGATGGCCGACGCCCTCGCCCAGCGCAACCTGGAACGGTACGTCGAGCGGGTCACCGGGCGCCTGAAGAAGGCCGGCGAGGGGGACTGGCGGGCCGCCATGGACGCCGTCCTGGACGAGTACCTGGGCATGAAGCGCACGGCGCCCGGTTTCTCCCTGGTGGACTTCGGCAACCAGATACCGGTCGGCTCCCGTCACACCGAGCCCAACACCCGGGTCGCCGACCGGCTCACCGACCTGCTCGCCGGCTACCTCGGCCGCACCCCGGACGCGGACCTGCGGCGGGTGTTCCTGGTCGCCGTGGAGAGCGCCGACACCCTGGTCCAGCTGGCCTTCCGGGTCGATCCGCAGGGCGACGAGGCGATCATCACGGAGACCCGGCAACTGCTCCGGTCGTACCTGGGACGCGTACTGGACTGAGCCGGGGCCGGCCGGAGCGTCCCGCAGGGCCGGTGCCGGGCGGCCGAAACGACCGCCGGTGCAGGCGGGGGCGCACAGGGCCTCCCCTCCGTGCATACCGGTCGGTATGCTCGGCGCGGCCGGTCCGCCCGCTCGTGCGTGGGCGACCCCGTCGCCGACCCCTCCGGGAGGACCCGTGTCCCGCACCGCCCTGCGAATCTGCCCCCTGTGCGAGGCCACCTGCGGGCTGACCCTCACCGTCGAGGGCACCCGCGTCACCGGCGCCCGCGGCGACCGGGACGACGTGTTCAGCAAGGGCTTCATCTGCCCCAAGGGCGCCGCCTTCGGCGCCCTCGACGGCGACCCCGACCGGCTGCGCACCCCGCTCGTCCGCGAGAACGGCAGCCTGCGCGAGGCCACCTGGGAGGAGGCCTTCGACGCGGTCGCCGCGGGTCTGCGCCCGGTGGTGGAGCGGTACGGCCCCGACGCCGTGGGCGTGGTCCTCGGCAACCCCAACGTGCACACCGTGGCCGGCGCCCTCTACCCGCAGGTCCTGCTCGGCGCCCTGCGCACCCGCAGCCTGTTCACCGCCTCCACGGTCGACCAGATGCCCAAGCACGTCTCCAGCGGGCTGCTGTTCGGCGACGCGGGCGCCATCCCGGTGCCGGACCTCGACCACACCGACCACCTGCTGCTCATCGGGGCCAACCCCCTGGAGTCCAACGGCAGTCTGTGCACCGCGCCCGACTTCCCCGGCAGGCTCAAGGCGCTCAAGGCGCGCGGCGGCCGGCTGACCGTCGTGGACCCGCGCCGCACCCGCACCGCGAAGCTCGCCGACCGCCACCTGGCGATACGCCCCGGCACCGACGCCCTGCTGCTCGCCGCGATGGCCCACACCCTCTTCACGGAGGACCTCGTCGACCTGCGGCACCTGGCCCCGCACGTCCAGGGGCTGGACGAACTGCGCGACGCGCTCGGCGACTTCACCCCCGAGGCCGCAGCCCCCGCCTGCGACCTGGACGCCGGCGTCATCCGCGCCCTCGCCCGCGAGCTGGCCGCCGCCCCGGCCGCCGCCGTCTACGCCCGCATCGGCAGCTGCACCGTGCCGCACGGCACCCTGGCCAGCTGGCTGGTCGACGTCCTCAACGTCCTCACCGGCAACCTGGACCGGCCCGGTGGCGCGCTCTTCCCGCAGGCCGCCACCGGCAGGACGCCCCGTCCGGCGGGCCCCGGCCGCGGCTTCGCGCTCGGCCGCTGGCACTCCCGGGTGAGCGGACACCCGGAGGCGAAGGGGGAGTTGCCGCTCGCCGCGCTCGCCGAGGAGATCGACACCGCGACCGACCAGGGGACGCCCGTGCGCGCGCTGATCGCCGTCGCCGCCAACCCCGTGCTCTCCGCGCCCGACGGCGACCGGCTCGACAAGGCCCTGGACTCCCTGGACTTCATGGTCAGCGTCGACCCGTACCTCAACGAGACCTCGTGCCACGCCCACGTCGTGCTGCCCCCGCCCCCGCCCTCCCAGAGCCCGCACCACGACTTCGCCTTCAACACCCTGGCCGTGCGCAACCAGGTCCGCTACACCCGCCCCGCCGTCCCGCTGGAGCCCGGCCGCATGGCGGAGACCGAGATCCTCGCCCGGCTGGTCCTGGCGGCCGGCGGGATGCACGGCGCCGACCCCGCCTCCGTCGACGCGATGGTGATCGACCAGACCCTCGGCAAGGCCGTCCAGGACGCGCACGGGCCGGTGCACGGGCGCGACCCGCACGAGCTCGCCGCCCTGCTGACCGGTGACAACGGCCCCGAGCGGCGGCTCGATCTGATGCTGCGCCTCGGCCCGTACGGCGACGGCTTCGGCGCCCGCCCCGACGGGCTGACCCTGGAGAGGCTGCTCGCCCACCCGCACGGCATCGACCTCGGCCCGCTGCGCCCGCGCCTGCCGCAGCCGCTGAGGACCCGCAGCGGCAAGGTCGAACTGCTGCCCGGGCCCATCGCCGGCGACCTGCCCCGGCTCCGCGCGGCCCTGCGCGAGCGGCCCGCGGGCCTCGTCCTCGTCGGCCGCCGCCATCTGCGCTCCAACAACAGCTGGATGCACAACGTGCCCGCGCTCACCGGCGGCAGCAACCGCTGCACCGTGCACGTCCACCCCGAGGACGCGGCCCGCCTCGGCGTCCGGGACGGCGCGGACGTCCGCGTCAAGGGCGCCGGGGGAGAGGTGGTGGCCCCCGCCGAGGTCACCGACGGCGTCCGGCCCGGTGTGGTGAGCCTGCCGCACGGCTGGGGCCACGACCGGCCCGGCACCCGGCTGGGCCACGCCTCCACCGACCCCGGCGTCAACGTCAACCAGCTGCTCGACGGCAGCCTGCTCGACCCGCTGTCGGGCAACGCGGTCCTCAACGGCGTACCCGTCGAACTCGTCGCACTGCCGTGACCTGGACTTTCGCGCTTATTGCTCGCACGTCAACATCTTGTTAACGCCGTTCGCGCGGACCTAACGTCATCGCACCGCCGGCCCCCAGGTGGGATGTTCAAGGGCGAACGTTAGGTATCCATCCATGCTGACCATCCTCGGCTTCGCCATGATCGCGACCTTCCTGGTCCTGATCATGCTGAAGAAGATGTCGCCGATCGCGGCGCTCGTGCTCATACCCGCGCTGTTCTGCGTGTTCGTGGGCAAGGGCGCCGGGCTCGGCGACTACGTCATCGACGGCGTCACCAGCCTCGCCCCCACCGCGGCGATGCTCATGTTCGCGATCGTCTACTTCGGTGTGATGATCGACGTCGGCCTCTTCGACCCGGTCGTGCGGGGCATCCTCCGCTTCTGCAGGGCCGATCCGCTGCGGATCGTGGTCGGCACGGCGGTCCTCGCCGCGATCGTCTCCCTGGACGGCGACGGCTCCACCACCTTCATGATCACCGTCTCGGCGATGTACCCGCTGTACAAGCGCCTGAAGATGTCCCTGGTCGTGATGACCGGCGTCGCCGCCATGGCCAACGGCGTGATGAACACGCTGCCGTGGGGCGGCCCCACCGCCCGCGCCGCCACCGCGCTGAAGCTCGACGCCGGCGACATCTTCGTGCCGATGATCCCGGCCCTCGCGACGGGCCTGCTGTTCGTCTTCGCCCTCTCCTACGTCCTCGGCCGCCGCGAGCGCAGGCGGCTCGGTGTGCTGACGCTGGACGAGGTGCTGGTGGAGGAGACCGAGACGGTGCTGGTCGGCTCCGGTGCGGGCAAGGACGTGCGGAGGGCCGGCGGTTCCGGCCCGGGCGCGGACCTGCCCGACGAGCCCGGGGACGAGGGCTTCCAGGGCCTGGACCCGGACCGCCCCACCCTGCGCCCCGGGCTCTACTGGTTCAACGCGCTGCTCACGGTCGTCCTGCTCACCGCCATGATCATGGAGTGGCTGCCGATCCCGGTGCTGTTCCTGCTCGGCGCCGCCCTCGCCCTGACCGTCAACTTCCCGCACATGCCGGACCAGAAGGCCCGGATCGCCGCCCACGCCGAGAACGTCCTCAACGTCTCCGGCATGGTCTTCGCCGCCGCCGTCTTCACCGGCGTCCTCCAGGGCACCGGCATGGTCGACCACATGGCGACGTGGCTGGTCGGCAACGTCCCCGACGGCATGGGCCCGCACATGGCCCTCGTCACCGGCGTGCTGAGCATCCCGCTGACGTACTTCATGTCCAACGACGGCTTCTACTTCGGCATCCTGCCGGTGCTCGCCGAGGCGGGCCAGGCGCACGGCGTCTCCGCGGTGGAGATCGCCCGCGCCTCGATCGTCGGCCAGCCCCTGCACATGTCCAGCCCGCTCGTCCCGGCCGTGTACGTCCTGGTCGGCATGGCCAAGGCGGAGTTCGGCGACCACACCCGGTTCGTGGTCAAGTGGGCCGTGCTCACCTCGCTCGTCGTCCTCGGCGCCGGCGTCCTGTTCGGCATCGTCTGACCCCCTGGAGGACATCATGGGGCCCGGTGGGAACCGCGGCTGGCTGCTCCGCCTCGTCATCGCCTTCGGCTGCGCGCAGGGGGCGGTGTCGATGGCCCGGCCCGCCGTCTCCTACCGGGCCCTGGCGCTCGGTGCGGACGAACGGGCGGTCGGCGTCATCGCCGGTGTCTACGCGCTGCTGCCGCTGTTCGCCGCCGTACCGCTCGGCCGCCGTACCGACCACGGCCGCTGCGCGCCCCTGCTGCCGGCCGGTGTCGTCCTCATCGCGGCCGGCTGCGCGCTCAGCGGGCTCGCCGGCTCGCTGTGGGCGATGGCCCTGTGGAGCGGGGTGATGGGACTCGGCCACCTGTGCTTCGTGATCGGCGCCCAGTCACTGGTGGCCCGGCAGTCCGCGCCGCACGAACAGGACCGCAACTTCGGCCACTTCACCATCGGCGCCTCCCTCGGCCAACTCATCGGACCCGTCGCCGCGGGCGCCCTCATCGGCGGCCCCGGCCTGGCCCGCAGTAGCGCCCTCGCCCTCGTCGTGGCGGGCGCGGGCGCGGCGGTCGCGTTCACCTCGCTGTGGCGCGTCGAGGACCGTACGGCCGGGGGCTCCCCCGCGCGCGGCGGCGGGCGGGTGCCGGTCGGCGGCATCCTGCGCGCCCGGGGCGTGCCCGCGGGCATGCTGATCAGCCTGTCGGTGCTGTCCGCGACCGACATCCTCACCGCCTACCTGCCGGTGGTCGGCGAACACCGGGGGATCGCGCCCTCGGTGATCGGCGTCCTGCTCAGTCTCCGGGCGGGCGCCACCATCGCCTGCCGGCTCGTCCTCACCCCGCTGCTGCGGCTGCTCGGCCGGCCCGCGCTGCTCACCGTGACCTGCCTGCTGGCGGCCCTGCTGTGCGCGGGGGTGGCGCTGCCGGTGCCGGTGTGGGCACTCGGCGCGATGCTGACGGTCCTCGGCTTCTGCCTCGGCGTGGGCCAGCCGCTGTCGATGACGACGGTGGTGCAGGCCGCGCCGGCCGAGGCCCGCTCCACCGCGCTCGCCCTGCGGCTGACCGGCAACCGGCTGGGCCAGGTCGCCGCCCCGGCCGCCGCCGGTCTGGTCGCCGGTGTGGCGGGCGTGGCTGCGCCGTTCGTGATGCTGGGGGCGCTGCTGCTGGTGTCGTCGGCCGTGGCGCTGCGCTCGCCGGGGCGCCCCGGGGGGCCGCCCGGACGGGTGACCGGGAAGCGGCCGAAGCGCCCGGGACTGCGCCGCACGAGCGATCTCTGACGGCGCGTCGGGCGTCAGTGCCCTGGGCCGCGCGGCCCATGAAGGAGAGTCCAGGCGAACGAGCGATTTGTATGAAAATCGTCTGAACTCGGAGGAGCGCGCATGCCCACCATGACCCCACATGCCGTCGGCCCCCGCGCGGGCGCCACAGTCGTCCTCACCGCCCTCGCCGCGGCGGGCGCGTCATGGGTGGCGGCGCCGAGCGCGGCGGCCCAGGGGGAGAACGGCGACATCAGGATTCACGACGAGCGCCACCTCCACGGGACGCCGCTCGTGGGGTCGGCCAAGGACGATCCCGTGGTGTGCCGGTTCTATCTGGAGGCCGTCAACTTCGACACGCTCACCGCCATCGCCTACACCATCACCCCGCAGCCCCCGCTCCCCACCGCCGCCACCGTCGCCGGCACCATCCCGCTCGCCGGGGGCGCCGGGCACACCGACCCGCTGGGCCTCTCGGACGGCCAGTACAAGATCAGCTGGCTCGTGGGCACCCCCGCCGCCCTGAAGGAGAAGGTCTTCCGCGTCAACTGCAAGGACGGGCGCCACGAGGGTGAGCACGGGCCGGGCGGACAGATCTCCGACGGCCGGCACAACGACTCCGACGGCCGGCACGACAGCGACGCGTCCTGGGGCAAGGACGACCGGAACGGCCCCAGGGGAGGGGTGCACGCGGGCGGCGGCGGTCTCATCGACACGGCCGCCGCCTACTCCCCGGTGGCCGCCGCGGGCGCCGTGGGCCTGATCGCCGTCTGTGGTGCCGTGTACGTCCGGCTGGTCCGCCGGCGGCCCCATGGCGCCGCGTAGGCGCCGGCGCAGGCCCTGGTACCGCACCCGCGCCTACCGCCTCGCCAGGACGGCCCTGCTGGTGTCCGTCCTGGTGACGGTGGGGTCGCGCTGCGGACCGGGCGGCGGGGCGGCAGGGCCGGGTCCGCACGCCGTGGCGGCCGGCACGGACTCCGCCCGCGTCGGTACGGCCGCCCCTCCGGCGCCGCCGCCCCGCCCGCTGCCCCGGTCCCGGCCGACATCCTTCCGCGTCCCCTCCCTGGGCATCGACGCCCCGGTCACCCCGCTCCGCCTGGAACGGAACCGGGAGCTGGAGACTCCGCCCGTCGACAGACCGCAGCTGGTCGGCTGGTACCAGGGCGGCCCCACGCCCGGCGAGGCCGGCACCGCCGTCGCCGTCGGCCACCGCGACACCCGCACCGGCCCCGCCGTCTTCGCCGGCCTCGCCCAGGTCAAGCCCGGCAAGACCGTCGAGGTCCGGCGGGCGGACGGCCGCGTCGCCGTCTACTCCGTCGACCGGGTGAAGGTCTACGACAAGGCCGGCTTCCCCGACGAGGAGGTCTACGGCCCGACCGGGCGCCCCGAACTGCGGGTGCTCACCTGTGGTGGCCTGTTCAGCCGGCGGACCGGCTACACCAGCAACGTGGTGGTCTTCGCCCATCTGACGGCGGCCAGGTGACCGGTGGACCGGCCGGTGCGGGCGCCGTTCCCGCACCGGCCGGCCCCTTCCGCGATGATGTCCCGTGACGTCCGCTGACCGGGAATGTCTGGCGCAAGAAAACTATCATCGCTAGTTTGTGTGCCGGACGACGCGGACCCGCCGGGAGGACACAGCAATGAAGGCACACGACGGCCTGTACATCGACGGCGCCTGGCGCCCCGCCGGGAGCGGGGACGAGACCGAGGTCGTCAACCCCGCCGACGAGCAGGTCATCGCCCGGGTCCCGGCCGCGTCGGCCCTGGACGTCGACACCGCCGTACGCGCCGCGCGGGCCGCGCTCCCCGCCTGGGCCGCCACACCCCCGGCCGAACGCGCCGCGCGCCTGGCCGCCCTCCGGGACGCCCTGGCGGCCCGCAAGGACGAGATCGCCGAGACGGTCACCGCGGAACTCGGCTCGCCCCTGCCGTTCTCCCAGGCCGTGCACGCGGCCGTGCCGATCGCGGTCGCGGGCTCCTACGCCGAGCTGGCCGCCACGCACTCCTTCGAGGAGAAGGTCGGCAACTCCACGGTGCTGCACGAGCCGATCGGCGTGGTCGGCGCCATCACCCCCTGGAACTACCCGCTCCACCAGATCGTCGCCAAGGTCGCCCCGGCCCTCGCCGCCGGCTGCGCGATCGTCGTCAAACCGGCCGAGGACACCCCGCTCACCGCCCAGCTGTTCGCCGAGGCGGTGCACGAGGCGGGCGTGCCGGCCGGTGTGTTCAACCTGGTCACCGGTCTCGGCCCGGTCGCCGGACAGGCCCTCGCCGAGCACCCGGGCGTGGACCTGGTCTCCTTCACCGGCTCCACGGCGGTCGGCCGGCGGATCGGCGCGGTGGCCGGCGCGGCCGTGAAGAAGGTCGCCCTGGAACTCGGCGGCAAGTCCGCCAACGTCATCCTGCCGAGCGCCGACCTCGCCAGGGCGGTGAACGTCGGTGTCGCCAACGTGATGTCCAACTCCGGTCAGACGTGCAGCGCCTGGACCCGCATGCTCGTCCACCGCGACCGCTACGCCGAGGCCGTCGAACTCGCCGCGACCGCCGCCGCCAAGTACGGCGACCGCATCGGACCGCTGGTCAGCGCCAGGCAGCAGGAGCGGGTGCGGGGTTACATCGAGAAGGGCGTCGCCGAGGGCGCCCGCCTCGTCGCGGGCGGCCCCGAATCCCCGCGCGAGCGCGGCTGGTTCGTCAGCCCGACGGTCTTCGCCGACGTCACCCCCGACATGACCATCGCCCAGGAGGAGATCTTCGGCCCGGTCCTGTCGATCCTGCGGTACGACGACGAGGACGACGCCCTGCGCATCGCCAACGGCACGGTGTACGGCCTCGCGGGCGCCGTCTGGGCCGCCGAGGAGGCCGAGGCGGTGGCCTTCGCGCGCCGCATGGACACCGGCCAGGTCGACATCAACGGCGGCCGGTTCAACCCCCTCGCGCCCTTCGGCGGTTACAAGCAGTCCGGCGTCGGCCGGGAACTGGGCGCGCACGGACTCGCCGAGTACCTCCAGACCAAGTCCCTCCAGTTCTGAGGAGTCGCGCACCCATGGCCGTACGAGCCGCCGTCCTGCCCGCCATCGGCGCCCCGCTGGAGATCACGGGGATCGAGCTGCCCGACCCGGGCCCCGGACAGGTCCGGGTCCGCCTCGCCGCCGCCGGCGTCTGCCACTCCGACCTCTCCCTGTCCGACGGCACCATGCGGGTGCCGGTCCCGGCCGTCCTCGGCCACGAGGGCGCGGGCACGGTCGTCGCCGTCGGGGAGGGCGTCACCCATGTCTCGCCCGGGTCCCCGGTCGTCCTCAACTGGGCGCCTTCCTGCGGCGGTTGCCACGCCTGCGCGCTGGGCGAGGTGTGGCTGTGCGCGAACGCGCTGAACGGCGCGGCCGACGTCCACGCCCGCACGACCGACGGCACCGACCTGCACCCCGGCCTGAACGTGGCCGCGTTCGCCGAGGAGACGGTGGTCGCCGCGTCCTGTGTGCTGCCGCTGCCGGACGGGGTGCCCCTGGTGGACGCCGCCCTGCTGGGCTGCGCCGTCCTCACCGGCTACGGCGCGGTGCACCACTCGGCGCGCGTCCGGTCCGGCGAGACGGTGGCCGTGTTCGGCGTCGGCGGAGTGGGTCTCGCCACGCTCCAGTCGGCCCGCATGGCGGGGGCGTCCCGGATCATCGCCGTCGACGTCTCCCCGGGGAAGGAGGAACTGGCCCGCGCCGCCGGCGCCACGGACTACGTCCTCGCCTCCGACACCACTGCCCGCGAGATCCGCGCCCTGACCGGCAGGCAGGGCGTCGACGTCGCCGTGGAGTGCGTGGGCCGCGCGGTCTCCATCCGCGCGGCCTGGGAGTCCACGCGCCGGGGCGGCCGTACGACGGTCGTCGGCATCGGCGGCAAGGACCAGCAGGTCACCTTCAACGCCCTGGAGCTCTTCCACTGGGGCCGCACGCTGTCCGGCTGCGTCTACGGCAACAGCGACCCGGCCCGGGACGTGCCGCTCCTCGCCGAGCACGTGCGCGAGGGCCGCCTGGACCTCTCCCTGCTGGTCACGGACCGCATCACCCTGGAGGAGATCCCGACGGCCTTCGGGAACATGCTGGCGGGCAAGGGGGGACGGGCGGTGGTCGTCTTCTGAGGGCGAGCGCCCCGAGCGCCCCGAGGGGCGCGGGGAACCGGGCGACCTGTCCTGACGCACCGGCGCCCGGCCCGCTGCCGGAACCCCGGCCCCTCACCCGGTCTCCAGCCAGGGCCGCCCGGAGATGCCGAGCAGGTCGGAGAACACCCGCTCCCCGGACGGGGTCACCGCGACCGCCCGGCCCGATCCCACCCGCACGCACCACCCCGCCTCCAGCGCCCGCCGGCACAGGGCCGCCCCCGCCGCCCCGGCGAGATGCGGTCGCCGTTCCGTCCAGTCGAGGCACGCGCGGGCCAGCGGCCGCCGGCCACCGGGGTCCAGCGGCACGCCCGCCGCGCCGAACCACTCCACCCCCGCGTCCGTCAGCGCGAACCCGGTGTCCTGCCGCAGCAGCCCCCGCCGGGTCAGCGCGTCGGTGAGCACGATCCCGAGCCGCCCGGCGAGATGGTCGTAGCAGGTCCGCCCCCGGGCCAGGGCGGCACCGGCGCTCGCCTCGCGCAGGCTGCGCGGAGGGCGCCGTACCGCCGCCGCGGGCACCTGCGCGGCGAGGTCCTCGACCACCTGCGCCACCCGGGCGTCGGCCAGCCGCACATACCGGTGCCGCCCCTGGCGTTCCTCCGCGAGCAGTCCGCCGGCCACCAGCTTGCCGAGGTGCTCGCTCAGCGTGGAGGCCGCGACCCCGGCGTGCCGGGCCAGCTCACCGGCCGTCCACGCCCGCCCGTCCAGCAGCGCCAGCAGGCACGCGGCCCGGGTCCGGTCGGCGATCAGCCCGGCCAGCGCCGCCAGCCCGGCCGCCTGGGGATTCTCGGTGCTCATGCCCCCAGCATGCGGCAGGGACGCTTCGGCGGCGGCCGAAGCGTCCCTGCCGCGCGTCCTCAGTCCCGTACCTGCCGGTACTGCTGCGCCAGTCCGTCCAGCAGCGCGGCGAGCCCCGTCTCGAAGGCCCGCTCGTCGATCTTCTCCTGCTGCTCGGCGAGCAGATGGGCCTGTCCGAGGTGGGGGTAGTCGGCGGGGTCGTACGCGCTCGCGTCGTCCACGAAGCCGCCGGCGAAGGAGCCGAGCGCCGAGCCCATGATGAAGTACCGCATCAGCGCGCCGATGGAGGTCGCCTGCGCGGGCGGCCAGCCCGCGTCGACCATCGCGCCGTAGACCGCGTCCGCCAGCCGCAGCGCGGCCGGGCGGCGGCCGGGGCCCCGGGCGAGGACGGGGACGATGTTCGGATGGTCGCGCAGTGCGGCCCGGTAGGAGACGGCCCAGTCGTGCAGCGCGGTCCGCCACTCCCGGCCGTCCTCGAACATCGACAGGTCGACCAGGGCGCTCACCGAGTCCGCGACCGCCTCCAGGATCTCGTCCTTGGTGCGGAAGTGGTTGTAAAGCGAGGGCCCGCTCACGCCCAGCTCGGCGGCGAGCCGGCGCGTGGAGACGGCCGCCAGACCCTCCCGGTCCACGAGGTCCCGGGCCGTCTCGACGATCCGGTCGGTGCTGAGGAGGGGCTTGCGCGGTCGGGCCATGGCGCACATAGTAGGGCTGCGGCCGGAAACTAGCAGTGCTAATTTAAATGTACGGCTTTCAAGATCCATTGGTGAAGAGGTGATCCCGTGGTGAACCTGGGGCTCAGCGAGGAGCAGACGGCCGTACGGCGGCTCGCCCGGGACTTCGTGGAGCGCGAGATCGCCCCGCACGTGGTCGCCTGGGACCGCGCCGAGGAGGTCGACCGGGGCATCGTGAAGAAGCTCGGCGAGGTCGGCTTCCTCGGTCTGACCGTGCCCGAGGAGTACGGCGGCTCCGGCGGCGACCACCTCTCCTACTGCCTGGTCACCGAGGAGCTGGGGCGCGGCGACTCCTCGGTCCGCGGGATCGTCTCCGTCTCCCTGGGCCTCGTCGCCAAGACGATCGCCGCCTGGGGGAGCGAGGAGCACAAGCGGCGCTGGCTGCCGGGGCTCACCGCGGGCGAGTACGTCGGCTGCTTCGGCCTCACCGAGCCCGGCACCGGCTCCGACGCCGGCAACCTCACCACCCGGGCGGTGCGCGACGGCGACGACTACGTCGTGAACGGCACCAAGATGTTCATCACCAACGGCACCTGGGCCGACGTTGTCCTGCTCTTCGCCCGCTCCACCGACGCCCCCGGCCACAAGGGCGTGTCCGCCTTCCTCGTGCCCACCGACACCCCCGGCCTGACCCGCCGTACCGTCCACGGCAAGCTCGGCCTGCGCGGCCAGGCCACCGCCGAACTCGTCCTGGAGGACGTGCGCGTGCCCGCCTCCGCGATGCTCGGCGCGGAGGGCAAGGGCTTCTCCGTCGCCATGTCCGCGCTCGCCAAGGGGCGGATGTCGGTGGCCGCCGGCTGCGTCGGGATAGCCCAGGCCGCGCTCGACGCGGCCGTGCGGTACGCCGGTGAGCGCGAGCAGTTCGGCAAGCCGATCGCCCGTCACCAGCTGGTGCAGGAACTGATCAGCGACATCGCCGTCGACGTGGACGCGGCCCGGCTGCTGACCTGGCGGGTCGCCGACCTCATCGACCGCGGCGAGCCGTTCGCCGTCGAGTCCTCCAAGGCCAAGCTGTTCGCCTCCGAGGCCGCGGTCCGCGCCGCCAACAACGCCCTCCAGGTCTTCGGCGGCTACGGCTACATCGACGAGTACCCCGCCGGCAAGCTCCTGCGCGACGCCCGCGTGATGACCCTCTACGAGGGCACCAGCCAGATCCAGAAGCTGCTCATCGGCCGCTCGCTGACCGGGGTCTCGGCCTTCTGAGTACGCGGCGCACCCGGGTCTGAGTATCCCGGCGGATGTGGCGCGGGCCACGTCCGCCGATGCTGGGGGCCATGAGTGACACACCGGTCAAACAGCAGAGCACGGCCGCGTTCTACGGCCAGGCCGTCGCCTCCTTCGCGGTCGCCATGGCGGCCACCGCCATCGGCATCGCCCGGCTCGAGGCCAGCGCCTGGGTCCGCGGCTTCCTGGCCATCGCCGTCCTGTACCTCGTCACCTCCGCCTTCACCCTCGCCAAGGTGATCCGGGACCGGCAGGAGGCCGGGCAGATCGTCAGCCGCGTCGACCAGGCCCGGCTGGAGAAGCTGCTCGCCGAGCACGACCCCTTCGAGAAGCTCTGAACGGCTCGGCTAAGCGCCCGCTCACCGTCGGCGGTATGGTGGTGCTCCTGTCACCGAGAGGGGCGAGCGAGCGATGAGTACGGCGCAGGAGACGACCGGCGGCGACGTGGAGCCGTGGGAAGAGGTCACCCCTGACGCGGCCCGGCGGCTGCTCGTCGCGGCCGTGGAGGCGTTCGCCGAGCGGGGCTACCACGCGACGACGACCCGTGACATCGCGGGCCGCGCCGGCATGAGCCCGGCCGCGCTCTACATCCACTACAAGACCAAGGAAGAGCTGCTCCACCGGATCAGCCGCATCGGCCACGACAAGGCCCTCGACATCCTGCGCACGGCGGCACGGCGGGAGGGCACCGCGGCCGAGCGGCTGGCCGACGCGGTCGGCTCCTTCGTCCGCTGGCACGCGGGCCGGCGCACCACCGCGCGGGTCGTGCAGTACGAGCTCGACGCCCTCGGCCCCGAGGCCCGCGCGGAGATCGTCGCGCTGCGCCGCCAGGTGGACGCGGAGGTGCGCGGGATCATCGAGGACGGCGTGGCCTCGGGCGAGTTCGACGTGCCGGACGTCCAGGGCACCACGCTCGCCGTGCTGTCGCTGTGCATCGACGTGGCCCGCTGGTTCAACGTGAACGGTCCGCGCACCCCCGAGGAGGTCGGCGCGCTCTACGCCGACCTCGTGCTGCGCATGGTCGGGGCCGGGTAGCCGCCGGGGTCTACAGGTAGTAGCGCGAGACCGACTCCGCGACGCACACCGGCTTGTCGCCGCCCTCGCGCTCCATGGTGAAGGCGACCGTCACCTGCACCCCGCCGGTGACGTCCTCGACCCCGGTGATCCTGCCGGTGGCGCGCAGCCGGGAGCCGACGGGGACCGGGGCGGGGAAACGGACCTTGTTCGTGCCGTAGTTGACGCCCATCTTCACGCCCTCGACCCGGATGAGCCGCGGCCCGAACAGCGGCAGCAGCGACAGGGTGAGGTAGCCGTGGGCGATGGTCGTCCCGAACGGACCGGCGGCGGCCTTCTCCGGGTCGACGTGGATCCACTGGTGGTCCCCGGTCGCCTCGGCGAACAGGTCGATCCGCTTCTGGTCGATCTCCACCCAGTCGGTGGGGCCCAGCTCCTCGCCCACGGCCGCCCTCAGCTCGTCGGGGGAGGTGAAGGTCCTCGGTTCTGCCATGTTCCCGGCCTCTCGCTCGCGTCTCTAAGCAACTGCTTAGCATGGTCGGGTGGGGGGTCGATGTCAACGGACCGCGGACCGGCCGGGTGGGTAATCTCTGGGGAGTGCCCCAGATTCCCGAGAAGATCCACGAGCTGACCGTCGGCCAGTTGTCCGCCCGCAGCGGAGCCGCGGTGTCCGCCCTGCACTTCTACGAGTCCAAGGGACTGATCACCAGCCGGCGGACCTCCGGCAACCAGCGCCGCTACAGCCGGGACACACTGCGCCGGGTCGCCTTCGTCCGCGCGGCCCAGCGGGTGGGCATCCCGCTCGCCACGATCCGGGAAGCCCTGGCCGAACTGCCGGAGGAACGGACGCCGACCAGGGAGGACTGGGCCCGCCTGTCCGAGAAGTGGCGCTCCGAACTGGACGAGCGCATCCAGCAGCTGAACCGCCTGCGCGACCACCTCACCGACTGCATCGGATGCGGCTGCCTGTCCATGGAGACGTGCGTGCTGTCCAACCCGGACGACGTGTTCGGCGCGCGGCTGACCGGATCACGGCTGATGGCGGAGCGCCGCTGAGGGGGAGCGGACCGGCCGGCGCCCCGCGCGTGCCCGGCGGCGCGTGCGTCAGACCGTGTCGGCCGCCGCGGCCAGGACGCGGGCCAGCTCGGCGGGGCGGGAGACCATCGGCCAGTGGCCCGCGTCGATGTCGGCGAAGCCGACGCGCCCGGCCCGGGCCAGCTCCGGTATGTCACCGCCGTCGATCCACTTCCGTGCCTGCGCCGGCGTGAACTCCGGGCACACGACCACGACCGGGACGCCGAAGCGCCGTTCGTCCGCCAGCCGCACCACGCCCCTGGCCACGGCGGCGGGTACGGGGACCGCGGCGGCCGCCAGCCGGCGCCTGGCCTCTTCGTCGAGGTCGGCGGTCTCCGGCCCTTCGAAGGGGGCCCAGCCCGGAAAGGGCATGACGCCGTCGCGCACCTCGAAGAAGTCGGCGTACGTGTGGCCGTCGGAGAACGGGAAGCCGCCGATGAAGGCGACCCCGGCCAGCCGCTCCGGCCGCCGGTCGGCGGCCAGCCAGGCCAGGGTGCAGGCGGCGGAGTGCCCCACCACCATGGGCTTGCCCGGCGCCGCGTCCACCGCGGCCAGCACCGCCGCCACCTGGTCCTCCAGGGTGGCCGACGCGGAGCCGTCCCCCTGGCCCGGCAGGGTGAGCGGCACCGGGCGGTGGCCGAGCGACTCCAGCGCCGAGGCCACGCGGCCCCACACCGATCCGTCCAGCCACAGCCCGCCGATGAGCACGATGTCCATGGTCGGTTCCCCTTCTTCCGGTTCTTCCGGTCCTTCCGGGTCGTGAGCGTCTTCCCGGCCGTGGCAGCCACCGTAGGAGCGGTTCCGGACGATCCACTGCCGGTTCGTCCCCTGACCGCCGTCCGACCGGTGAGCGGACTAGCCTGCACGGGTGCCGAACGATCTCAGCCCCACCGCGCGAGCACTGCGCGCCCTGGAGGTCCTCCAGGCCCGCCCCGGTACGACGGCCGGCGAACTCGCCGCGCGCCTGGGCGTCACGGAGCGGGCCGCGCGCCGGTACGTCGGCATCCTGCGCGAGGCCGGCATCCCCGTGGAGTCGGTCCGGGGGCCGTACGGCGGATACCGGCTGGGGCGCGGGACGCGGCTGCCGCCCGTGCACTTCACGCAGCCCGAGGCCCTCGGACTCGTGATGGCGGTCCTCGCCGGCCGGCCCGCCGCGGCCGACGCCGACGACCTGGTCGGCACCGCCCTGGGCAAGGTCGTCAAGGCGCTGCCGGAGAGCGTCGGCCGGCAGGCGGCCCTGCTGCGGGAGTACGCGGCAGCCGCGCCGGACCCGTACGCGGTCCGCCCGGACCCGGCCGTCACCAGCGAACTCGTCGCCGCCGTCGCGGCCCGGCGCCGGGTGTCGGTCACCTACCGCGCCGAGGCCGGTGACGAGTGGGAGGCGGAGGTGGATCCCTGGTCCGTCGTCGTCCGCCACGGACGCTGGTACCTGCTGTGCCACTCGCACCGCGCGGGGGCGATCCGCACCTACCGGGTCGACCGGGTCCGCGCGGTCCGGCCGACCGCGCACGGCTTCGCACCGCCCGGCGACCTGGACCCGGTGGCGGTGCTGGAGGAGAACCTGGGCCTGGGATGGGTGTTCCCGACCCGCGTGGTGTTCGCCGCGCCCCTTGCCGAGGTGGCCCCCTGGATCCAGCCGCCCATGGGACGGCTCGAACCCTCGGGGGACGGCTGCGTGCTGGTCGGCAGCACGCGCAACCCGGCCGCGTACGCACGGGAGTGGCTGGCGCGCGTGCCGTTCGCCTTCCGTGTCGAGGGCGGCGAGGAACTGCGCACCGCGGTCGCGCAGCTGGCGGCGCAGTTCACCGCGGCCGCCTCGGACCAGCCCTGACCGGACCAGCCCTGACCGGGCCGGGGCGCTGCGCAGCGCCGGGCCCGCCGGGACTCACGCCGGTGCGGAACCCGCTTGTCCCGCACCGTCGTTGCCGTCGCGCGTACGGGCACCGGCACCGTCTTCGGCGGTTCCGTACCGGGCCCGTGCCTCCGCCACCAAGCGGGCGTTGGACCCGGCCCGCCCGCCGTCCGGGAGGAACAGGGTGTCCTCCAGGCCGATCCGCGTGGCGAGGCCCAGCCGGCCCGCCAGCCGGAGCACCGGCCAGGTCCCGCCCTCCTCGCCGTGCAGCAGCACCGGCCGGCCGTGCGCCGCACCCAGCTCGGCCAGCAGCGCGCGCGCCGACGCCTCGGCCGTCGCCGGGTCCGGGTCGGTCACCTCGGCCAGCACCCGTAACACGGCGGGCCCGAGCGGCGAGTCCGCGAACCGGCGCGCGCCCCCGGTGCCGGACCAGATGCCCGCCTCCACGGCCACACCCATCGACAGCAGCTGTCCGGCGACCTCCTCGGCGCCCGGCTCGTGCCAGTTGACCGAGGCGAAGTCGGGCAGCACCGGCCAGGAGCGCACCCGGGCGAGCCGCGCCGACGGATCCGGTTCCGCCCAGGCACCGGTGGTCACCCCGACCGGCACCCGCACCCGCGCCCGGATCGCCTCCAGGGCCGGGGCCAGGACGCGCGGGGAGAGACTGTCGTGGCCGCACGGCGTCTTCGGGTGGACGTGGACCGAGGTGGCGCCGGCCGCCACCGCCTCGGCGGCGGAACGCGCCAGTTCCTGCGGGGACATCGGCACGGCGACGCCGTCGGCGGCCGTACGACGCCCGTTGAGACACACCTGCACCATGACTCGATGGTGCCGCACTCCCGCGGCAGAGGGCGCGGCATCCCCGGCGCGCCCCCCGGTCGGCACGCCCCTGGGAACGCCGCCGGCTCAGGCCGACATCAGCACGCGTCCCCGACGGGCGTGCTCAAGGGCCCGCGGGCTGAGGACCGGACGCGGCACCAGGATGCCGCAGTCCGCGCACACCGGGCCGGACGACGGCTCGTGGTCCAGGCCGTACTTCCAGACCAGGCGCTCGCCGCCGCACACCGGGCACGACGAGCCCGGTTCCCGCTCCAGCGCGGCGATCAGCCGGCGCAGCACCACCGCCAGCGGCTCACCGGGGTGCACCCGCGGGTCGTCGCACCAGGCGACCCCGAAGCCGCCCCAGGTCAGCCGGTGCCAGTCGTCCACGCTGCCCGGCCGGCGCAGCCCGTCGTGCTTCTCCTTCCTGCGGCGTTCGGTGAAGTCGGTCTCGTAGGCGAGCCAGACGTCACGGGCCTCCTCCAGCTCCTCCAGTGCGGCCACGAGCCGCGCCGGATCGGGGGAGCGGTCCTCGGGGCCGAACCCCGCCCGGGAGCACAGATGGTCCCAGGTCGCCCGATGCCCGTAAGGGGCGAACTTCTCCAGGCACTTGCGCAGCGAGTACCGCCGCAGCGCCAGATCACAGCCCGGATCGCGTACCTGTCTCGCCAGACTCCGGAAACCTGCCATCGCCCTGCACCTCCGTCACACCTGCACCTGTACTCCGGTCACTTCGGCGTCGTCGCACGGACGTCGTCGAATAGACGTATCGACAGGCGATTCGGCTCCATCTCTTCTCGGGATCTGTCTCCAGACTCCAGAAAGTGACGCATGTTCATCTTTGCAGCTGGGGATACCGGCGGTAACGTTCGGCCACCTCTGTCGCTAGGAGCTGCCATGCCACGGCGAACCCCACGTACCGCCCTTGACAGACTGAGAACGTCCCGCCGTCTTCCCGGGTTCCTGAAGACCGCGTCCGTATGCGTCCTCGTCGCAGGTCTTCTCTCCCCCCTCACCCAGGCGGCGGTGGCGGCGACCGACGCCACGACCGCCAACGACTACTGCGGCGGCCGGTGTTCGGACATCCTGCCGCCCGGCGAGAACGGCAACGCCACGCTCGCCCAGATCCTGCTCAACCAGGCCTTCGGCACCCAGCCCGCGCACGCCGAGGACCAGCTCGGCCCGTACGCCGGCCTGGCCACCGGCTACAAGGACCTGACCGACACCACGGTCAACACCTTCTTCAACGACGCCTCGTTCGGCGTCCCCGCCGACCAGGTCGCCTCCACCGAGAAGCCGGCCGGCCGCGGCGATGTGACCATCGTCCGCGACAAGAAGACCGGTGTGCCGCACATCACGGGCACCACCCGCTACGGCACCGAGTTCGGCGCCGGGTACGCGGCGGCCCAGGACCGGCTGTGGCTCATGGACGTCTTCCGGCACGTGGGCCGCGGCCAGCTGACCTCCTTCGCCGGCGGCGCACCCGCCAACCAAGGCCTGGAGCAGCAGTTCTACCGCAACGCGCCCTACACCGAGGCCGACCTCCAGGCGCAGATCGACAACGCGGTCGCGAAGAACGGCGCCCGCGGCCAGCAGGCCCTCGCCGACGTCAAGGCCTACCTCGACGGCATCAACGCCTACATCGACGCCTCCGACAGCGGCCGTTACTTCCCCGGCGAGTACGTCCTGACCGGCCACAAGGACTCGATCACCAACGCCGGCACCATAGAGCACTTCAAGGTCACCGACCTCGTGGCGCTCGCCTCCGTCATCGGCTCGCTGTTCGGCTCCGGCGGCGGCGGCGAGGTCGACAACGCCGTCTCCCTGCTGGCCGCCCAGGCGAAGTACGGCGTCGAGGAGGGCACCAGGGTCTGGGAGTCCTTCCGCGAACGCAACGACCCCGAGGCCGTCCTCACCCTCCACGACGGCCAGAGCTTCCCCTACGGCGCCAAGCCCGCCGACGCCCAGGGCGAGGCCCTGCCGGACGCCGGCTCGGTGACCCGGGAACCGCTGGTCTACGACCGTACCGGCAGCGCGGCCACCGCCGCCGCCACCGGCACCTCGGCCACCGCCGCGAAGAGCGTCCTCGGCTCCGCCCGGCGCGGCATGTCCAACGCCCTCGTGGTCAGCGGCAAGTACACCGCCAGCGGCCACCCCATCGCCGTCTTCGGGCCGCAGACCGGCTACTTCGCCCCGCAGCTGCTCATGCTCCAGGAGATCCAGGGCCCGGGCATCAGCGCCCGCGGAGCCTCCTTCGCGGGCCTGAGCATGTACGTCGAACTCGGCCGCGGCCAGGACTACTCCTGGAGCGCCACCACCTCCGGCCAGGACATCATCGACACCTACGCGGTCGAGCTGTGCCAGGACGACTACCACTACCTGTACCACGGCACCTGCACGGCCATGGAGAAGATCGAGCAGAAGAACGCCTGGAAACCGACCACCGCCGACGGCACGGCCGCCGGGTCGTACACCATGCGCGCGTGGCGGACCAAGTACGGTCCCGTGGAGTACCGCGCCACCGCCGGCGGCAAGAAGGTCGCCTACACCACCCTGCGCTCCTCCTACCTGCACGAGGCCGACTCCATCATCGGCTTCCAGATGCTCAACGACCCCGACTACGTCAAGGGGCCGAAGGACTTCCAGAGCGCGGCGCAGCACATCAACTTCACCTTCAACTGGTTCTACGCCGACTCCCAGCACACCGCCTACTACAACAGCGGTGACAACCCCGTCCGCGCGAGCGGTGTCGACAGCGAGTTCCCGGTCTGGGCGCAGCCGGCGTACGAGTGGCGGAACTGGGACCCGGCCACCAACACCGCCGACTACACCCCGCCCTCCGCGCACCCCAACTCCGTCGACCAGGACTACTACGTCTCCTGGAACAACAAGCAGGCCGAGGACTACGCGGCCGCGCCCTGGGGCGAGGGCTCCGTGCACCGCGGCAACCTGCTGGACGACCGGGTGAAGAAGCTGGTCGCGGCCGGCGGGGTCACCCGGACCAAGCTGGTGCAGGCCATGGCGGACGCGGGCCTCGCCGATCTGCGCGCCGAGGACGTGCTGCCCAAGCTGCTCAAGGTGGTCACCTCCTCGCCGGTGACCGACTCCACGGCCGCCGCGGCGGTGGGCAAGCTCCAGGCGTGGGTGGCCGCCGGCGCCAAGCGCACCGAGACGTCGGCCGGTTCCAAGAAGTACGCCGACGCCGACGCGATCCGCATCCTGGACGCCTGGTGGCCGCTGCTGGTCAAGGCCGAGTTCGAACCCGGCCTCGGCAGCGACCTCTACACGGCGGTCACCGGCAGCCTGCCGGTCGACGAGGCACCGTCCGCCGGCCACGGCCCGACCGGCTCGCACGCCGGCAGCTCCTTCCAGTACGGCTGGTGGTCCTACGTCGACAAGGACATCCGGGCGGTGCTCGGGGAGCCCGTGCGGGGCGGTCTCGCCCGGACGTACTGCGGCGGCGGCAGCCTCACCGCCTGCCGGGACACCCTGATCAGCACCCTGAAGCAGGCCGCCGGCCTGACCGCCGCCCAGGTCTACCCGGGCGACGACCAGTGCTCGGCGGGCGACCAGTGGTGCGCCGACTCGATCGTCCAGCGCACGCTGGGCGGCATCAAGCACGGCAGGATCAGCTGGCAGAACCGGCCGACCTTCCAGCAGGTCGTGGAGTACACCGCGCACCGCTGACCCGCCACGGGCGGCGGGTCAGGCGATACGGCCCGCCGCCAGCACCAGCCGCGCCAGTTCGGGGTGCACGATGTCGCTGTGCGCCCCGGACGGCGCGCCACCGCGCCGGACCACGGCCGCCGCGTCCACGTTCACGCACCCCGACGGGGGCAGCCGGCCGCCGAGAGCCGCCGCCAGGTCGAGCCGCACGGTGCCCGGCACCGCCTGCGTCCCGTCGTGGCCCATGGCACCCCACCGGGGCCCGAGCACCGCCGCGATCTCGCTGCCCGCGCACGTCCGGTCGTCTCCGGTCAGCCGGGAGGCCAGCGGATAGAACGTGCCGAGGGCCGCGTCGAAGCGCGAGTGGCAGCACACCAGCGGGCCGTCGACGCGCCGCTGGAGGTCCTTGAGCGCGCCCGACCGGTCCGGGGCGTGCGGCAGCCTGGCCGCGAACGCGTAGTGCGAGAAGGCACCCTGGAGCAGGGTCACCGACTTCACCGCGCCGACTCCGGCGGGCAGCCCGCGCAGCGCGAACGCCACCAGCCGGCCGCCGAAGCTGTGCCCGACCAGATGCACGCGCACCCCGGGCGCCGCCCCCGCCAACCGCCCCAGCAGCGGGCCGAGTCCCCGCTCGCCGACCGTCCCGGCCCGCCGCTTCATCTGGAGGTACGTCGCCTGCCGCAGCAGTTCCTTCGCGCCGTCCCAGGGGTTCGGAAGGGTGAACCGGGGCGCGTCGCCGGACGCGTCGAGCGCGGCCAGGGCCTCGGCGAACTGCTCGCACACGGTGACCGGGTCATCGCCGAACACGGCCGGTTCGCCGTCCTCGTCCGTGTCGGCCGCCGCCCCCTGCCGGCCGTCGTCCAGCAGCAGCCGCACCAGCCCCCCGAACTCGGTCACCCCCTCGGCGCCGCCCGGCCGTTCGTCCAGCATCCGGGCCAGCCGGTCCAGCACGGTCGCCCGGCCCGGGAACGCCTCCAGCAGGGCGCGCCGGGTGTCCTGGTCCAGCGCCGGGCGCGGTGCCGCCGCCTCCACGGCCGCCACGGACCCCGGGAAGTCCGGGATCGGCTCGTCGCTGAACCGCATCGACGGCCAGATCACGCCGACGTACCCCAGCCGGGCCCCCGGGGCCAGCGCCGGGAGGGGGGCGAGGAAACGGCGGTACAGCGCGGTCGCGCCCGAGCGGTCGTTGTTCCAGCCGTGCGAGAAGACGACCAGGTCACGGACGCCGTGGTCGGTGACCTGCGTCAGCAGCCGGTCGCGTTCGGGGCCGTCCACGTCCCCGTCCGCGTCGAAGGTCAGCTCCCAGTAGGGAGTCACACTCGTCCCGGGCTGCGCCATGCCAGACCCCCAAGCTCCCGGAGGGAGGAGCGCTACGTGTACAGGAGATACCCCTTCCGGACCCGCCGGAACGCGGCCAGCTCCTCCTGCCAGGCGCCCGTCACCTCGTCGGTGCCGGCGCGCGCGTCGATCATCGTGCGGACCTGCGCGGAACCGGTGAGCTTGTCGATCCAGTTGTCCGGCCGCCAGGCGAAACCGCCCCACGCCTTCCGGGCGGTCACCAGCAGCGCGATCCCGGTGCGCACGGGGTCGTAGGCGGCCCGGTCGGTCACGTGGATCTGCACCCCGCCGACGGTCTTGCCCTGGAACTTGGAGAACGTGGGCGTGAAGTACGCCTCCCGGAACCGCACACCCGGCAGCCCCTCCTCGTTCGCGGCGGCGGCCCAGCGGCCGTCTAGGCCCTCGGCGCCGAGGAGTTCGAAGGGCCGGGTCGTGCCGCGCCCCTCCGAGAGGTTGGTGCCCTCGAACAGGCAGGTCCCGGAGTACACCAACGCGGTGTCCGCCGTGGGCATGTTGGGGCTCGGCGGCACCCAGGGCAGACCGGAGGCGTCGTAGAAGCCGGAACGCTTCCAGCCCGACATGCGGACGGTCTCCAGCGGGACGGGCGTGGCCAGGAACTCGCCGTTGAACAGGCGGGCCAGCTCCGCCACGGTCATCCCGTGCGCCTGCGCGATCGGCTGCCGGCCGACGAAGGTGGCGAACTCCTTGTGCAGCACCGGGCCGAGCGCCTCGCGTCCGGTCACCGGGTTCGGGCGGTCCAGCACGACGAACCGCTTGCCGGCGAGCTGGGCCGCCTCCATGCAGTCGTAGAGCGTCCAGATGTACGTGTAGAAGCGGGCGCCGACGTCCTGGATGTCGAAGACGACGGTGTCGACGCCGGAGGCGGTGAAGACGTCGGCGAGCGGGCGGCCGCTCTTCAGGTACGTGTCGTACACCGGGAGGCCGGTCGCGGGGTCGTCGTAGCGGCCCTCGGAGCCGCCCGCCTGCGCGGTGCCCCGGAAGCCGTGCTCCGGGCCGAAGACCGCCGTCAGCCTGACGCGGGGGTCCCGGTGCATGACGTCGACGATGTGCTCGGTGTCCCTCGTGACGCCGGTGGGGTTGGTGACGACGCCTACTTTCTGGCCGGAGAGGGGTGAGTAACCGTCGGCTTCGAGTCTTTCGAACCCGGTGTGGAGATGCTCGCGGTGCGGGGGCGTCGCTGGGAGGGCTGCTGTGGTTGCCGATGCGAGAAGGGTCCGTCGGGACAGGTGCATGGGACCTCCGGTGGGTGAGCATGTGCGGGCCGTCTGTGGTTGCTCGCGCAGTTCCCCGCGCCCCTTGAGGTTGGAGCAGTTCCCCTTCCTTCACACATACCGACCGGTTAGTCTGACCCGACCAGAGCCGACGCGCGCCGCGCGAGAGTCGTGTCGAAGGAGACCGATGGTGGAAGCCGTGCAGGATGCGGGAGTGGTCGTCACCGGAGCCGGCGGGGGGATCGGGGCGGCGCTGGCCCGGCGGTTCGCCGCCGAGGGGGCGCGGGTCGTGGTGAACGACCTGGACGCCGTGCGGGCCAAGGCGGTGGCCGACGAGATCGGCGGGACCGCCGTGCCCGGTGACGCCTCGGCGATCGTCGCCGAGGCCCGCGACGCGCTCGGCGGCACGGTGGACGTCTACTGCGCCAACGCCGGCGTCGCCTTCGAGGACGGCGACCTCGCGGGCACCCTGGACGAGAAGACCTGGGCCACCTCCTGGGACGTGAACCTGATGGCCCACGTGCGGGCCGCGCACGCGCTGCTGCCCGACTGGCTGGAGCGGGGCGGCGGGCGGTTCGTCTCCACCGTCTCGGCCGCCGGGCTGCTCACCATGATCGGCGCGCCCTCCTACAGCGTCACCAAGCACGGCGCGTACGCCTTCGCCGAGTGGCTGTCGCTGACGTACCGGCACCGCGGGATCAAGGTCCACGCCATCTGCCCGCAGGGCGTCCGCACCGACATGCTGGCCGCCACCGGCAGCGCGGGCGACCTGGTGCTCCAGCCGACCGCGATCGCGCCCGAGGCCGTCGCCGACGCCCTGTTCGAGGGCATCGCGCAGGACCGCTTCCTGATCCTGCCGCACCCCGAGGTCGCCGGCTTCTACCAGGCGCGGGCCGGCGAGCCCGACCGCTGGCTCACGAACATGAACCACCTCCAGCGCAAGTGGGAGGCCGCCCGGTGACCGCCTCCCCGTACGCGGCCCGCCCCTGGCTGGCGCTGCTGACCGAGGCCCAGCGCGCCCCCGTCGACGCCGCCGACTCGCTGGTGCACGCCCTGCGCGAGGCCGTCGCCCAGGCCCCCGACCGCACCTTCCTCGCCTACTTCGACGGCCGGATCAGCTACCGGGAGGCCGACGAGCTGAGCGACGCCGTCGCCGCCCACCTCGCCGCGCGCGGCCTGGAACGCGGCGACCGGGTGGCCGTCCTGCTCCAGAACTCCCCGCACTTCGTGCTCGCCGTGCTCGGCGCCTGGAAGGCCGGCGCGACCGTCGTCCCGGTCAACCCCATGTACAAGTCCGGGGAGGTGGCGCACGTCCTGCGGGACGGCGAGGTGGCCGCGCTGATCTGCTCCGACCGGGCCTGGGAGGCGTACCTGCGGGAGACGGCCGCCGGCTCGCCGGTGCGGATCGTGCTCACCGCCTGCGAACGGGACCTCCAGACCCGCGACGACCCGCGCGTACTGGGCTTCGAGCGGCTGCCCCAGGCCCCGGACGCCGACGACCTGGTGGCCGTCGCCCGGCAGGGCGGCCGGGCCCCCGAGGGCCGCGCGCCGCGCCCGGACGACATCGCGCTGATCAGCTACACCTCGGGCACCAGCGGCACGCCCAAGGGCGCCACCAACACGCACGCGAACGTCATGCACAACGCCGGGCGGCAGGCCGCCGGGCTCGGCCTGCCCGAGGCGCCCGTGTACTACGCGCTCGCGCCGCTGTTCCACATCACCGGCATGGTCTGCCAGTTCGGCGCCTGCCTGGTCGGCGCCGGCACCCTCGTGCTCACCTACCGCTTCGAGCCCGGCGTCGTCCTGGACGCCTTCGCCGAGCACCGCCCGCACTACACCGTCGGCCCCTCCACCGCCTACATGGCGCTCGCCGCCCGGCCCGACGCCACCCGCGAGCACTTCGCCTCGTTCGTGAACCTGTCGTCGGGCGGCGCCCCCGTGCCGCCGGCCCTGGTGGAGGCGTTCCGGGAGCGTTTCGGGCCGTACCTCCGCGTCGGCTACGGCCTCACCGAGTGCACCGCCCCCTGCGCCTCCGTCCCGCCGCACCTGGAGGCGCCCGTGGACCCGGTCTCCGGGACGCTCTCCGTGGGCCTGCCCGGCGCCGACACGGTCGTGCGCATCCTGGACGAGCAGGGCGCGGAGGTGCCCTTCGGGCAGCACGGCGAGATCGTCGTGCGCGGGCCGCAGGTGGTGCCGGGCTACTGGCGGCGGCCGGACGCCACCGCCGAGACCTTCCCGGACGGCGAGCTGCGCACCGGCGACATCGGGTTCATGGACGAGCAGGGCTGGCTGTACGTCGTCGACCGCAAGAAGGACATGATCAACGCGTCCGGCTTCAAGGTGTGGCCGCGCGAGGTCGAGGACGTCCTCTACACCCACCCGGCGGTGCGCGAGGCGGCCGTCGTCGGCGTCCCCGACGGGTACCGTGGCGAGACCGTCAAGGCCTACATCAGCCTCCGTCCGGGGGCCGGGACGGACCCGGGCGAACTCGCGGCGTACTGCAAGGAGAGACTGGCCGCCTACAAGTACCCGCGCCAGGTGGAGATCCTGCCCGACTTGCCCAAGACGGCGAGTGGGAAGATCCTCCGGCGGGAACTGCGTTCCCGCGACAGCGAGTGACCTCACGGAAAGGCAGGTGGCGGCAGTGCCCAGGACGACGGACGGAGACGGGACGCCCGTCCCGCAGCGGCTGCTGGCCGCCGCCACCCGGCTCTTCGCGGAGCAGGGCTACGACCGCACCTCCGTGCAGGAGATCGTGGAGGCGGCCGGCGTCACCAAGGGGGCGCTGTACCACTACTTCGGCTCCAAGGACGACCTGCTGCACGAGGTGTACGCGCGCGTGCTGCGCCTCCAGCAGGAGCGTCTCGACACCTTCGCGAACGCCGACGAGCCGGTGGAGAAGCGGCTCAGGGACGCGGCGGCGGACGTCGTCGTCACCACGATCGAGAACCTCGACGACGCGATGATCTTCTTCCGGTCCATGCACCACCTGAGCCCGGAGAAGAACAAGCAGGTCCGCGCCGAGCGCCGGCGCTACCACGAGCGTTTCCGCGCGCTGGTGGAAGAGGGCCAGAAGGCGGGCGTGTTCTCCACCGCGACCCCGGCCGACCTGGTCGTGGACTACCACTTCGGCTCGGTCCACCACCTGTCGACGTGGTACCGGCCGGACGGCCCGATGGGCCCGCAGGAGGTGGCCGACCACCTGGCCGACCTGCTGCTGCGGGCCCTGCGGCCGTAGCGCACCTCAGAGGCCGGGGGCCTGCGAGGCGCCTGCGGCCTCAGAGGTACTTCTTCAGCTCCCGGCGCGCCAGCGACCGCTGGTGGACCTCGTCCGGGCCGTCGGCGAGCATCAGCGTGCGGGCGCTCGCGTACAGCTCGGCCAGCGGGAAGTCCTGGCTCACCCCGCCCGCGCCGTGCAGCTGGATCGCCCGGTCCAGGATGCCGACCACCGCGCGCGGGGTGGCGATCTTGATGGCCTGGATCTCCGTGTGGGCGCCCTTGTTGCCGACGGTGTCCATCAGCCACGCCGTCTTCAGCACCAGCAGCCGCAGCTGCTCCACGGTGACCCGGGCGTCGGCGATCCAGTTCTGGACCACTCCCTGCTGGGCGAGCGCCTTGCCGAACGCCGTACGGGTCACGGCCCGCCGGCACATCAGCTCGATCGCCCGCTCGGCCATCCCGATCAGCCGCATGCAGTGGTGGATGCGGCCGGGGCCGAGCCGTGCCTGCGCGATGGCGAAGCCGCCGCCCTCCTCGCCGACGAGGTTCGCCGCGGGCACGCGCGCGTGGTCGAAGACGACCTCGGCGTGGCCGCCGTGCGAGTGGTCCTCGTAGCCGAACACCCGCATCGCGCGCTTCACGGTGACACCCGGCGTGTCGCGCGGGACCAGGACCATGGACTGCTGGCGGCGGATGTCCGTCCCGTCCGGGTCCGTCTTGCCCATCACGATGAAGATCTTGCAGTCCGGGTTCATCGCCCCGGAGATGTACCACTTGCGGCCCGTGACGACGTACTCGTCTGTGCCGTCGGAGGCGCGCTCGATGCGCGTGGTGATGTTGGTGGCGTCCGAGGACGCCACCTCCGGCTCGGTCATCGCGAACGCCGAGCGGATCTCACCGGCCAGCAGCGGCTCCAGCCACTGCTTCCGCTGCTCCTCGGTGCCGAACTGCGCCAGCACCTCCATGTTCCCGGTGTCGGGCGCGGCGCAGTTGGTCGCGGTCGGCGCCAGGTGCGGGGAACGGCCGGTGATCTCGGCGAGCGGCGCGTACTGGAGGTTGGTCAGCCCGGCGCCGTACTCGGCGTCGGGCAGGAAGAGGTTCCACAGGCCCTGCCTGCGGGCCTCGGCCTTCAGCTCCTCGACCACGGCCGGCGTGTCCCAGGGGGACGCCAGCCGCGCCCGCTGCTCCTCGGCGACCGCCTCGGCCGGGTACACGTGCTCGTCCATGAAGGCGAGGAGCCTGCCGCGCAGCTCCTCGGTGCGCGCGTCGAACGCGAAGTCCATGCGGGTCAGCCTTCCTGAAGGGTCGTCAGTCCGTGGTCGATGAAGACGGGCACGAGGTCGCCGATGCGGTCGAAGCCGCGGCCGACCGTCTGGCCGAGCGTGTACCGGTAGTGGATGCCCTCCAGAATCACGGCGAGCTTGAACCAGGCGAACGCCGTGTACCAGGAGACGGCCGAGACGTCCCGGCCGGAACGGGCGGCGTACCGCTCGACCAGCTCCCGCGGGTCGGGGTGCCCGGGCGCCTCGGCGGTCGTGGACACGGGCGAGTCGGGCATGCCGAGCGGCAGGCTGTACATCACCAGCAGACCCAGGTCGGTGAGCGGGTCGCCGAGCGTGGACATCTCCCAGTCGAGAATCGCCCTGATCGTGTCGTCCTCCCCGATCAGGACGTTGTCCAGGCGGTAGTCGCCGTGGACGACGGCCGGGGCGGGGGAGGTGGGCAGCCGGCGGCCGAGGGCCGCGTGCAGCTCGTCGATGCCCGCCAGCTCGCGGTTGCGGGAGGCGTCCAGCTGCTTGCCCCAGCGGCGCAGCTGGCGGTCGAGGAACCCCTCGGGGCGGCCGAAGCCGGCGAGGCCCACCTCGGCGGGGTCCACGGCGTGCAGCTCGACCAGCGTGTCCACCAGGGACAGCACCGCGTTCCGGGTGCGCTCCGCGCCGAGCGGGGCGAGCTGGTCGGCGGTGCGGTACGGCGTGCCCGCCACGAACTCCATGACGTAGAAGGGCGCCCCGAGCACCTCCTCGTCCTCGCACAGCAGCAGCGGGCGGGGGACCGGCACCCGGGTCGGGTGCAGCGCGCTGATCACGCGGTGCTCGCGCTTCATGTCGTGCGCGGTGGCCAGTACGTGGCCGAGCGGCGGCCGGCGGACGACCCACTTCGAGGTGCCGTCCGAGAGCGCGTAGGTGAGGTTCGAGCGTCCGCCCTCGATCAGCCGTCCGGTCAGGGGGCCGTTCACCAGACCGGGGCGCTCGCGGTCGAGCAGGGCGCGCAGCCGGTCCAGGTCGAGACCGGGTGGGTGGTCGGCGCTCATACGTCACTCCTACGAACGGGCGAACAGGTCTGGACTCATGATGCCGACCGGTCGGTATGCCGTCCAGTGCGCGTCCTGAAGATCGGGCGGAACGTGACCGGAGCCACGATAGGCCGACGGCGCCCGGGCGCGCCGCCCGGAAGCCGTCGCCGTACCTCCCCGGCGGGTCAGTGGTCGTCCCAGTGGTCCCCGTGCTCGGCGTGCCGGTGCCCGCCGTGCAGGTAGTCCACGTGGTCGCCGTGCGGCACCTGCGCGTGCCCGCACTCGTCGTGGTGCACGTGCTCATGGCCCTCGTGGACGGCGTGCCCGGCCGGCTCGCACTCGTCCCAGTGGCCCTCGTGCTCCCGGTGCAGATGGCCGTCGTGGACGTAGTCGACATGGTCGCCGTGCGGCACGGCGTTGTGCCCGCAGTCCGGTCCGTGACGGTGCGTCGCGTGCTCGGCGTGTTCCTGGTGGACGGTGGTCATGGTGCTCACCTTCGAGGGGTGCGGGGGTGCCTGACGCCGGAAGACTGCCACGCGAAAGCCGCGTACCAGGGCATCCCGGTCGTGTGGCGTCCGAGTACCCCGGAGGACCGGCACCTCGTAGACCGCCGTGGCTCGTAGGACCGCCTACCTCGCAGGAGTCGCCGCCGGCCGGGCCGGACCGGGCCCTAGACCACCAGTACGGCGGCGCACACCGCCATCGCCACCGCGCACAGGACCGCCGCCGTCGCCTGGCGCGGGGCGAGCGCGGGCGGTGGGGTGCCGGCCGCCAGGGCGTGGATGCGGAGGTGGGCGATCCGGAGGAAGGCCAGGCACAGCCCGCAGCACAGCGCGCCCAGGACGGCCGCGCCGGCCGAGACGCCACCGTGCAGCGCCGCCCGCACGGCCAGTACGGCGGCCACGGCGGCCGACAGGGTCGTACGCCGCCAGGCCAGCCGGGTGCGCTCCGGCTGGAGCCCGGGGTCCCGCCCGGCGCCCGCCTCCCCGGCACTCACCCTTCCCACCCCACCAGGACCACCAGCACCATCACGACGGCCACCGCGGCCACGACCAGGCTCAGCAGCACGGGGAAGCGGGACACGGGCAGGTCCTCGCCGCGGCGCATCGCGCGCTCGCAGCGCACCCAGTGGTTCACCGCGCGCAGGGCGCACAGGACGCCGGCCGCGAGCAGGGCCAGCGCGAGTCCGACCCGCCAGGCCCGGCGCAGGTCCGGGAGGAACTGGTCCACCGCGAATCCGCCGCCGATCAGTGCCAGCGCGGTGCGCAGCCAGGCGAGGAAGGTGCGCTCGTTGGCCAGCGAGAACCGGTAGTCGGGGGTCCCGCCCTCGTCGCGCAACCGTTCCGGCGCGAACCACAGCCGGATGTTCCGTACGAATTCGCTCACGCGGCCGACCCTACCCGGCGGTCACCGGCCCGCCCGGAACGCCCGCAGCCGCTCGTAGGCCGCCAGCCCGTCCGGCACCCACTCCCACTCGCCGAGCCGCCGCGCGACCTCCTCCCCGGACAGGAAGGCGTGCCACTGGACCTCCTCCGCCTGCGGCCGCACCGGCAGCTCGCAGCGGACCTCGTACACCGCCGACCACCAGCTGTTCCCGGCGCCGTCGTCGTAGAGGAACTTGAAGAGGAACTCCGGCCGGGGCAGCCCGGTCACGCCCAGCTCCTCCTCGGCCTCCCGCAGCGCCGCCTCGTCGTAGGACTCGCCGGCGCCGACGACCCCGCCGACGAACAGGTCGTACAGGGAGGGGAACACCAGCTTGGTCGCCGTGCGCCGGTGCACGAAGAGCCGGCCGGCCGCGTCCCGGGCCTCGATGAACACGCACCGGTGACGCAGCCCGAGGGCATAGACCTCGCCGCGCGGATACCGGCCGACGACCCGGTCGTGCTCGTCGACGATGTCGAGAATCTCGTCAGCAGGATTCATGCCGATCATTCTGGCCGGGAGGGGTCGCCCCGGTCGGCCGGGGTCGCCCCGACCGGGGACAGGGTGGCCCCATCCGAGCAGGCCCCCCACCCGGGAACGGGCAGAGCCCCCGGCCCGGGAACAAACCAGGGGACCGTAGAGGGGCTCAGCGGCGTTGGAGGTCTCGGGGGTCCGGTTCCTGTTCCGTCGTGCCGCACGGCATCGCCGGGTGCAGGCCGAGCAGCACGATGCCCGCCACCACCGCCGCGAGTCCGGCCGCCTCCCCGGCCAGCGCACCGGCGTCGGTGCGCAGCCGGTCGCCCATGAAACCCACCCCGCACAGGATGCCGGTCAGCGGCTCGGCCGCCGTGAGCGCCGGCAGCGACATGCGCAGCGGGGCGGTCTCGAACGCGCTCTGCACCAGGACGAGACCGGTGACCCCGCAGGCCACCACCCCGTACGGCTGCCAGCCGGAGAACAGCTCGGTGAGGCCGCCGGCGGAGAAGCGGGTGCCGCTCACCCGGGTCAGCGCGTCCTGGACGCCGTAGAGCAGTCCGGCCGCCAGGGCCAGCAGCACCGGGCCCCAGCTCAGCCGGGACCGCTTGGCGTACGTCGTCAGGACCAGGGCCGCGCCCACCACCGCTCCGATGATCAGCCAGTGCCGCAGCGGATCGGTGACCGCCGTGCCGCCGCGCGGCTCGCCCGCGACGATGAACGCGCTCACCCCGCCCGCGAGCAGCAGCAGCCCGGCCCAGCCCTGGCGCCCGAGCGGTTGCCCGGTCTGGTGCCGGGAGAGGGCGAGGGCGAACAGCAGGTTGGTCGCGAGCAGCGGCTCGACCAGGGAGATCTCACCCTTGCCGAGGGCGATCGCACCCAGCACCATGCCGGCCACCATCAGTCCGAGACCGCCCAGCCAGCGCGGTATCCGCACCAGGTCGATCAGCAGGCGGAAGGAGAGGAAGTCGCTGAGCGGTGCCTTCTGCGCCGCGTCCTGCTGGAGGACGAACCCGAAGCCCAGACAGCAGGCCGCGCTCACGGCGAGAAGGAGAACCAGAACCGACACGCTGTGTACCTCGATCATCCGGCCGTACCACGGGCGGTAGTGGCCGACTGTAGCGCTCCCAGGAGGACATTGCCCCGGAAGTACCCGGAACCGGGCGATTGACTCGTCATGATCCGGGTCTGACTCGCCGTGGTCCGGGACCGGGGACGCGCGGCGCCATGGCCTGCGCCACAGAAGCCGGGGCGTACGCCCCGGAAAACGGGACGGCATGCGCCACAGGAACTTTCCCGTCCTCGGACGGCCGCGCCCCGGCCCACCTGCACCGGGACGATCAAGTTCCGCTTCGGGCACGGAAGTTGAAGCTCGCACCACCGCCGTTCCGCTTGACGCAACCCTTGGCTGGGGGTTTGCTGTGCGTGATCGGTCGATGGCAGCCCGAGAAACAGGAAGTCCCGCGGTGTCCCCTCTCCCGCCCCTGCTCGGCGCTCGCCGGGCCCTCCCGGAACCGTCCGGCGAGACAGCCGCCGACGCTTCCGGGGCCTTCGACGCCGCCCTCGACGACGCGGAACTGCGCACCGCGCGCGCCGCGTTGGCCCAGGGCCGGCGGCAGGCCGCCCGCTCGCTGCTGGTGCACACCGGCGACGACTGGGACCGCCGCGGCCACCGCCTCACCGTGCTCGCCCAGGACGCCCGCGCCGCCGCCTGGGCGACCGACTGGCTGACCGCCGAACCCGGCTCCGCCGACGCCGCCGCCCTGCTCGCCCTGGCCCTGGTGCACCGCGCCGTGTGCGGCGGGGAGGAACCCGGCCGGGCCCGCGAGGCGTGCGGCACGGCCGCCGGGCTGGCCCCCGACGACCCCACCCCCTGGCTCGGCCGGCTGCTGCTCGCCCGCGCCCTGGGCCCGGAGCGGGAGGTGCTCGCCGCCTTCGCCGAGCTGCGCCGCCGCCACCCCGAGCACCACCACGCCCACCACCTGCTGGTCGCCCGCCTCGCCGAACGCCCCGCCGGCGGCCGTGCCGAGGCCCACGAGGTGTACGACGTCGCCGAGCTGGCCGCGGCCGAGGCCCCCGCCGACTCCCCGCTGGCCGTCCTGCCGGTCGTCGCCTACGCCGAGCGCCACCGGGTCCTCGCCGCCACCGGCCTCGCCCCCGCCGACCCCGCCGCCCGCGGGCACTGGTCCGGCCCGCGCGCCCGGCGCATCCTGCGCGCCTGCTTCGACTGGTGGCTGGAGTGGGAGCACGACGAGCACCCGCGCCGCCACGTCGACCTCAACCACCTCGCGTTCGCCCTGTCCTGCGCCGGCCGCCCGGCCGAGGCGGCGGCCCTCTTCCAGCGCATCGGCGCCCACGCCACCCCCGCGCCCTGGTCGTACGCGCACTCCGACCCCCTGGCGGCCTTCCGGACGGCCCGCGCCCGCGCGCTCGGGCACTGAGACACCGGGGCCCGGACGCCGTACACAAGAAGCGACGCATGCGAGAAGCGACGCCCGTGAGAGGCGACGCACGTAAGAAGTGATTACGGAAATCTGACCAGTGGCCCGACCGCCTGGCCCCGCGCGGCCCCGAGTGCTCGAATGAAACACGTGAACGCTGAACGGTCCGAGGAACAGGCGCACGAGCGGGACGGCAGGCCCATCGGCCGCCGCGTCTTCCTCGGCACCCTCGGCCTGGGCGCGCTCGGCGTGGTCGCGGCACCCGCGCTGCAACGCGGCGTCGAGGGCTTCCTCGGCGGCGTCGCAGGCAAGGACCCCACCGGCCTGACCGGTCTGCTGCCCAACGGCGGCGGCTTCCGCTACTACTCCGTCGCCGCCTCCGTGCCGCACAGGACCGCCGCGGACTACCGCCTCACCATCGACGGCCTGGTCGACCACCCGCGCGGCTACACCCTCGACGAGCTGCGCGCCCTGCCGCAGACCCGGCTGGTCAAGGACGTCCAGTGCGTCACCGGCTGGCGGGTCCCCGGCACTCCCTTCGAGGGCGTACGCCTGTCCCGCCTGCTCGACGCGGCGGGCGTCCGCTCCTCCGCCAGGGCCCTGCGCTTCACCTGCTTCGACGGCACCTACGCCGAGAGCCTCACCCTCGGCCAGGCGCGCCGCCCGGACGTGCTGGTCGCCCTGCGCATGCAGGACGAGGACATCGGCCACGACCACGGCGGCCCGGTCCGCCTCTACGTCGCCCCCATGTACTTCTACAAGTCCGCCAAGTGGCTCTCCGGCATCACCGTCACCGACCGGGTGGAGCCGGGCTACTGGGAGGACCTCGGCTACGACGTCGACGCCTGGGTCGGCCGCTCGAACGGACGCGACGATGAGCCTACGAGCTGAGACCCCGGCCCCGCCGAGCGCCCGCGTCCACCGCTTCACCCGCGCCGAACGCTGGGTGCACCGCGCGACGGCCGCGCTGATGGGCGTGTGCGTGCTGACCGCGGCCTTCCTCTACGTCCCCCAGCTGGCGGTCCTGGTCGGCCGCCGGGAACTGGTCGTCCGGGTGCACGAGTGCGCGGGGCTCGCGCTGCCGGTGCCGGTCCTGCTCGGCCTGGCCTCCCGCGCCTTCCGCGCCGACCTGCGCTTCCTCAACCGCTTCGGCCCGCACGACCGGGTCTGGCTGCGTGCCGCGCTGCGCCGCGACCGGCGCCCCGCATCGCGTCCCGCGGGCAAGTTCAACGCCGGCCAGAAGGTCTACGCCGCCTGGATCGCCGGGGCGGCCCTGGTCATGCTCGGCACCGGCCTGCTGATGTGGTTCACCCGGCTCACCCCGCTGATGTGGCGGACCTCGGCGACCTTCGTCCACGACTGGCTGGCCCTGACGATCGGCGTCGTCCTGGCCGGCCACATCGGCATGGCCCTGGGGGACCCGGAGGCGAGGCGGGGACTGCGGACGGGAACGGTGACGGGGGAGTGGGCGCGCAGGGAGCACTCCCTGTGGCGCCCGTGACACGGAACACCGACTGCCCGTTTCCCCCCGCGCCCTCAGAACTCCAGCAGCACCTTGCAGGACCGCTCCCGGTCGGCGGCCAGCACGAACGCGGACTCGGCCTCGCGCACCGGGACCACAGCGCTGACCAGGCCGACGAACTCCCCGCGGGCCGCCAGCAGTTCGAGAGCATCGTCGAACTCGGCGGCGAACCGGAACGCGCCCCGCACTTCGATCTCCCGGCTCACCATCAGGTTCCCGGCGAACGGCGTCCGCCCGGCCGGCAGCATCCCGAGCTGGACGACCACGCCCCCGCGCCGCACCCGCCGCAGACAGGTGTCCAGACCGGCGGCCACCCCCGACGCCTCCACGGCCACGTCCACCTCCGGCGGCCACCCGGGATCGTCCGGATCGTCGGCCCGCACCAGCGTGTCGGCCCCGGCGACGGCCGCGTACCCCAGCGCCTCGGGCACCAGGTCGGTCACCGTCACCCGCGCCGCGCCCGCCGCCTTGGCCGCCGCGACGACCAGGCACCCGATCGGCCCGGCCCCGGTGACCAGGACGTGCCGTCCGGCCACCTCCCCGGCCCGCCGCACCGCGTGCAGCGCCACCGACAGCGGCTCGGCCAGCGCGGCCCGGCGCAGCCCGAGCCCGTCCGGCAGTGCCCTCAACTGGCTCGCGGGGACGGCCACCTGCGCCGCGAAGGCGCCCTGCACGTGCGGAAAGCGCGCCGCACTGCCCAGATAGCGCGTGTCGCGGCACACGTTCGCCCGCCCGTCGGCGCACTCCGGGCACGTCCCGCACGGCGTGGCCGGGTGCACGGCGACGGCCGTACCCGGGGCGGGACCGGTGGCCCCGGGGCCGTAGGACACGACCGTGCCGACCACCTCGTGCCCGAGCACCATGGGCTCGCGGAGCCGGAAGTCCCCGACCCCGCCGTGCCGCCAGTAGTGCAGGTCGGACCCGCACACCCCGCCGTACCTGACCGCCACCAGCGCCTCGCCGGGCGCGGGCTGAGGGGGCGGCAGCTCCTCCACCCGCAGCTTGCCTGCCCCGTGGATCACACACCCCAGCACGCCTGCCGCCCCTTTCACAGCACGCTCGTCATGCCGCCGTCGACGTACAGCACCTGCCCGCCGACGAAGTCCGCAGCCGGCGAGGCCAGGAAGAGCAGCCCGCCCACCAGGTCCCCGGTACGGCCCCAGCGCCCGGCCGGGGTGCGGCGGCGCACCCACGCGCTGAACTCCCCGTCCTCCACCAGGGGCCGGGTCAGCTCGGTCTCGATGTAGCCGGGGCCGAGGCCGTTGACCTGGACGCCGTACGGCCCCCAGTCGGCGCACATGCCCTTGGTGAGCATCTTCAGCGCGCCCTTGGTCGCCGCGTACGGCGCGATGCCGGGCCGGACGACCTCGCTCTGCAGCGAGCAGATATTGACGATCTTGCCGTGGCCGCGTGCCGTCATCCGCCGGGCGGCCTCCCGGCCGACGAGGAAGGCGCTGGTGAGGTTGGCGTCCAGGATGCGGTGCCAGTCGGCGTCGGCGAACTCCAGCAGCGGGGCGCGCAGTTGCATGCCCGCGTTGTTGACCAGGATGTCGAGCGGGCCCACCCGCTCCTCGACGTCCGCGATCCCGGCGGCCACGGCCGGGCCGTCGGTCACGTCGAACACCGCCGTGCGCACCTCTCCGGGAAGGCCCGCGGCGGCCTCGGCCAGCCGGCCCGCGTCGCGCCCGTTGAGGACCACCGTGCAGCCGGCCTCGGCCAGGCCCCGGGCCAGCGCGAGGCCGATGCCCCGGCTGGACCCGGTGACCAGGGCCGTGCGGCCGCTGATGTCGAAGAGGGGGTGAGCCGTCATCGCCGTACCCCTAGACGACCAGGGAGAGGAGCAGGACCAGACCGCCGGCGACCACCGAGATGATCGTCTCCATCACCGACCAGGTCTTCACGGTCTGCCCGACGCTCAGCCCGAAGTACTCCTTCACCAGCCAGAAACCGGCGTCGTTGACATGGCTGAAGAACAGCGAGCCCGCGCCGACGGCCAGGACGAGCAGGGCCGCGTGCGTGGTCGACATGTCGGCCGCGAGCGGTGCGACCAGGCCGGCCGCCGAGACCGTCGCCACCGTCGCCGAACCGGTCGCCAGCCGGATCGCCACCGCGATCAGCCAGGCCAGCAGCAGTGCCGGGATCGACCAGTCCTTGGAGACGTCCAGGATCATCTGGCCCACGCCCGAGTCGATCAGCGTCTGCTTGAAGCCGCCGCCCGCGCCCACGATCAGCAGGATGCCGGCGATGGGCATCAGGCCCTTCTCGACGGTCTGCTGGAGCCGGTCCTTGGTGAACCCGGCCGGCCGGCCCAGCGTGAAGAAGCCGACGATCACCGCGGCGAGCAACGCGATCAGCGGGGAGCCGACGACGTCGAAGACGCGCTGGGTCGTGTCCGTGGGGTCGTCGACGACGATGTCCACCAGCGCCTTGGCCAGCATCAGCACCACCGGCAGCAGCACGGTGGCGAGCGTGGCGCCGAAGCCCGGACGGCGCTCGAGCTCCTCCGAGGCGCGCTGCGGCAGCATCCGGTCCGGCGCCGGCACGTCCACCCAGCGGGCCGCGACCTTCGAGAACAGCGGACCGGCGATGATCACCGTCGGGATGGCGACCACGAGGCCCAGCGCCAGGGTCACGCCCAGGTTGGCCTTGACCGCGTCGATGGCGACCAGCGGGCCGGGGTGCGGCGGGATCAGGCCGTGCATCACGGACAGGCCGGCGAGCGCCGGGATGCCGATGCGCATCAGCGAGTAGTTGCCGCGCTTGGCGACCATCAGCACGACCGGGATCAGCAGCACGATGCCGACCTCGAAGAACAGGGGCAGGCCGATCACGGACGCGATCAGCACCATCGCCCAGGGCATGGCGCGCCCGCCGGCCTTCGCGAGGATCGTGTCCACGATCTCGTCGGCGCCGCCGGAGTCGGCGAGCAGCTTGCCCAGGATCGCCCCGAGCGCGATCAGGACGCCGACGCCGGCCACGGTGGAGCCGAGTCCGGTGGTGAAGCTGGTGATGGCCTTGTCGAGGGGCGCCCCGGCGACCGCCCCGAGCGCCAGCGACCCGATGGTCAGCGCCAGGAAGGCATGGAGCTTGAACTTGGTGATGAGCAGGACGATGACCGCGATGCCCACCAGGACGGCTATGCCCAACTGGGCGTGTCCTGCGGAGGTGATCGGCGGAGGCGCGTCCGCTGCCAGCATCTCGACGCTGAGTCTGGTCACGGGGGTTCCCTTGCGGTTACTTGGGTGTTCTGACGGGCGCTACTGAGCGCTGCCCGCGGTGTCGGGAAGCGAGCCGAGTGCCTGTACGGCACGCTCGGTGATGTCCTGGGGGCTGCCGCTGACGTCCACGGCGACTCCCGCCTCGTCCGGCTCCAGGGGCTGGAGCGTCGCGAACTGGGAGTCCAGCAGCGCGGTGGGCATGAAGTGCCCCTGACGCTGCGACATCCGCTCCTCGATCAGCTGACGGTCACCCGTCAGGTGCAGGAACACGACCCCGGGGGCCACGGCCCGGAGCCGGTCGCGGTACGCCCGCTTCAGCGCCGAGCTGCTGACCACCCCGCCCAGTCCGGCCCGGCCGTGCGCCCAGTGCCCGATGGCCTCCAGCCACGGCCACCGGTCGGCGTCGTCGAGCGGGATCCCGGCCGACATCTTGTCGATGTTGGCCTGGGGGTGGAAGTCGTCGCCCTCGGCGTACGGCACGCCCAGCCGCGCGGCGAGCAAGGGACCGATCGTGGTCTTGCCCGTCCCCGCGACGCCCATCACGACGACGACCTGGGGGGTTCGCATCACTGCCTCGCTGTCTTCCTCGACATCGACGCCACTGCGGCGTCGCCACACTGAAACCCATTAGGTACGACGAATTCAAGAGTCTGTGACGTATAAGTCTGACTTTTTGTCGCTGTGATCCACGCCGTACGCTGAGTGCATGAGCACAGCGGGCCGGGGGCTGCACGGCCATGTACTGGACACCCTCGGCCCCGCGATCACAGCGGGCGAGTACCCGCCGGGCAGCGTGCTGCGCACCGACGAGCTGGCCCAGCACTTCGAGGTGTCGCGCTCCGTGATGCGCGAGGCGGTCCGCGTGCTCGAATCCATGCACCTGGTCGAGTCCCGCCGCCGGGTGGGCGTCACCGTCCGTCCCCGGGCCGAGTGGAACGTCTACGACCCGCAGGTCATCCGCTGGCGCCTGGCGGGCGCCGACCGCCCGCACCAGCTGCGCTCGCTCACCGTGCTGCGCTCCGCGGTCGAACCCGTCGCGGCCGGCCTCGCCGCGCAGCACGCCACGGCCGAGCAGTGCGCCGAACTCACCGAGTGCGCGCTCGGCATGGTGGCCAACTCACGCGGCCACAAGCTGGACAAGTACCTGGTCCACGACATCGCCTTCCACCGGGTCGTCCTGACGGCCTCGGGCAACGAGATGTTCGCCCGCCTCGGTGACGTCGTCGCCGAGGTGCTGGCCGGCCGCACCCATCACGAGGTCATGTTCGAGGACCCCGACCCGGCGGCCGTCACCCTGCACGTCCAGGTGGCCGAGGCGGTCCGCGCGGGCGACGCCCCCCGCGCCCAGGAACTGACCCGGCAGATCACCGTCGGCGCCCTCCAGGAACTGGACATCCTGGCGCCCTAGCGTCGGACGGGCCCCGGCCGGGCTACTCGCCCGGGAAGTCCCCGTCCACGTACACCCACGCCCCGTCCACCCGCTCGAACCGGCTCCGCTCGTGCAGCGAGCCGCCCCGGTAGGAGGCCCGGAACGTCACCGTGCCGGTGCGGTGGAAGGCGGACCCGTCGGCGGTGTCCAGGATCTCCAGCCCCGTCCACCGCACCCGCGGGTCGAGGTCCAGCCGCGCGGGCCGGGTCCGCGGATGCCAGGTCCGCAGCAGATACCCCGCGTCCCCCTTGACGAACGCGCTGTACCGCGAGCGCATCAACAGCTCGGCCGTCGGCGCGGCCGCCGCGCCGGTGTGGAAGCGGCCACAGCAGGCGTCGTAGGACCGGGGGAGCCCGCAGGGGCAGGTGCGCGAGGTCATGGCCCACATTCTGCCCCCGGCAGGGGAGGCGTCCGCAGCGGGTCGGGTGCACAGTGGAAGTGCCGGACTGGAGCGCCCCTCACGGGCGCGGGGAACTGCGCGACCAGCCACGATGGACCGGCGGACGGCCGGCGGCCCGTCGCGGCACGGCCCGCGGAGCGAGGTGGCGGACGATGACCGGACCCATGAACAGCCGTCCCGCCGTCAAGGAATGGCGGCTGAACCTGTACCTGTCCGAGCACGATCCGGACACCACGGCCCGGATCATCCTCGACACCGGCGACAACGTCCTGGAGAGCCACGCGGAGGCCCGCCGCAACCCCTACGACCGGGCGATGCCCGACATCGGCGACGAACTCGCCGCCGGCCGGGCGCTCATCGCCATGGGCCGCCTGCTGCTGCGCGCCGCCGACGGCGACATGAAGGCGACCGGAGCCGCCGACACCGAGGCCCCGGCCCCGCTCTGGCAGCCACGGGAGTGAAGGAGCCGGCCGTGCACTTCACGAACCGCCTCGAAGCGGGACGCACACTGGGCGAACGCCTGGAGTACCTCAGGGGCCAGGATGTGGTGGTGCTCGGGCTGCCCCGGGGAGGGGTGCCGGTCGCCGCCGAGGTCGCCGCGGCGCTCGACGCGCCCCTGGACGTCTGCCTGGTGCGGAAACTGGGCGTGCCGTACCAGCCCGAGCTGGGCATGGGGGCGATCGGCGAGGACGGCGTCCGCGTGATCAACCAGGAGGTGCTGCGCGGCACCGGTGTCTCCGCCGACGACCTCGCCCGGGTCGAGGAACGCGAGCGCCGGGTGCTGCGGGAACGGGCCGCGCGTTACCGGGGCGCCGCACCCGCCGTCTCCGTCGCCGGCCGGACCGCCGTCGTGGTGGACGACGGCGTGGCCACCGGCTCCACCGCGCGGGCCGCCTGCCGGACCGTCCGCGCCCGGGGCGCCGCCCGCATCGTGCTGGCCGTCCCCGTGGCCCCCCGGGACTTCCCCCGGCGCCTCGGCGGGGACGCCGACGAACTGGTCTGCCTGGACACCCCCTGGCACTTCGCCGCGGTCGGCCAGTTCTACGCCGACTTCGCCCAGGTCGACGACGAGGAGGTCACCGCCTGTCTGCGCCGGGCCGCGAGCCGCCACCGGCACACCGCGGGCGCCGGCTCCACCGACCGGGAGGTGACGGTGACCGCGGGCGGCGTCCGGCTGGGCGGACGGCTCACCGTGCCCGAGGACGCCACCGGAGTCGTGGCCTTCGCACACGGCAGCGGCAGCAGCCGGCACAGCCCGCGCAACCGGTTCGTGGCCGCGGGACTGCACCGGGCCGGCCTCGGCACCCTGCTGTTCGACCTGCTCACCGACGCCGAGGAGGCCGACCGGGGCAACGTGTTCGACATCGCCCTGCTGGCCGGGCGGCTGCTGGACGCCACCCGCTGGCTGCGCGAGGAACCCGGCACCGAGGGCCTCGCCGTCGGCTTCTTCGGCGCCAGCACCGGCGCGGCCGCAGCCCTGTGGGCCGCCGCCGACCCCGGCGCGCGACCCGCCGCCGTCGTCTCCCGCGGCGGCCGCCCCGACCTCGCCGGACCCCGGCTGGCCGCGGTGAGCACGCCCACCCTGCTCGTCGTCGGCGGCGCCGACCAGCAGGTCCTCGCCCTCAACCGGGACGCGCGGGCACAGCTCAGGTGCGAGAACCGGCTGGAGGTGGTCCCCGGCGCCACCCACCTCTTCGAGGAGCCCGGCACGCTGGAACGGGTGACCGAGCTGGCGCGTGACTGGTTCACGGACCACATGGCACCCGCGCACGTATAGCCCCGCGCCATGGGCGAGAACGCCGTCACCCTGTTCCTCGCCGGCGACGTCATGCTCGGCCGGGGCGTCGACCAGATCCTCCCGCACCCCGGCGACCCCGCCCTGCGCGAGGACTACCTCCGCGACGCCCGCGACTACGTCGCCCTCGCGGAGGCCGCGAACGGACCGGTACCCCGGCCCGTGGACGCCGCCTGGCCCTGGGGCGAGGCGCTGCCCGTCCTGGAGCGTGCCGCCCCGGACGTGCGCGTGGTCAACCTGGAGACCGCCGTCACCCGGGACGGCGACTACGCCCCCGGCAAGGCCGTCCACTACCGGATGCACCCGGCCAACCTGCCCAGCCTCGCCGCCGTCCGGCCCGACGTCTGCGTCCTCGCCAACAACCACGTGCTCGACTTCGGGCCCTCCGGCCTCGCCGAGACCCTCGGCACCCTCGCCGCCGCCGGGCTGCGCACCGCCGGGGCGGGCCCGGACGCGGACGCCGCCTGGCGCCCGGCGGCCGTCCCGCTGCGGCCGGGCGGACGCGTCCTGGTCTTCGCCTTCGGCATGCCGTCCAGCGGCATCCCGCACGGCTGGGCCGCCACCGCCGAACGCCCCGGCGTGGCCCTCGTCACCGCGTCGGCCCCCGCCGCCGCGAGGGACTTCGCCGACCGCCTGCGGCGCACCGGCCGACGGCCCGGCGACCTCGTCGTCGCCTCCGTCCACTGGGGCCCCAACTGGGGCTACCGGCCCTCCCGCGACGAGGTCCGCTTCGCCCACGCGCTGATCGACGCGGGCGCTGACGTCGTCCACGGGCACTCCTCCCACCACCCCCGCCCACCGGAGGTCTACCGGGACCGGCTCGTCCTGTACGGCTGCGGCGACCTCGTCGACGACTACGAGGGCATCGGCGGCCACGAGCGCTACCGCGACGACCTGCGGCTGCTGTACCTCGTCTCGGTGGAGCCCGGCACCGGCCGGCTCACCGGCCTGCGGATGGTGCCCTTCCAGGCGCGCCGGCTGCGCCTGGAGCACGCCTCCCGCGAGGACACCGCCTGGCTGCGCACGGTCCTCGACGGGCACGCCCGCGCCCTCGGCACCCGCGTCGAGCACGGTGACGGCGGCACACTCACGGTACGGCCGCTGCGCTGACCCTCAGGGACGCCCGCCCTTGCGCAGGAACCTCCGCAGCCGGGTCAGCGTCCAGGTGTTGATCACGTCCTCCCCGGTGAGCCAGCCGCGCTGCGCGGTCGCCACTCCGTAGCGCAACTGCCCGAGGTGCGGCACGCAGTGCGCGTCGGTGTTCACGGCGAACCTCACCCCGTGTTCCCTGGCCCGCAGGATGTCCTCGTCCCGCAGGTCCAGCCGGTCCGGCTGGGCGTTGACCTCCAGCGCGGTGCCGGTGCGCGCGCAGGCCGCGAACACCTCGTCCCAGTCGGCGTCCACACCCGGCCGCTTGCCGATCAGCCGGGTCGTGGGATGCCCGATGATGTTGACGTACGGATGCTCACAGGCCCGCACCAGCCGCCGCGTCATCGCCGCCCGGTCCAGGTCGAAGTGCGAGTGCAGCGAGGCCACGCACAGATCGAAACCGGCCAGGAACTCCTCCGGCCAGTCCACCTCCCCGTCCGGGCCGATGTTCAGCTCGGTGCCGTGCAGCAGCCGCATCCGGCGCCGGGTGCCGTCCAGCTCCCGCAGCCGCTCCCGCTGGGCGAGGATCTTCTCGTCCGTCATGCGCTGCATGTACAGGTTGGGCGCGTGGTCGGTGACCGCGTAGTACGCGTGACCGCGCTCGGCGGCGGCCTCCACCATCGCCTCCAGCGGGGCCAGGCCGTCCGTGAGATCGGTGTGCGTGTGCAGGTCGCCGCGGATGTCCCGCTCCGTCACCACCTCGGGCAGGCCGTCGCCCAGCGCCGCCTCGATCTCCCCGCGGTCCTCGCGCAGCGTCGGCGGGATCCACGGCAGGCCGAGCCGCGCGTACACCTCCTCCTCGGTGCGGGACGCCACCGACTCCCCGCTGCCGGTGTCGAACACGCCGTACTCGGAGAGCTTCAGTCCCTGGTGCACGGCGATGGTCCGGGTGCGGATGTTGTGCGCCTTGGACCCGGTGAAGTACTGCAACGCGGCGCCCCAGGACTCCGGCGGCACCACCCGCAGGTCCAGCTGGAGCCCCTCGCCGGTGCGCACCGACGTCTTCTTCGTGCCCCGCGCGATCACCTCGGCGGTGACCGGCAGCCCGCACAGCGCGTCCATGAGCGGCGCCGGCCGCCGCGCCGAGACCAGCACGTCCAGGTCGCCGACGGTCTCCCGCATCCGCCGCAGCGAACCGGCGTACCCGCAGCGCTCGCAGCCCGGCACGGCGGACAGCTCGGCGACGATCCGCTCGGCGGTGTCCAGCGCCGACGACAGCGGCACCCGTCCGCCCGCCCGCCGGAGCAGCTCGATCCCGTGCCGGATGTTCTCCTGCGTCTTCTCGCCGAATCCCTTCAGACCGGCCAGCGCGTCCGCCTCGATGGCCGCGGCCAGCTCGCTCACCGAGGAGATGTGCAGGTCCTCGTAGAGCCGCAGCGCCTTCTTCGGCCCCAGGGTCGGGATCGTGATCAGCTCCCGCACCCCCGCCGGGATGCTCGCCCGGCGCTCCTCCACCACGGCCATCGTGCCCGTGCGCAGGTACTCGGCCACCTTCTCGGCGATCGACCGGCCCACGTTCGGGATCTCCCGCAGCCCGTCCGCGTCCAGTGCCGCGACGTCCGCCGGGTAGCCGCCGATCGCCCGCGCCGCCTTCTCGTAGGCACGCGCCTTGAACGCGTCGCCTCCGGTGATCGCGATGAGATCGGCGTACTCCCTCAGGAGCGCCTCGACCTCGTCGTTGCGGCGGGCCACGCCTCAAGTCTAGGAAGCGGCGCCGGGGCACGCGAAAGGCCCCTGCCGGGCAGGGGCCTCACTGGTGTCCGAGGGGGGACTTGAACCCCCACGCCCGATAAAGGGCACTAGCACCTCAAGCTAGCGCGTCTGCCATTCCGCCACCCGGACAAGGTGTCTGTCGTGCGAGGTTCCCCGGTGGGGCTCCCTCGCGGCGACGAAGGAAACATTACCAGGCTTTCGCGGGTGCCTGATCACCCCCGGTCGCGGGGCCGGTCGGGCGTGAACGGCGTGTGACGGGCCGGGACCGGTCTTGGGCCCGGGGCGGCAGCGGAGAGAGGATGACAGGGACCACCAGCAGTGACAGTGGGAGGAAGCAGCGTGAGCGAGACGGACACGACCAGGACCGTCACCGGCGAGGACGAGGTCGTGGACCTCTGCCGCGAGCTGATCCGGTTCGACACCAGCAACTACGGCGACCACTCCGGCCCCGGCGAGCGCAAGGCCGCCGAGTGGGTCGCGGAGAAGCTCGCCGAGGTCGGGCTGGAGCCCAGGATCTACGAGTCGCACCCCGGCCGCGCCTCCACGGTGGCCCGCATCGAGGGCGAGGACCCGTCCCGGCCCGCGCTGCTCATCCACGGCCACCTGGACGTCGTACCGGCCAACGCGGTCGACTGGACTCACGACCCGTTCTCCGGCGAGATCGCCGACGGCTGCGTGTGGGGACGCGGGGCCGTCGACATGAAGGACATGGACGCCATGACGCTGGCGGTCGTCCGCGACCGGCTGCGCAGCGGGCGCCGGCCCCCGCGGGACGTCGTCGTCGCGTTCCTCGCCGACGAGGAGGCCGGCGGCACGTACGGCGCCCGGTACCTGGTCGACCACCACCCCGAGCTGTTCGAGGGCGTGACCGAGGCGATCAGCGAGGTCGGCGGCTTCTCCTTCACCGTCGACGACCAGCGGCGGCTCTACCTGATCCAGACGGCCGAGAAGGGCATGCACTGGATGAAGCTGACCGTGGCCGGTACCGCCGGGCACGGCTCGATGATCCACCGCGACAACGCCATCACCGAGCTGTCCGAGGCCGTCGCCCGGGTCGGCCGGCACAAGTTCCCGGTGCGGGTCACCAAGACCACCCGGGCCTTCCTCGACGAACTGGGCGACGCGCTCGGCACCGAGCTGGACCCGGAGGACATGGAGTCCACGCTCGCCAAGCTCGGCGGCATCGCCAAGCTCATCGGCGCGACCCTGAGCAACACCGCCAACCCCACCCAGCTGACCGCCGGCTACAAGGTCAACGTCATCCCGGGCGAGGCCACCGCGCACATCGACGGACGCTTCCTGCCCGGTCACGAGGAGGAGTTCCTCGCCGACCTCGACCGGCTGCTCGGCCCGAAGGTCCGCCGGGAGGACGTGCACGCGGACAAGGCCGTCGAGACCACCTTCGACGGCGCCCTGGTCGAGGCCATGCAGGCCGCGCTGCTCGCCGAGGACCCGACCGCCAAGGCGATCCCGTACATGCTCTCCGGGGGCACCGACGCCAAGTCCTTCGACGACCTCGGCATCCGCGGCTTCGGCTTCGCACCGCTCAAGCTGCCGCCGGAGCTCGACTTCGCCGGAATGTTCCACGGCGTGGACGAGCGGGTGCCGGTGGACGGCCTGCGGTTCGGCGTCCGCGTGCTCGACCGGTTCCTCGACGCGTCGTGAGCCGGACCCCGTCCGGGGCGCGCACGGCGGGAATCGGGCAGCCGTACGAGATCGACTGAGAAGGGTGAATGCGACGATAGGCTCGTAGCTTCATCAGCCCCTCCTCGTTGCTTTCGATGTGACCCCGCGCCTTGGGGTCGCATTGCCAACTAGGAGGAAGAATGATCAAGAAGGTCGTCGCTGCTGCGGCTGCCACCGGTGGGCTGGTTCTCGCGGGCGCGGGCCTGGCCGTGGCCGACTCCGGTGCCCAGGGTGCCGCCGTGCACTCCCCGGGCGTCGTCTCCGGCAACGTCATCCAGGTGCCCGTGCACGTCCCGGTGAACGTGTGCGGCAACACGATCAACGTGATCGGGCTCCTGAACCCCGCCTTCGGCAACGCCTGCGTCAACAAGTGACGCCGGCTCCCTGAGGGGCGTCTTTTACGAGCCGTCGGCCTCGGAGCGCGCGCCATGCGCTCCGGGGCCGACCGGTCTTTGCGGATCGAAGACAGGGAAGGCAGGGGGGAATCCAGCATGCGACAGGGCACACGCAAGAGCCTGATGACCATGGCCGCCGCGACCGGTGTCATCGCCGCCGCCGGCGGCTACGCACACGCCGACTCGGGCGCGGCCGGCTCCGCCGGGGGCTCACCCGGCGTACTGTCCGGCAACACGGTGCAGGCGCCCGTGCACGCGCCGGTGAACATCTGCGGCAACACCGTGAACGTCGTCGGGCTCCTGAACCCGTCGGTGGGCAACAGGTGTGCCGAGCACGGCGGCGGCCCGGGGGGTCACCACGGCGGCTCCGGCGGCTCGCACGCGGGCGGCCACACCGGCGGCTCCCCGGGCGTCGGCTCCGGCAACACCGTGCAGGTGCCGGTCGACGTCCCGGTCAACGTGTGCGGCAACAGCGTCGACGTCATCGGGGCGGGGAACGCCGCGGTGGGGAACGACTGCGCCGACGACGGCGGGTACGGCAATCCGCCCGGGAAGCCGGGGCACCCCGGACACCCGGGCCACCCGGGCCACCCGGGGGAGCCCGGGCATCCGGGGAAGCCCGGTGAGCCGGGTCATCCAGGGAAGCCTGGTGGGCCGGGAGAGCCGGGGCACCCCGGGCAGCCCGGCAATCCGGGGCAGCCGGGTCACCCCGGTAAGCCCGGCAATCCGGGGCAGCCGGGTCACCCCGGCACCGGCACCCAGACCGGCACGGGCGGCTCGGGGACGCACGGTACGTCCCAGGTCAGGACCCAGGTGGGCCGCGACGGCCGGCCTCTGGGCGCCGCCCAGCTCGCCCACACGGGCAGTGACGTGCCGCTCGGCATCGCCCTGCCGGCCGGCGCGGGCGCGCTGCTCGCGGGCGCGGTGCTCTACCGCAAGGCGCGCGCCAGGGCGTGACCCGCGACGGAGCGGGCCCTGCCGTGCCGGCGGGGCCCGCTCCGTTCATCTGTCCACCCTCATCCTGTGATCACGCTCACCATGTCGCGCGCACCTGGCGGATGATCCGCCGGCGCAACCGCACTCTGCGGCTGCCGTCGCGCAACAGGCTCAGTCGGTCCAACTCCCAGTGTCCGTACTCGGCATGGTCCGTCAGCAGACGTGTGGCCTCCTTGCGGGAGACCCCGCGAGGCACATACACGTCGACAAATTCGTATTCCGGCATCGCATCTATTGTGCGGGCTGGTGCCCGGTACGGATAGCGTCTGCACTATGTCTGATGCTGCGCAGCCCACCGCTGCCGAGGTACGCGCCGCCGCCGAGGCCGTCAAGACCGCGCTCGACCGTCATCTCGCCGCGGTCGAACGCAGGTCGGGGGAGGACGACCCGGCCGTGTCCGAGGCGTTCAACCAGCTGGCCGCTGCCGCCGAGGCGTACGACGAACTGCTCTACGACCGCTTCGACGAGGTCACCCCCTTCGAGATCCCCAGCGCGGACGAAGCGCTGCCGCCGTACGCGGGCCCGGAGGAGCCGAACGCGATCAGTGTGCTGATCCGCCGCGACTACACCGTGGCGGAACCCCAGCGGCTGCTGGCGCAGGCCCAGCGGGTGGAGGCGGCGGAGTACGACGCCGTGGACGAAGACGATGCCGCCGGGACGGTCCCGGGGGCGCTGGGCGTCCTCTTCGGCGAGTTCGAACCGGACGAGATCGCCTCCCGGCACAAGGAGTTCGGCCTGGAGGAGGGCGACTCCACGCTCTGGGTCACCGCTGCCGAGGAGCCGCCCGAGGCCGGGGAGTGGCTGGAGGCGCCGTTCGAACACATCGATCCGCAGCAGGTGGTGTGCCGCTTCGACGTGAGCGCGGTGTTCGACGACGAGGTCTCCGACGACGAGGACGACATCGACTTCGTCGACGAGGACGAGGAAGAAGAGGACGGGGACGGGGAGCTGGAGCCGGTCAACGCCGAGAAGTGACAGGACGGACGTGACCGGGGCGGCGGTGCCGCCGGCCTGGGGCCGGTACGGCACCGCCGGACTCCGCCGCCGTGACGAGGGCCCGCGCACGGCGGGCCTGCCGGGAAAGGCGCGCGGACGAAGGCTCAGGCCGCCGGGACCTGCGTGCGCAGCAGCGTCTGCAGGCGGGTCGTGCGCGGCTTGGGCGGGACCTCCGCCACCGCCTTCGGCAGGGCCTGCTCCACGCCGTGCACGACGGACAGGTGCCGTTCCGCCCGGCCGAACGCCGTGTACACCCACGGGCGGCTGAGGGCCTGCGCGGCGTCCCCGGGCAGGACGACCACCACCGCCGGCCAGCGGGTGCCCACCGCCTGGTGCGCGGTCAGCGCCCAGCCGTGCCGGACACTGCCCTCCACCCGCTCGCGCGGTACGACGACGGGGGCGCCGGCGCACGACAGGTGCAGTCCGTCGGCGTCGGCACTCACCACCACACCCGGCACGGTGCGCCCCGGCGCGGGGGAGTAGGCGATCCGGTCACCGGGGTCGAAGCCGCCGAACCGGCCGGGGCCGGGGTTGAGGCGCTCCTTCAGGGCGGAGTTGAGGGCGCGGGTGCCCGCGGCGCCGCCGTGGCCCGGGGTGATCACCACGGTCTGGTCGGCCGGGACGCCGATCGCCCGCGGCACCGAGTCCGCGACCAGCTGCACCGTCCGGTGCACGGCCTCGCCCGCGTCCCGCACCGGCACGATGACGATCTCCTTGCCCGGTGCGGCGACCTGGTTCAGCTCACCGACGCCGATGCCGGAGACCAGCTCGCCGAGCGGACCGGGGTCGGGGACGCGGGACGCGATCTGCGGGCAGGCACGGGCCGCGAGCAGATCGGCGAAGACACGGCCCGGACCGGCCGACCACAGCACCCCGGGGTCGCCGCAGAGCAGCAGCCGGGCCCCGTCGGGCAGCGACTCCACCAGCATCGCGGCGCTCTCCACGTCCAGCTGGGGCGCGTCCGGCACGATCAGCAGATCGAGTTCCAGGGCGCCGTCCGCGTCGCGGCCCGGACCCTCGGCACCGGACAGCAGCCCCGCGACCGTGCCCGCGCCGTGCTCCGCCGCCTCCCCGCCCAGCCGCTCGGCCAGACGCCGGCGCCCGTCCGGGGTGTGGCAGGCGGCGAAGGCCCGCAGGCCCGCCGCACGGGCGGCACCGAGCAGCGCGGCCGGTTCGGCGCGGGCCGCCTCCCCGCCGGTGTGCAGCACCAGGCCGTGCCCGGCGACCGCGCGGGCCAGCTCGGCCGCACCGCCGGACAGCCCGGCCGCGGTGGCCTCCCAGGCCTGCCCCGGCTCCTTCGCCAGGGAGTTGACCAGCCGGGCCAGGCCGTCCGCGAGGCTCTCCTCGGCCAGCGCGTACCGCTCCAGGCCGACGAGGACCCGGACCGGCCGCTCCCGCTCCTCGTCGGCGTCCTCGTCGCCTGCCTGGGGCGCGGCGGCGCCGGGCTCCTCCAGGGCGTCCTGGAACGCCAGTGCCTCGCCCTCGGCGAGCGCGCCCTGCACCGCCGCGTCCGGGTCGGGCACGCCCTGCTTGCCGAGCGCCGCGATGAGCGTGGGCAGCTCCAGCGCGGTGTGCCCGGCCACGGCCGCCTGCTCCAGCAGCCAGACGGTCAGGGCGCGGCCGCGCCGCTCGTCGTCCGGGCCGCAGGCCGCGCCGAGCAGCGCCCGGGCGAAGCCGTCGGCCTGGTCCGGGCGTACGCCGCCGACCCGGAGCAGCTGCCAGGGGTCCTCCCTCAGCGCGGTGCCGGCGCCCTCGCCGAGGGCCGCGGCGGCCTGGGGGGCCAGGGTGTCGGGCGCGCCGCCCTCGGCCAGCACACGGCGCACGGCGTCGACGGTCTCCGGGGCGGGGCCGCCGGGCGCGACCGGGGCGGGGGCCGGCTGGGGCCTGCGCACCGGTTCCGGGGCGGTGCGGCGCGGTGCCGGTGCGGGCTCCTCGAACACCGTGGCCGCCGGCTTCTCGCCGCTCTCCACGGCCCGGATGGCCGCGAGCAGGTCGGCCGCCTTGCCGCTGAGCTTGGCGCCGCTGTCGATCGGGCCCTGCTTCTCGGCCTTGCGCCGCTCGATCCGCTCCCGCTCGACCCGCTGCGCGGCCAGCTCGGCCTCCGCCTCGGACACCCCGGCAGCGGCGGCACCACCCTCAACAGCCCCGGAGCCACCGCCGGCCTCCGCCCCGGCCGAGCCCTCGCCGGCGTCCACGCCGTCCGAGCCGTCCGTGGCCTCGGCGCCCTCCGAGCCGCCCGCTGCCTCGGTACCGTCCGAGCCGCCCGCGCCGCCGGCGGCATCCTGCGGGCCCGATTCGCCAACCGCGTCCGTCCCGTCCGGGGCGCCGGCGGCACCCGTGTCGGTCGTGCCCCCGGCCGTGACGGCCCCGTCGGTGCCGTGCTCCGTGGTCCCCGGTGTGTCCGGCGTCCCCGGCCCGGCTTCCTCCGTGGTCTCCGGCTCCGTGCTCACAGCGTGCTCCAGTCGTGATCGGGATAGCGGTGCACGGGCGCCGACACATCGTCCAGCGCCCGGCAGATCTCGTCAGGAAGACTAAGGGCCTCCACTGACAACGCCGCCGTGAGCTGCTGTGCGTTGCGCGCGCCGACGATCGGCGCGGCCACCCCGGGCCGGTCCCGCACCCAGGCGAGGGCCACCTGGAGCGGGGTGACCGCGAGCCCGTCGGCCGCCGTCGTCACCGCGTCCACGATGCGGGTCGCCGCGTCGTCCAGGTACGGCTCCACGAACGGCGCCAGGTGCTCGGAGGCGCCGCGCGAGTCCGGGGGAGTGGCGTGCCGGTACTTGCCGGTCAGCACGCCCCGGCCGAGCGGCGAGGAGGGCAGCAGGCCCACCCCGAGGTCGAGCGCGGCGGGCAGCACCTCCCGCTCCACGCCCCGCTGGAGCAGCGAGTACTCCATCTGCGTGCTGGCCAGCCGGGTCCGGACGCCCGGCGCGGCGAGCTGCCAGGTGGCCGCCTTGGCCAGTTGCCAGCCGCAGAAATTGGACACTCCCGCGTACCGGGCCCGGCCGCTGCCGACCGCGAGGTCGAGGGCGTGGAGCGTCTCCTCCAGCGGGGTGTCGGGGTCGTAGGCGTGGACGTGCCACAGGTCGACGTAGTCGGTGCCGAGGCGGGCCAGGGACGCGTCGAGCGCGGCGAGCAGATGGCCGCGGGAGCCGTCGAAGCGGCGGTCGGGGTCGGGCACGCTGCCCGCCTTGGTGGAGATGACCAGGTCACGGCGCGGCACCAGACCGTCGATGAGCTGCCCCAGCAGATACTCCGCCTCCCCGTCGCCGTACACGTCCGCGGTGTCGACCAGGGTGCCGCCGGCCTCCCAGAACGCCTTCAGCATGTCCGCGGCGTCGTGCTCGTCGGTGTCCCGGCCCCAGGTGAGGGTGCCGAGCCCGATCCGGGACACGCGCAGGCCGGTCCGGCCGAGATGCCTCTGCTCCATGACCGCGAGATTACTGGCCAGAACCGGTGCGGTGGGTTGCCTGTGGACAACCCGTTCGGAGTGCTCCGAGGGGCCGGGGAACCCGCACTGCCGCCCCCGCCGGCCGGCGGCGCACGCACCGCCGGGGGACCCCGCCGAGCCACCGCCGGCGAACGACCGGGGAATCGCCGGAGCCGGGCACTCTGCCCCAGGCGCCCGCCCCCGCGCTAAGGTCTGCCGCACAGGGACGTTACTCATGGGTAAGGGGATTCGGCCATGCAGCTCGGGATCAACCTCGGCTACTGGGGTGCCGGAATGGACGGCGACAACCTGGCCGTGGCGCAGGAGGCCGACCGGCTGGGCTACGCGGTGTGCTGGGCCGCCGAGGCCTACGGCTCCGACGCCGCGACCGTGCTCAGCTGGGTCGCCGCCCAGACCGAGCGCATCGACGTCGGCTCGGCCATCTTCCAGATCCCGGCCCGGCAGCCCGCGATGACCGCGATGACCGCGGCCACGCTGGACTCGCTCTCCGGCGGCCGGTTCCGGCTCGGCCTCGGCGTCTCCGGCCCGCAGGTCTCCGAGGGCTGGTACGGCGTCAAGTTCGACAAGCCGCTCGCCCGCACCCGGGAGTACGTGGAGATCGTCCGCAGGGCGATGAGCCGGGAGCGGCTGACGTACGAGGGCGAGCACTGGACGCTGCCGCTGCCGGGCGGACCGGGCAAGCCGATCAAGCTGACCGTGCACCCGCAGCGCGAGCACATCCCGCTCTACATCGCCGCGATCGGCCCGAAGAACCTGGAGCAGACCGGTGAGATCGCCGACGGCGCGCTGCTGATCTTCCCCTCCGCCGAGCACCTGGAGGAGACCACGATCACCCACCTGCGGGCCGGACGCGAGAAGGCGGGCCTGACGCTCGACGGCTTCGACGTGTGCCCGACCCTGCCGCTCGCGGTCGGCGACGACAAGGACGTGGCCCGGCTCGCGGACACCTTCAGGCCGTACACCGCGCTGTACGTCGGCGGCATGGGCAGCGCCAGGCAGAACTTCTACAACAAGCTCGCGCAGCGCATGGGGTACGAGAAGGAGGCCGCCGAGATCCAGCAGAAGTACCTGTCCGGGGACAAGCAGGGCGCCGCGGCGGCGATCCCGCACGACCTCATCGACAAGACCACGCTGCTGGGCTCGGTCGACCGCATCGCCGACCGGATGAAGGCCTACGCCGCCGCCGGGGTCACCACCCTCAGCCTGGCCCCGGCCGGCTTCACGCTGGAGGAGAGGATCGCCTCCCTGCGGGCCGGCCGCGAGGCCCTGGAGCGCGCCGGGCTCGCGTAAGGGATGTCAGCGGCCGTGGTGGGGGCTCGGGGGTCTTCCCCGCCACGGCCGTCACCGGGAACAACGCGCCCGGCCCCGCCCGGTTACGACCACGCCCCGTACTTCCCAGCCCCCCACCACGTCTCCGGCGGTACGCGCCGTCAGCCGCGCCTGGCCGCCTCCTCGCCGCGCCTGTTCGCCCGGGCGGCGCTCACAGCCAGCCGCGCCGCTTGAACTGCCGGTACAGCAGCACCTCCAGCACCGCCATCACCAGGATCACCGCCGGGTACGACCACAGCCAGTGCAGCTCGGGCATGTGGTCGAAGTTCATGCCGTAGATGCCCGCGATCATCGTGGGCACCGCCGCCATCGCCGCCCACGCGGAGATCTTCCGCATGTCGTCGTTCTGCCGCACGCTCATCTGCGCCAGATGGGCGGAGAGGATGTCCGACACCAGCCGGTCCAGGGCCTCCACGGACTCGTTCACGCGCATGAGGTGGTCGCCGACGTCCCGGAAGAACGGCCGCGCCTTGTCGTGCACGAAGGGCACCGTGCCGCCCATCGGCCCGTTGCCGGCCAGCCGGGCCAGCGGCAGCGTCAGCGGCCCCGTGGCCCGGCGGAACTCCAGGACCTGCCGCTTGAAGGTGTAGATCCGCGACGCGGTGCTGCGGGAACCGCCGGTCTCCGGCTGGAACACCTCCGCCTCCAGCTCGTCCAGGTCGGTCTGCAGCTCCGTCGCCACCTCCAGGTAGTGGTCGACGGTGGCGTCCGCGATGGCGTACAGCACGGCGGTGGGGCCCTTGTCGAGCATCTCCGGCTCCTCCTCCAGCCGGTGCCGCACCGCCGCCAGCGGAGAGCACTCGCCGTGCCGGACGGTCACCACGAAGCAGTCGCCGATGAACACCATCACCTCGCCGGCGGAGACCGCGTCGCTCTCGGGCTCGTACACGACCGGCTTCAGCACCATGAACAGGGAGTCGTCGTACACCTCCAGCTTGGGCCGCTGATGTGCCTTGAGGGCGTCCTCCACGGCCAGCGGATGCAGCCCGAACTCCTGGGTGACCAGGTCGAACTCCCGCTCGGACGGCTCGTGCAGCCCGATCCACACGAAACCGCCGGCCGCCCGGGCCTCGGCGAGCGCGTCGGACAGGTCCTCCGGTCCCTCGGTCCGGTGCCCGTGCCGATAGATGGCGCAGTCAACGATCACGCCGCGCATTCTCCCTTCGCCCAGCCGCCGGCGCACACCTCCATGCGCCTACCCTGGTCCGCATGCCCACGCTGATCCTCGTCAGGCACGGACGTTCCACAGCCAACACCTCGGGTGTGCTCGCCGGGCGGGCGCCCGGCGTCGCCCTGGACGAGCGCGGCGCCGCTCAGGCCGCCGCGCTGCCCGCACGGCTCGCCGGCCTGCCGCTCACCGAGGTCGTCACCAGCCCGCTCCAACGCTGCCAGGAGACCGTACAGCCGCTGCTTGAGGCCCGCCCCGGCGTGCCCGTCCACACCGAGGAGCGGATCACGGAGTGCGACTACGGCGACTGGTCGGGCCGCAAGCTCGCGGAGCTGAAGGACGAGCCGCTGATGGAGGTCGTCCAGGCCCACCCGTCCGCCGCCGCCTTTCCCGGCGGGGAGTCCATGCGGGCCATGCAGACCCGGGCCGCCGAGGCCGTACGCGAGTGGAACGCGCGCGTGGAGCGCGAGCACGGCGCCGACGCCGTCTACCTGATGTGCTCCCACGGCGACATCATCAAGTCGCTCGTCGCCGACGCCCTCGGCCTTCACCTGGACCTCTTCCAGCGCATCTCCGTGGAGCCCTGCTCCGTCACCGCCATCCGCTACACCCGCCTGCGGCCCTTCCTCGTCCGCCTCGGCGACACCGGGGACTTCGCTTCGCTCGCCCCGCGCGAGGAACCCGGTGAGGGCGACGCACCGGTCGGGGGTGGTGCGGGCGCACCGTGATCGTCGGCCGCAGTAGGGTGAAGCGATCCACCCCGCCGCGTGTCCCCACGGCCCGCACCGCCGAACCGCCCGAAACCACGACATCAATGGAGACAGGACGTGTCCCGTCAGGTGTTCCTCTACGACCAGCCGGACCGCTTCGTGGCCGGCACGGTCGGACTGCCCGGGCGCCGTACCTTCTTCCTCCAGGCCACCGCAGGCCCCCGGGTGACCAGCGTGGTCCTGGAGAAGACCCAGGTCGCCGCGCTCGCCGAGCGCATGGACGAACTGCTCGACGAGGTCGTACGCCGTAGTGGCGGCAGCGCCGCGGTCCCCGCCGTGGCCCCCTCCGAGATCGCCGACACGGCGCCGCTGGAGACCCCCATCGAGGAGGAGTTCCGCGTCGGCACCATGGCCCTGGCCTGGGACGGCGAGGACCAGCGCATGATCGTCGAGGCGCAGGCCCTGGTGGAGCTGGAGGCCGACACCGAGGAGGACCTGGCCGAGGCCGAGGAGCGGTTGCTCCAGGACGAGGAGAACGGACCCCCGATGCTGCGGGTCCGGCTGACCGGCGCGCAGGCCCGGGCCTTCGCCAAGCGCGCCCTCGACATCGTCAACGCCGGGCGGCCACCGTGCCCGCTGTGCAGCCTCCCGCTCGATCCGGAAGGACACGTATGTCCGCGCCAGAACGGATACCGCCGCGGAGCGTGACGGCCGATCCGAACCCCGCCGAACTGCTCGCGCGGGGTGAGCTGACCGTACGCGGCCGGATCCGCGAGGCGTCCAACGCGGCGCTGTTCTGCACGGTCGCCCTGGACGGCCGGGAAGCCTCCTGCGTGTACAAGCCGGTGGCCGGGGAGCGCCCCCTGTGGGATTTCCCCGACGGCACCCTCGCGGGCCGCGAGGTGGCCGCCTACGAGGTCTCCGAGGCCACCGGCTGGGGGCTCGTACCGCCGACCGTGCTGCGTGACGGGCCGTACGGCGAGGGCATGTGCCAGCTGTGGATCGACGTCCAGCCCGAGGCGGAGCTGCTCGCCCTGGTCGACGGCGAGGAGCCGGAGCCGGGCTGGAAGGCGATCGGGTTCGCCGAGGTCGGCGAGGGGCGCACCGCCCTGCTGGTGCACGCCGACGACGAGCGGCTGCGCCGGCTCGCCGTCCTGGACGCGGTGATCAACAACGCCGACCGCAAGGGCGGCCATCTGCTGCCCACCGCCGGGGGCGGCCTCTACGGCATCGACCACGGCGTCACCTTCAACGTCGAGAACAAACTGCGCACCCTGCTGTGGGGATGGGCCGGGGAGCCCCTCACCCCGGAGGCCGTCGACGTCCTCAAGGGGCTGCGGGACGGCCTGGGGGGCGAGCTGGGCCGCCGGCTGGCCGCGCTGATCACGGCGGCCGAGATCGACGCCACGCGCGCGCGTGTCGACGCGCTGCTCACCGCGGGCGTGCATCCGGAGCCGAGCGGGGAGTGGCCCGCCATCCCCTGGCCGCCCGTGTGAGCACATCCGGCGCCGAGGCACAAGACCGCAGAACCGGCCATCCAGCCGGATCCCGTTCGTATCCGCAGCTCGGCGCCGGTTAGGCTCATGTACATGCATGCCTGGCCCGCTTCCGAGGTCCCCGCCCTGCCTGGTCAGGGCCGCGACCTGAGGATCCACGACACCGCGACCGGCGGCCTGGTCACCCTCGACCCCGGTCCCGTCGCCCGCATCTACGTCTGCGGCATCACGCCGTACGACGCGACCCACATGGGTCACGCGGCGACCTACAACGCGTTCGACCTGGTTCAGCGCGTGTGGCTCGACACCAAGCGGCAGGTCCACTACGTCCAGAACGTCACCGACGTCGACGATCCGCTGCTGGAGCGGGCGGACCGGGACGGCGTCGACTGGGTCGCCCTCGCCGAGAAGGAGACCGCCCTCTTCCGCGAGGACATGACCGCCCTGCGGATGCTCCCGCCGCGGCACTACATAGGCGCCGTCGAGGCGATACCCGGCATCGTCCCGCTCGTGGAGCGGCTGCGCGACCTCGGCGCCGCCTACGAGCTGGAGGGTGACGTCTACTTCTCCGTCGAGTCCGACCCGAACTTCGGCAAGGTGTCGAACCTGGACGCCGCCGCCATGCGGCTGCTGTCCGCCGAGCGCGGTGGCGACCCGGACCGCCCGGGCAAGAAGAACCCGGTCGACCCGCTGCTGTGGATGGCGGCCCGGCCCGGCGAGCCCAGCTGGGACGGCGGCTCCCTCGGCCCGGGCCGGCCCGGCTGGCACATCGAGTGCGTGGCCATCGCCCTCGACCACCTCGGGATGGGCTTCGACGTCCAGGGCGGCGGCTCCGACCTCGCCTTCCCGCACCACGAGATGGGCGCCTCGCACGCCCAGGTGCTCACCGGCGAGTTCCCGATGGCCACGGCGTACGTGCACGCCGGCATGGTCGCCCTGGACGGCGAGAAGATGTCGAAGTCCCGGGGCAACCTGGTCTTCGTCTCGGCGCTCCGCCGTGACGGTGTCGACCCCGCCGCGATCCGCCTCGCGCTGCTCTCCCACCACTACCGCGCCGACTGGGAGTGGACCGACCAGGTCCTCCAGGACGCCGTCGCCCGCCTCGGCCGCTGGCGCGCGGCCGTCTCCCGCCCCGACGGCCCCTCCGCCGACGCGCTGGTGGAAGAGGTCCGCGAGGCCCTGGCGAACGACCTGGACGCCCCCAGCGCCCTCGCCGCCGTCGACCGCTGGGCGGCCCGCCAGGAGCAGGAGGGCGGCACCGACACCGGCGCCCCCGGCCTGGTGACGCGCACGGTGGACGCGCTGCTCGGGGTGGCCCTCTAAGCACCGTCGGGCACGGCGAAGGGGCGGTTCCCGCGCGGGAACCGCCCCTTCGCCGTGCCCTCAGTCGTCCGGGTTGTCCTCGTCCTCGTCCTTGGGCACGCCCCCGGCCGCCGGGGGCCTCGGCTTGCCGCCCGGAGGGCCCACGTCCCGGCGGCGCAGGTACCGCTCGAACTCGCGGGCGATCGCCTCACCGGACGCCTCCGGCAACTCCGCGGTGTCCCGGGCCTCCTCCAGCGTCTGCACGTACTCGGCGACCTCGCTGTCCTCGGCGGCGAGCTGGTCCACGCCCACCTGCCAGGCCCGCGCGTCCTCGGGCAGCTCGCCCTGCGGGATGCGCAGGTCGAGCAGGTCCTCCAGGCGGTTGAGCAGCGCCAGCGTCGCCTTGGGGTTGGGCGGCTGGGAGACGTAGTGCGGTACGGCCGCCCACAGCGACACCGCCGGGACGCCCGCGTGCGTGCACGCCTCCTGAAGGACGCCGACGATGCCCGTCGGCCCCTCGTACTTGGTCTCCTCCAGGTCCATCCGGCGGGCCAGGTCAGGGTCGGACGTGACCCCGCTGACCGGCACCGGACGCGTGTGCGGGGTGTCCCCGAGCAGGGCGCCCAGGATGACCACCAGCTCCACGCCCAGCTCGTGCGCGAAGCCCAGCAGCTCGTTGCAGAACGAACGCCAGCGCATGGACGGTTCGATGCCCCGGACCAACACCAGGTCGCGCGGCTTGTCACCGCCGACGCGGACCACCGACAACCTCGTCGTCGGCCACGTGATCTTGCGCACACCGCCGTCCATGAACACCGTGGGGCGGTTCACCTGGAAGTCGTAGTAGTCCTCGGCGTCCAGCGCCGCGAACACCTCGCCCTTCCATTCGCGTTCCAGATGCGCGACCGCCGTGGAGGCGGCGTCGCCGGCATCGTTCCAGCCCTCGAACGCGGCCACCATGACTGGGTCGATCAGCTCGGGAACCCCCTCCAGCTCGATCACCCAGTGCCTCCTTCCGACGTGCCCTCGCTTGACTCACCAACCTTACGGCGTCCGGCGGGGGCGCCCGCAGCCCCCTTGCGTGGGGGAGTGAACGGATCACTGCCCCGTTCACCACCGCGGAACACGCGCGCGCAGCCAACTCCCGGAGCCGGCCGCCCGCAGGCTCACAGCGTGGACCGCAGCCACTGCTCCACGCTCGCGATGTGCACGGTCGCCCAGGAGCGCGCCGCCTCCGCGTCCCGGTCGCGCAGCGCGCCCAGGATCGCCCGGTGCTCGCGCAGGGTGCGGCCGACGGCGTCCTCCTGGGTGAGCCCCCGCCAGATCCGGGCCCGCGTGGTGGGCCCCGACAGCCCGTCCAGCAGCGAGCACAGCACCGAGTTCCCGGCGCTCTGCACGATGCCGCGGTGGAACTCCAGGTCGGCCGCGACCAGCTGCTCCACCGACGGCTCCGCGCCCAGCGCGTCCAACTGGGCCTCCAGCGCGTCCAGTCGCCCGGCGTCGATCCGGGGGGCCGCCAGCGCGGTCGCGGCCGGCTCCAGGATGCGGCGCACCGCCAGGAACTCCAGCACCGTGTCGTCGCGGTGGAAGTCCACGACGAAGCTCATCGCCTCCAGCAGCAGCTGGGGGTCGAGACTGGTGACGTAGGTGCCGTCGCCCTGCCGTACGTCGAGGATCCGGATCAGCGACAGCGCGCGCACGGCCTCCCGCAGGGAGTTGCGGGACAGGCCCAGCCCGGCGGCGAGCTCGCTCTCCTTCGGCAGCCGGTCGCCCGGGCGCAGCGCACCGGAGACGATCATGCCCTTGATCTTCTCGATCGCCTCGTCGGTGACTGCCACGGCCGGCCTCCTGTCGCCCCAGACATCGGATGTCAGCACATTATGCGGCGGTGCCGCCGGGGCGCGGAGCGCGTTCCGAGGCGCGGGGAGGCGGAAGGGGCGGCCCCGTCGGCAGGGGGCCGCCCCTCGCGGCGCGCCGGATCGTGCGCGTCCGCCTGCTACTTCCCGTCCAGCAGGTCCTGGACCTTGGCGCGGACCTCGTCCGTGGCCAGGCCCCGGATGGTCAGCGTGGTGCGGCGGCGCAGCACGTCGTCCGGCGTCTCGGCCCACTCGTGGTCACGGGCCCAGACGACCTGTGCCCAGATCTCCGGGGCGTCGGGGTGGACGCGCTCGGCCAGCTCCGGGCTCTCGTTCGCCAGGCGGGCGATGTCGAAGGCCAGGGAGCCGTAGTGGGTGGCCAGGTGCCGGGCGGTGTCGGCGGCCATGCGCGGACCCGGGGCCGGGCCGTCGACCAGCAGCCGGTGGGCGACCGCGCGCGGGTTGGCGACACCGGGCAGCGGCAGCTTCTTCGGCAGCGAGGAGATCGGCTCGAAGTCGTCGCCGAGCGGGTGACCCGGCAGCGCCTCCAGCTTCTTCATGATCGTCCGGCCGATGTGGCGGAACGTCGTCCACTTGCCGCCCGCGACGGACAGCATGCCGCCCTTGCCCTCGGTCACCACGGTCTCGCGCTTGGCCTTGGCGGTGTCGCCGGGGCCGCCCGGCAGCACCCGCAGACCGGCGAACGCGTAGGTGATGAGGTCGCGCTGGAGCTGCTGGTCCCGGACGGAGAACGCGGCCTCGTCCAGGATCTGGGCTATGTCCTTGTCGTTGACCGCGACGTCCGCGGGGTCGCCCTCGTACTCCTCGTCGGTGGTGCCGAGCAGCAGCATGTCCTCCCAGGGGAGGGCGAAGGTGATGCGGTACTTGTCGATGGGGGTCGCGAGCGCGGCCTTCCACGGAGACGTCCGCTTCAGGACCAGGTGCGCGCCCTTGGACAGACGGATGGACGGCGCCGCGCCCGGGTCCTCCATCCGGCGCAGGTGGTCGACCCAGGGGCCGGTCGCGTTCAGCACCAGGCGGGCGTTGACGCCGAACTCCTCGCCGGACAGCCGGTCCCTGAGGTCGGCGCCGGTGACCCGGCCCCTGGTGAAGCGCAGCCCGGTGACCTCGGCGTGGTTGAGGACGACCGCGCCCGCCTCGACGGCCGCGCGGACCGTCATCAGCGCCATGCGGGCGTCGTTCATCTGGTCGTCGCCGTAGACGGCCACGGCCTTGAGGTTCTCGGTGCGCAGCTCGGGCACGTCCTGCGCCGCCTTGGCGGGGGAGAGCAGGTGGCCGACGCCGTCGCCGAACGCGGAGAGCGCGGAGTAGGCGAAGACGCCCGCGCCGAGCTTCGCCGCGCCGTGCGGGCCGCCCTTGTACACGGGGAGGTAGAAGGTGAGCGGGTTCGCCAGGTGGGGGGCCACCTGGCGGGAGACCGCACGGCGCTCGAAGTGGTTCTCCGCCACCAGCTTCACCGCGCCGGTCTGCAGGTAGCGCAGACCGCCGTGGAGCAGCTTGGAGGAGGCGGAGGAGGTGGCGCCGGCGAAGTCGCCGGCGTCGACCAGCGCCACCCTGAGCCCGGACTGAGCGGCGTGCCAGGCGGTGGAGATGCCCAGGATGCCGCCGCCGATCACAAGAAGGTCGTACGACGCCTTGGCGAGCTGCTCCCTGGTCTCGGCCCGGCTCGGGTTGGAGCCGGAGGCCGGGTGCGTCCCCAGGGCGGGCACGGTCTGCAGGGTGGACTGACTGGTCATGTCGGGTACTTACTCCTCGTCAGAGATGGCTGAGCCGGGAAGGGCCGCTCAGCTCTCGTCTTCGAGCCAGCCCATGGTCCGGTCGACGGCCTTGAGCCAGTTCTTGTACTCACGGTCGCGGGTCTCCGCGTCCATGCGGGGGGTCCACTCGGCGGCCCGGCGCCAGTTGGCGCGCAGGTCGTCGGTGCTGTTCCAGAAGCCGACGGCGAGACCGGCGGCGTAGGCGGCGCCGAGGCAGGTGGTCTCGGCGACCATCGGGCGCACCACCGGTGCGTCGAGGACGTCGGCGAGGGTCTGCATCAGCAGGTTGTTGGCGGTCATGCCGCCGTCGACCTTCAGGGTCACCAGCTCGTCGCCGGAGTCCTTGACCATGGCGTCGGCGATCTCCCGGGTCTGCCAGGCGGTGGCCTCCAGGACGGCCCGCGCGAGGTGCGCCTTGGTCACGTACCGGGTCAGGCCGGCGATCACACCGCGGGCGTCGGAGCGCCAGTGCGGGGCGAACAGGCCGGAGAAGGCCGGCACGAAGTAGGCGCCGCCGTTGTCCTCGACCGAGAGCGCGAGCGTCTCGATCTCGGCCGCGGTGGAGATCAGGCCCATCTGGTCGCGCATCCACTGCACCAGCGAGCCGGTGACGGCGATCGAGCCCTCCAGGGCATAGACCGTCGGCTCGTCGCCGATCTTGTAGCCGACGGTGGTCAGCAGACCGGCGTAGGAGTTGATGATCTTGCTGCCGGTGTTCATCACCATGAAGGTGCCGGTGCCGTAGGTCGACTTGGTCTCGCCCTCGGAGAAGCAGGTCTGGCCGAACAGGGCCGCCTGCTGGTCGCCGAGCGCGGAGGCGACCGGGATGCCGCCGAGCAGTTCGCCAAGCTGGCCGCCCGTGATCTCGCCGTAGACCTCGGCGGAGGAGCGGATCTCGGGCAGGATCTGCATCGGCACGCCGATGGACTCGCAGATCCTCTCGTCCCACTGCATCGTGTGCAGGTTCATCAGGAGGGTGCGGGAGGCGTTGGTGACGTCGGTGACGTGCTTGCCGCCGTTGACACCGCCGGTCAGGTTCCAGATGACCCAGCTGTCCATGGTCCCGAAGAGGATGTCGCCGGCCTCGGCGCGCTCCTGCAGGCCGTCGACGTGGTCGAGCAGCCAGCGGGCCTTGGGCCCGGCGAAGTAGGAGGCCAGCGGCAGGCCCGTCTCGCGGCGGAAGCGGTCCTGGCCGACGTTGCGGGCCAGCTCCCTGCAGAGCGCGTCGGTGCGGGTGTCCTGCCAGACGATGGCGTTGTGGACGGGCTCGCCGGTGTTCTTGTCCCACAGCACGGTGGTCTCGCGCTGGTTGGTGATGCCGATGGCCTTGATGTCGTCCCGGGTGATGCCGGCCTTGGCGACGGCGCCGGCGACGACTTCCTGGACGTTGGTCCAGATCTCGTTGGCGTTGTGCTCGACCCAGCCCGGCTTGGGGAAGATCTGCTCGTGCTCCTTCTGGTCGACGGAGACGATGCGGCCGTCCCGGTCGAAGACGATGCAGCGCGAGGAGGTCGTGCCCTGGTCGATCGCCGCGATGAAGGGGCCTGCGGTGTGGGCGTCGGTCACTGTGTGCTCCTGGAAGGTCCGTGGTGAGAGGGCTGTACGTACGGCGCGTGCGCGAAGCCTCGGTGCTTGGTCGGGCTTCTCACGAGGCTTCTCAGGCGAAGGCGACGTTGTAGATGCCTGCACCGATGGCGCCGCCGATCAGCGGGCCGACCACCGGGATCCAGGCGTAGCTCCAGTCGGAACCGCCCTTGTTGGGCAGCGGCAGCAGCGCGTGCACGATGCGCGGGCCCAGGTCGCGGGCCGGGTTGATCGCGTAGCCCGTCGGGCCGCCGAGCGACAGACCGATCGACACCACCACGAGCGCGGTGATCAGACCGCCGAGGACGCCGAGGCCGTTGCCCTTGTCGTTCAGGCCCTGGGTGAGGACCGCGAGGATCAGCACCACGGTGCCGATGATCTCCGTGGCGAGGTTCTGCACCACGTTCCGGATCTCCGGACCGGTGGAGAAGATGCCGAGGACGGGGCCGGCGCCCTGCTCCTCGGCCTCGACCGCCTTGGCCGCCGTGGCCTGCGCGCCCGGACCGCCGACGATCTCCTTGTCGGTCAGGTGGGCGTAGAACTGCCCGTAGTAGGCCACCCACACCAGAGCCGCGCCGATCATCGCGCCGAGCAGCTGGCCGGCGAAGTAGGTCGGAACGTTGCTCCAGTCGCCGTCCTTGATGGCGAGGGCGACGGTGACGGCCGGGTTGAGGTGGGCGCCGGACAGCGGTCCGGAGATGTACACGGCCGTCATGACGGCGAAGCCCCACCCGAAGGCGATGGCGAGCCAGCCGGCGTTACGGGCCTTGGAGGCCTTCAGCGTCACGGCGGCGCAGACACCGCCGCCGAGCAGGATGAGTATGGCGGTACCGATGGTCTCGCCGATGAAGATGTCGGAGCTGGACACCCGCGACTCCTTTGTCCTTCGTCCAGGGGTAAGCCGAACCCCGGTCCCAGCGGGGGTTCTGGCGCCCTCGGGGATGAGAGCGATGCCGGCCCTTGGCGTTGTCACACTCTAGCGCGTATTGCCGGAAGGTGTTCGACAATGCCGACCGATGGACGGGAGTCTCGCTTCGGCGTTACACGTGAGTCAAGGGTTCTGTTATCGAAAACAGGATCGTTATTGATCGCTGCGCCTTATCAACGTTCGTGCCCGGACATACGATCTAGCCGTTTTTGCCGATTTCAGGGTAGATCGACGACCGGAACGCCGCCTGGCGTCCCGGTCGTCCCGGTTCTTCCGTCCGTTACCCGCCCGCGCCCGCGGTCAGAACCGCCCGCCGCCCAGATCGCGGGAGACCGCGCGGGCGCAGTCGCGCACCGCGGCGATCAGCTCCGGGCGCAGCTCGCCCTCCCGGCACAGCCGCTCCACGGCGCCGGTGATGCCGACCGCGCCCACGGGCATCCGGCGCCGGTCGTGGATGGGCGCGGCGATCGACGCCACGCCCTCCCAGGTCTCCTCCACGTCGGCCGCGTACCCACGCGCGCGCGTGACGTCCAGGAGGTGCTCGAAGTCGCCGGCGTCGCACACCGTGCGGTCCGTGAAGGCCTTCCGCTCGGTGTCCAGCGCCTCGCTGTGCGCGACCGGGTCGTACGCGGAGAGCACCTTGCCGAGGGCCGTGGAGTGCAGCGGCTGCATGGCCCCGATCTCCAGCACCTGCCGGCTGTCGTCGGGCCGGAAGACGTGGTGCACGATCAGGACGCCCTGCTGGTGCAGGACGCCCAGGTGCACGCTCTCCCCGCTGGACCTGGCCAGGTCGTCGGTCCACACCAGCGCCCGCGCGCGCAGCTCGTGCACGTCGAGGTAGGTGGTGCCGAGCCGCAGCAGCTCCGCGCCCAGCTGGTAGCGCCCGGAGGCGTCGTCCTGCTCCACGAACCCCTCCTGCTGGAGGGTGCGCAGGATGCCGTGGGCGGTGCCCTTGGCGAGGCCCAGTGACGAGGCGATGTCCGAGAGGCCGAGCCGCCGCTCGCCGCCCGCGAGCAGCCGCAGCATCGCCGCCGCCCGTTCGAGCGACTGGATGTTCCGTGCCATCGCCGTCCTGCCTCCGTCCCCTTCGACCGTGCCGCGGTGCCCAGGCGAAAATCACCGTTCGGCAATGCCGAACACTACCGGTCCATGCCGACCTCCCGCTAACGGTCGGACGGCACCTGTTACATCAGACGTGATCCGTGCGTGGCACGCGGGCCACCGCGTCCGTCCCGTGGACGCCGGTGCCCATCCAAGCCGACTCCCGGTTACTCTGACGCCGTGCGGCAACCCGGCCGGTCCGGGCAGCCGCATAGCCGACAGCCGTCGCACCCCAGGGAGCCCTTACATGGCCTCGTCGCCAACGTCCCCTTCCGCCGACAGCCGGACCCGTGTGTCCGCGCTCCGCGAGGCGCTCGCCACCCGAGTGGTGGTCGCCGACGGAGCCATGGGCACGATGCTCCAGGCGCAGGACCCCACCCTCGAGGACTTCGAGAACCTCGAAGGCTGCAACGAGATCCTCAACCTCACCCGCCCCGACATCGTCCGCTCCGTCCACGAGGCGTACTTCGCCGTAGGCGTCGACTGCGTCGAGACCAACACCTTCGGGGCCAACCACGCGGCCATGGCGGAGTACGACATCGCCGACCGGGTCCACGAACTCTCCGAGGCCGGCGCCCGCATCGCCCGGGAGACCGCGGAGGAGTTCTCCGCCCGCGACGGCCGGCCCCGCTGGGTCCTCGGCTCCATCGGCCCCGGCACCAAGCTGCCCACCCTCGGCCACATCGGGTTCACCACCATCCGGGACGGCTTCCAGGCGAACGCCGAGGGCCTGCTCACCGGCGGCGCGGACGCCCTGATCGTCGAGACCACCCAGGACCTGCTCCAGACCAAGGCGTCCGTCCTGGGCGCCCGGCGCGCCATGGAGCGCCTCGGCACCGAGGTCCCCCTGCTCGTCTCGATGGCCTTCGAGACCACCGGCACCATGCTGCTCGGCTCCGAGATCGGCGCCGCGCTCACCGCGCTGGAGCCGCTCGGCATCGACATGATCGGCCTGAACTGCTCGACCGGCCCGGCCGAGATGAGCGAGCACCTGCGCTACCTCACCCGGCACTCCCGTATCCCGCTGCTGTGCATGCCCAACGCCGGCCTGCCCATCCTCACCAAGGACGGCGCCCACTTCCCCCTCGACGCCGAGGGCCTGGCGGACGCCCAGGAGAACTTCGTACGCGACTACGGCCTCTCCCTCATCGGAGGCTGCTGCGGCACCACCCCCGAGCACCTGCGCCAGGTCGTGGAGCGGGTGCGGGACCTGACCCCGCCCGAGCGCGAGCCGCGCCCCGAGCCGGGCGCCGCCTCCCTCTACCAGTCGGTGCCGTTCCGGCAGGACACCTCCTACCTGGCCATCGGCGAACGCACCAACGCCAACGGCTCCAAGAAGTTCCGCGAGGCCATGCTGGAGGGCCGCTGGGACGACTGCGTGGAGATGGCCCGGGAGCAGATCCGCGAGGGCGCCCACATGCTCGACCTGTGCGTCGACTACGTCGGCCGGGACGGCGTCGCCGACATGGAGGAACTGGCCGGCCGCTTCGCCACCGCCTCGACCCTGCCGATCGTCCTGGACTCCACCGAGGTCGACGTCATCAGGGCCGGCCTGGAGAGGCTCGGCGGCCGCGCGGTGATCAACTCCGTGAACTACGAGGACGGCGACGGCCCCGACTCCCGGTTCGCCAAGGTCACGCGGCTGGCGCGGGAGTACGGCGCCGCGCTGATCGCGCTCACCATCGACGAGGAGGGCCAGGCCCGCACCCCCGAGAAGAAGGTGGAGATCGCCGAACGGCTGATCGACGACCTGACCGGGAACTGGGGCATCCGCGAGGAGGACATCCTCATCGACACCCTGACCTTCACCATCTGCACCGGTCAGGAGGAGTCCCGCAAGGACGGCATCGCGACCATCGAGGCCATCCGCGAGCTGAAGCGGCGCCACCCGGCCGTGCAGACCACGCTGGGCCTGTCGAACATCTCCTTCGGCCTCAACCCGGCCGCCCGCATCCTGCTGAACTCCGTCTTCCTGGACGAGTGCGTCAAGGCCGGGCTGGACTCGGCGATCGTGCACGCCTCCAAGATCCTGCCGATCGCCCGGTTCAGCGAGGAAGAGGTCCGCACCGCCCTCGACCTGGTCTACGACCGCCGCGCCGAGGGCTACGACCCCCTCCAGAAGCTCATGCAGCTCTTCGAGGGCGCCACGGCGAAGTCCCTGAAGGCCGGCAAGGCCGAGGAACTGGCCGCGCTGCCCCTGGAGGAGCGGCTCAAGCGCCGCATCATCGACGGCGAGCGCAACGGCCTGGAAGCCGACCTCGACCAGGCGCTCCAGGACCGCCCGGCGCTCGACATCGTCAACGAGACCCTGCTGGACGGCATGAAGGTCGTCGGCGAGCTGTTCGGCTCCGGCCAGATGCAACTGCCCTTCGTCCTGCAGTCCGCCGAGGTCATGAAGGCCGCCGTCGCCTACCTCGAACCGCACATGGAGAAGTCGGACGCCGAGGGCAAGGGCACGATCGTCCTCGCGACCGTGCGCGGCGACGTGCACGACATCGGCAAGAACCTCGTCGACATCATCCTGTCCAACAACGGCTACAACGTCGTCAACCTGGGCATCAAGCAGCCGGTCTCCGCGATCCTGGAGGCGGCCGAGGAGCACCGGGCCGACGTCATCGGCATGTCCGGGCTCCTGGTGAAGTCCACGGTGATCATGAAGGAGAACCTGGAGGAGCTGAACCAGCGCGGCCTCGCCGCCCGCTTCCCGGTCATCCTCGGCGGCGCCGCCCTCACCCGGGCCTACGTCGAACAGGACCTGCACGAGATCTACGAGGGCGAGGTCCGCTACGCCCGCGACGCCTTCGAGGGCCTGCGCCTGATGGACGCCCTCATCGGCGTCAAGCGGGGCGTGCCCGGGGCGAAGCTGCCCGAGCTCAGGCAGCGCCGGGTGCGGGCCGCCGCCGCCGTGGAGATCGAGGAGCGCCCGCAGGAGGGCCACGTCCGCTCCGACGTCGCCACCGACAACCCGGTCCCCGAGCCGCCCTTCTGGGGCACCCGGGTCGTCAAGGGCATCCAGCTCAAGGAGTACGCGAGCTGGCTGGACGAGGGCGCGCTGTTCAAGGGCCAGTGGGGCCTGAAGCAGGCCCGCACCGGCGAGGGCCCGACGTACGAGGAACTGGTCGAGACCGAGGGCCGGCCCCGGCTGCGCGGCCTGCTCGACCGCCTCCAGACCGAGAACCTCCTGGAGGCGGCCGTCGTCCACGGCTACTTCCCGTGCGTGTCCGAGGACGACGACCTGATCATCCTGGACGAGCAGGGCAACGAGCGCACCCGCTTCACCTTCCCGCGCCAGCGGCGCGGCCGGCGCCTGTGCCTGGCCGACTTCTTCCGCCCGGAGGAGTCCGGCGAGACGGACGTCGTCGGCTTCCAGGTCGTCACCGTCGGCTCGCGCATCGGCGCGGAGACGGCGAAGCTCTTCGAGGCCAACGCCTACCGCGACTACCTGGAGCTGCACGGACTGTCCGTCCAGCTGGCCGAGGCCCTCGCCGAGTACTGGCACGCCCGCGTGCGCGCCGAACTCGGCTTCGGCGGCGAGGACCCGGCCGCCATCGAGGACATGTTCGACCTGAAGTACCGGGGCGCCCGCTTCTCCCTCGGCTACGGCGCCTGCCCCGACCTGGAGGACCGCGCCAAGATCGCCGAACTGCTCGGGCCGGAGCGGATCGGCGTCCACCTGTCGGAGGAGTTCCAGCTCCACCCCGAGCAGTCCACGGACGCGATCGTGATCCACCACCCGGAGGCGAAGTACTTCAACGCACGGTGAGGCGTGTCCCACCCAGCAGACTGATCGGACACGTCGTACACTGGTCGGTCCACCGCAGGCCGGTTCCCCGCACGGGAACCGGCCTGGTCGTCCCTCAAGGAGGTGCGCCCGGATGACCAGTACGGTCCCCGCGCTCGGAACCCGTACAGCCGAAGGCTCCGCCCTGCAGGCGGTGCTGCTCGACATGGACGGCACCCTGGTGGACACAGAGGGCTTCTGGTGGGACGTCGAGGTGGCGGTCTTCGCCGCCCTCGGCCACACCCTGGACGAGTCCTGGCGGCACGTCGTGGTCGGCGGCCCCATGACCCGCAGCGCCGGCTTCCTCATCGAGGCGACCGGCGCCGACATCACCCTCGCTGAGCTCAGCGTGCTGCTCAACGAGGGCTTCGAGGACCGGATCGGGCGCACACTGCCGCTGATGCCGGGCGCCTCCCGGCTGCTCGCCGAACTGCACCTGCACGGCATCCCCACGGCCCTGGTCTCCGCCTCCCACCGGCGCATCATCGACCGGGTGCTCACCGTGCTCGGGCCGCACCACTTCGCCCTCTCCATCGCCGGCGACGAGGTCTCCCGCACCAAGCCCTTCCCGGACCCGTACCTGCTCGCCGCCGCCGGACTCGGTGCGGATCCGGCCAGATGCGCGGTGGTCGAGGACACCGCCACCGGCGTCGCCGCCGCCGAGGCCGCGGGCTGCCGCGTGGTCGCCGTCCCCTCCGTGGCCCCCATCGGCCCGGCCGAGGGGCGCACCGTCGTCTCCTCCCTGGAAGAGGTCGACCTGGCATTTCTGCGGGGCCTGATGACGGAAATGCGCTAGCCGTTCACCCAGCGTGTTAAGTCCATTGACGACTGTGGACACATTTCCGGGGAAGTACACCCGAGGGGAATTCGCCGACCGCGGAGCGGCCGAATTCCGCTGACTGACCGCACAGTTGACCGTGTGACGTTCCCCACGTCGACGGGGCTCGACAACGTGGGCCAAGTGTGCTGACCGGGCCGGCCCCGGGTGTTTCCGCGCGACCTTGTGTCCCGATTGATGGGAAGCTGCACTAATCCTGCCGCTGTCGGGTTTTCGGTGTGTCCGCGGCCGGTTCCACTGCGTGATGGGGGGTCAACTCACGCGGCTGCGAACCCGCCTGCGGGCGCGGACTAATCTCGTCGCGAGAACATCGCCGAGAACCCCCGTGATCCGCCGCCTCACCCCTGCATGCCGGATACACGGACCCGAACAGCTCTGGAGAAACTCCCGCATGAACCGCAAGACTTTGGTGCTGCCGGCGGTGGCCGGCCTGCTCACCCCGGTTCTCGCCGCGTGCGGCGGATCCGACAGCGGGAGCAAGAGCGGTGACGCCATCGTCGTCGGGACCACGGACCAGTTCACGGCCACCAAGGAAGCCCCGGCGCCGCTCGACCCGGCCTTCGCCTACGACGTCGGCACCTGGAACATCCTGCGCCAGTCCGTGCAGACCCTGATGGCCCAGCCCAAGGGCGAGGGCGACCCCGTCCCGGACGCCGCCGAGAGCTGCTCCTTCACCGACAGCGGCAGCGAGCGCTACGCCTGCAAGCTGCGGGAGGGCCTGAAGTTCGCGAACGGCGACCCGGTGACCGCCGCAGACGTCAAGTACTCCATCGAGCGTGCCCTGCGCATCAACGTGGCCGGCGGCCCGGCCGCCCTGCTGAACACCATCGACACCGTCGAGACGCAGGGCGAGCGCGAGGTCATCTTCCACCTCAAGACGGCCGACGCCACCTTCCCGTACAAGCTGTCCACTCCGGTCGCGGGCATCGTCAACCCGAAGGACTACGCGAAGGACAAGCTGCGGGACGGCTTCGAGATCGACGGTTCCGGCCCGTACACCTTCAAGGCCGACGTCAAGGACAACGCGATCGTCGACGCGACCTTCACCAAGAACCCCAACTACAAGGGCGGCGTGACGGTCAACAACGACAAGGTCGAGCTGCGCTCCTTCACCGACGCCGACGCCATGGGCGCCGCGATCGACAAGGGTGACATCGACGTCATGACCCGCACCATGTCGCCCGCGCAGATCCAGAAGCTGGACGCCGGCACCGACGGGAACGTCGACCTGGTCGACATGCCCGGCCTGGAGATCCGCTACCTGGCCTTCAACACCGACGCCGACAGCGTCAAGTCCAAGGCCGTGCGCCAGGCCATGGCCCAGCTCATCAACCGCGGCGAGCTGGTCTCCAAGGTCTACGGCACCCAGGCCGAGCCGCTGTACTCGCTCGTCCCGGCCACCGTCACCGGCCACTCCAACTCGTTCTTCAACAAGTACGGCAACCCCAGCGTCGACAAGGCCAAGTCGCTGCTCACCAAGGCCGGCATCACCACCCCGGTGAAGCTCACCCTGCACTACACCACCGACCACTACGGCTCGGCCACCAAGCAGGAGTTCGAGGTGCTGCAGAAGCAGCTCAACGACAGCGGCCTGTTCGACGCCACCATCCAGGGCCACCCCTGGAAGATCTTCCGGCCCGCCGAGCAGAAGGGCCGCTACGACGTCTACGGCATGGGCTGGTTCCCCGACTTCCCGGACGCCGACAGCTTCATCGCGCCCTTCCTCGACAAGGACAACACCCTCGGCTCGCCGTACAGCAACAGCACCATCCAGCACACGCTGATCCCGCAGTCCCGCCGCGAGGCCGACCGGCTCAGCGCGTCCAAGAGCCTGAACCAGATCCAGGACATCGTCGCCGAGGACGTCCCGGTCCTGCCGCTGTGGCAGGGCAAGCAGTACGTCGCCGCGCGGGACGACGTCACGGGCGTGGCCTACGCCCTCAACTCCTCCTCGACGCTCCAGCTCTGGGAGCTCAGCCGCGGTGTGAGCGGCTGACGCGAGGGCTGACGCCCGGTTACGGCAAGGGCGCCCTTCCCCACCGGGGGAGGGCGCCCTTCGTCGTCGTACCGCTGTTTCCCCGTCCTACTGCGCGCCGGGACGCACCAGGCCGCTCTCGTAGGCGTACACCGCGGCCTGCACCCGGTCCCTGAGCCCCAGTTTGGTGAGCACATGGCCCACATGCGTCTTCACGGTCGTCTCGCTGACGAACAGGTCGGCCGCGATCTCCGCGTTGGACAGCCCGCGCGCCACCAGCTTCAGGACCTCCACCTCGCGGTCGGTGAGGGTGTGCAGGGTGTCCGGCACCGGCTCCTCGCCGGACGGCAGGTGCGTGGCGTACTTGTCGAGCAGCCGCCGGGTGATGCTCGGCGCGAGCATGGCCTCGCCGGCCGCGACCACCCGGATCGCCTGCACCAGCTCGTTGGCGGGCGCGTCCTTGAGCAGGAAGCCGCTGGCCCCCGCACGCAGCGCCTCCACCACGTACTCGTCCAGGTCGAACGTGGTCAGCACCAGCACCTTGGCCGGGCCGTCCCGGCCGGGACCGGTGATCTGCCGGGTGGCCTCCACACCGTCCATGCGCGGCATCCGGATGTCCATGAGCACCACATCCGGCTGCAGCGCGCGCACCTGGTCGAGGGCCTGCAGGCCGTCACCGGCCTCGCCGACGACCGCGATGTCCTGCTCGGCCTCCAGGATCATCCGGAAACCGGTGCGCAGCAGGGGCTGGTCGTCGACCAGTAGGACGCGGATGGCCACGTGACACTCCTTCGCTAGTCCGGGCCCATTCTGCCCTGCCGGTGTTCGCGGGCTCACAGGGTCCCGGACCCCGGCGCCGTGACCGGCAGCGGGTAGGGCGGGGGAGTGCCGCCGAACTCCGGGCAGTGCGCGCGGTGGTCGCACCAGCCGCACAGCTTGGTGGGCCGGGGCCGCCAGTCGCCGCTCCGGGTGGCCTGCTCGATGGCCTCCCACAGCGCGTGCAGCTTGCGCTCCACCCGCTCCAGGTCGGCGAGGACGGGGTCGTACGTCAGCACGTCCCCGCTGCCCAGGTAGACGAGCTGGAGCCGCCGCGGCACGACCCGCTTCAGCCGCCACACCACCAGGGCGTAGAACTTCATCTGGAACAGCGCGCCCTCGGCGTACTCGGGCCGGGGCGCCTTGCCCGTCTTGTAGTCGACGATCCGCACCTCGCCGGTCGGCGCCACGTCCACCCGGTCGATGATCCCGCGCAGCCGCAGCCCCGACTCCAGCTCGGCCTCCACGAACAGCTCGCGCTCGGCCGGCTCCAGCCGCGTGGGGTCCTCCAGCGTGAACCAGCGTTCCACGAGCCGCTCGGCCTCGGCCAGCCATCCGGCCAGCCGCTCGCCCTCGGGGTCGTCGGCGAACAGCTCGGTCACCTCCGGGCGGCTCTCGCGCAGCCGGTCCCACTGGCTCGGGATCAGCGCCTTGGCGCGCGGCGCCGTCCGTTCCCCGGCGGGCGCGTCGAACAGCCGCTCCAGCACCGCGTGCACCAGCGTGCCCCGCGTCGCCGCCTCGCTCGGCTTCTCCGGCAGCCGGTCGATCACCCGGAACCGGTACAGCAACGGGCACTGCATGAAGTCACCGGCCCGTGAGGGCGACAAGGAGGTCGGCGCGGCGGGGCTCCGCTCCTCGCCCGTGCCGCCCGTGGCCGGGACCGGGGCCGTCGGCGGCGCCGCTTCCCCTGCCGGTTCCGTGGCCGCGGGCATCGCGGGGTCCGGCGCCGGGAGCGGGGTGGCCGGGGGCGTCCGTCCGGCGCCGCCCGGCTGGGCCGCCGCCTCGTCGATGCTGCTGTCCATGTCCACAGACCTTACGGCCCACCACTGACAGTGACCCAGCCGCCGCCCGCGCCGGGCGCACGTTGCCGGGGCGAACACAGGGTGCCGGGGCGGAACGTGCCACCACCGCCGCATACCATCGACTGGAGACCCTTCCGTCCGGCAGGTGCGGAAGGACGCTTCGAACGAGGGGACACCGTGGACGTGAGCGGCGGGAGCGGGCAGCCGCGGTCGGGCAACGACGAGCCGGCCGAGCACTCCGCTGACCCTACGGCCCCGGCGACCGGCCACCCGGGCCCGGAGCCCGGACCCCCGCGCCCCGCCGACCGGGCCGACAGCGGCACCGAGGAGCCGGCGGAGGAGGCCCCGGCGGGCAGGACCGGAACGGGCGGCGCAGACGGTACGCAGCCCCGTACGAACGACGGCACCATCGACACGGCCCCCCAGCCCGACGCCCCGGCCCCGACGTCCCCCAGGCCCGACGCGGACAGCGCTCCTGCCGCCACCCCGGCGGAGGGGGAGCACGGAACCCCGGCCGAGACTCCCCGGCCCGCCGCCGCCCCGGCCGGGCGGGATTACCGGTCCTCGGACGAGACTTCGCGACAGGGCGCCACCCCGGCCGAGCCGGACCACCGCGCTTCGGACGAGACTCCCCGACCCGCCGCCACCCCGGCCGGGCGGGACCACCGGTCCTCGGACGAGACTCCCGGAGAGGACGCTGCCCCGGCCGAGCCGGACCGCCGCGCCTCGGACCACCGGGCTCAGGGCGACTCCGACCGGTCCGCCGCCGCCCCGGCCGAGCGGGATCACCGGGCCCCGGCCGGAACTCCCCGACAGAGCCCCGCCCCGGCCGGGCCGGACCACCGCGCCTCGGACCACCGGACCCCGGCCGAGACCCCCCGGCAGGGCCCCGCCCACGTCCCCACGCATCACGCCGCCGCCCCCGAGCACCGTTCCCTCGCCCACTCCGGTATCGCCAAGGGTGAGCCGCCCGAGCCGCGGCCGAAGGAGCCCGGTGGCGGCATTCTCATGGGGCGCCCCTTCGGCGTGCCCGTCTACGTCGCGCCGAGCTGGTTCCTCGTCGCCGCGCTGATCACCTGGGTCTTCGGCGGGCAGCTCGACCGGGTGCTGCCCGAGCTGGGCGCCGCCCGCTACCTGGTCTCCCTCTTCTTCGCCGTCGCCTTCTACGCCTCCGTCCTGGTCCACGAGCTGGCCCACACGGTCGCCGCGATCCGCTTCAGGCTCCCCGTCCGCCGCATCCAGCTCCAGTTCTTCGGCGGCGTCTCGGAGATCGAGAAGGAGGCCGAGACCCCGGGCCGGGAGTTCGTGCTGGCCTTCGTCGGCCCGCTGCTCTCCCTCGCCCTGGCCGGACTGTTCTACCTCGCCATGAAGCCCGTGGAGCCCGGCACCGTGCCCGGCGTCCTGCTGGCCGGGCTCATGATCTCCAACCTGATCGTGGCGATCTTCAACCTCCTCCCCGGCCTCCCGCTCGACGGCGGCCGCATGCTCCGCGCCGTCGTCTGGAAGATCAGCGGCAAGCCGATGACCGGCACGGTCGCCGCGGCCTGGGTCGGCCGCGCCCTCGCCGTCTCCGTCCTGATCGGCCTGCCCCTGCTCAACCAGTCCGGCGCCTTCGGCGGCGGCGGCGAGGACGTGGGCGGCATGGACACCGTCACCGACGCCCTGCTCGCCGCCATCCTCGCCGCGATCATCTGGACCGGCGCCGGCAACAGCCTGCGCATGGCCCGGCTGCGCGAGCACCTCCCCGAGCTGCGCGCCCGCACCCTCACCCGGCGGGCCGTGCCGGTGGAGAACGACACCCCCCTCTCCGAGGCGCTGCGCCGCGCCAACGCGGCAGGGGCCCGCGCCCTGGTCGTGGTCGACGCCGACGGCAACCCGCTCTCGCTGGTCCGCGAGGCCGCCATCGTCGGCGTGCCCGAGCACCGCCGCCCCTGGGTCTCCGTCAGCGGTCTCGCCCAGGAGCTGACCGACGGCATGCGGGTCTCCGCCGAGCTGGCCGGCGAGGAACTGCTGGACGTGCTGCGCGCCACCCCGGCCACCGAGTACCTGGTGGTCGAGGAGACCGGCGAGATCTACGGCGTCCTGTCCGCCGCCGACGTGGAGCGGGCCTTCGTGCGGGCCATGGCACGGCCGGCCTGACACCGCCGCCGCCCCCGCCCACGCGCGCCGCCCACCCCTCCGCCGGTCAAGCCCCCGGCGGGGAACCGGTAGGCTGAGCACATGTCCGAACCGACCGGTGCCGCCCGCAGGCGCGGGCCCTTCAAGGTCGGGGACCAGGTACAGCTGACCGACCCCAAGGGTCGCCACTACACGTTCACGCTCGAAGCCGGGAAGAACTTCCACACCCACAAGGGCTCCTTCCCGCACGACGAACTGATCGGCGCTCCCGAGGGCAGCGTTGTCCGGACCACCGGCAACGTCGCCTACCTCGCGCTGCGCCCCCTGCTCCCCGACTACGTCCTGTCCATGCCCCGCGGGGCAGCCGTCGTCTACCCGAAGGACGCGGGGCAGATCCTCGCCTTCGCCGACATCTTCCCCGGCGCCCGCGTCGTGGAGGCCGGCGTCGGCTCCGGCTCGCTCAGCAGCTTCCTGCTGCGGGCCATCGGCGACCAGGGCATGCTGCACTCCTACGAGCGCCGCGAGGACTTCGCCGACATCGCCCGGCAGAACGTGGAGCGCTACTTCGGCGGCCCGCACCCCGCCTGGCAGCTCACCGTCGGCGACCTCCAGGACAACCTGTCCGACACCGACGTCGACCGCGTCATCCTCGACATGCTCGCCCCCTGGGAGTGCCTGGAGGCCGTCTCCAAGGCGCTCGTCCCGGGCGGCATCCTGTGCTGCTACGTGGCCACCACCACCCAGCTCGCCCGGACCGTGGAGTCCATCCGGGAGATCGGCTGCTTCAACGAGCCGACCGCCTGGGAGACCATGATCCGCAACTGGCACATCGAGGGCCTGGCCGTCCGCCCGGACCACCGGATGATCGGCCACACCGGCTTCCTGCTCACCGCCCGCCGCCTCGCGGACGGCGTGGAGCCGCCCATGCGCCGCCGCCGCCCCGCGAAGGGCGCCTACGGCGAGGACTACGCCGGACCGAACGCCGACGGCGGCACCGCCCGCTGACCGGCCGCACAGCGGTACAACGCGAGGGCGCCGTGCCCGAGTTCCCGGCCGCATCCGGGAACTCGGTCACGGCGCCCCTCCGTTGGCACGGCACCGGCATCGACGCCTCCCACGCGCGCGAGGGTGTGCACACGATCCGGCCGGCAATCCCCGACCCCGCCGTTCCCGCGCACTGTGACGTGTGGCACCATGCAGCCCATCCCACCGGCACAGCCCTCACAGGAGACGCTCCTCGTGCAGCAATCCGCCGTTCCGGAGCTCGCGCACACCCAGACCCGGCCCATCCACTGGGTCGCCACCGCCACGGCCGTCGCGGGTGTCGTGGCCCTCTCCTCGGTCGTCCAGCCCGGCTCGGCCACGGCAGCCCAGTCCGCCCCCGCCCCCGGGGGCAGGTCCGCCGCGGCGGCCGTCGCCCCGCCGGACACGGCCGGTGTGCGGTTCCCGCTGGACTGCGGCCCCGTGAAGGCGGTGGTCGTCAAGAAGGCCACCGGGGACCTGGACGGCGACGGCAGGCCGGAGACCGTCGCGGTCGTGCACTGCGACGCGCCCATGGGCACCCCGCCCGACGGCGTCTACGTCCTCACCCGCTCCGCGAACGGCGGCGAGCCGCGCGTGGTCGCCACCCTCGTCGAGCCGAAGGAACGGCTCACGGTCACCGACTTCGCGCTCCGCGCGCGTGCGGTCTCCGCCACGCTCCTCGGCTACTCCTCGGACTCCGTGCCCAGTTGCTGCCCGGACGTGAAGACCCCGGCCTCGTGGCGGTGGAACGGCAGCGCCTTCCTGCGCACCACCCCGGCCGGGACCCAGAGCGTCTGAACCGGGCTCACTCCGCGTCGGGCCCGTACACCTCGACCTTGTCCAGAACCCGCCGCACGTGGATGCAGTCGCCGGGACACTCCTTCGCGGAGTCCACCACGTCGGCCAGCAGCGGCAGCGGCACCGGCGTGGTCGCCCCGGGGGCCTGGAGCAGCTCGTCGTCGGCGCCCTTCACATAGGCCAGCCCGTCGATGTCCAGCTCGAACACCTCGGGGGCGTACTGGGCGCAGATCCCGTCGCCGGTACACAGGTCCTGGTCGATCCAGACCTCCAGCGCCTCGCCGCCCGGGGCCTCCTGCTGCACGGTCATCTCTCCTGCCGTCGGTTCGCCGGGCGGTCCGGGCACCCGAGGGCCAGCCGGGTCCGCTCCAGCGGCTGTTGAACACCCCCGACCCTACCTCCGCCCGGTTTGTTGCCGTGTGGGAGCGGCCCGGGGTTTCCGGCCCGGCCCGCTCGGGTACCAGCGCCGGACCGGGAAAGGGGTTCCCCGGCGGCCGGGTCGATCACTTCAGGCCGCCGCGGCGGTCACACCATCCGCCGACACCGTCGCTCTGCGTGATGATCGTACGAGCGCTCTGTGTGCTGCCCGTATACGGGCCGATCGGTAGGGTGCGGACAACTCCGGTCAGCAATGAAGGGATTCGACCACGCCATGCATGGAACAAGCTGCTTTCCCTTCACGTTGAGTGGGTATCCCCTCCGTGCGAGGGAGTGTGCACCGGGTGACCGACGACACACCTTGACAGTCTTTGTGATCTAGGGGTTTCAATCGACACCCACCCAGGTAGGGTCTGGAAGCGTCCAGCTCCCCTTGGAGGAGGTGAGGACCGTGGCAGCCCACGACGACGACATGAACCGCGGCATCCGCCCGGGACGCGGGTCCGACGACCCGGCCGGGCAGATTGCCTACCTTGAGCAGGAGATCGCCGTCCTGCGCCGCAAGCTCGCCGACTCTCCGCGCCACACGAGGATTCTCGAAGAGCGGATCGTCGAGCTGCAGACCAACCTGGCCGGCGTGTCCGCCCAGAACGAACGACTGGCCAACACCCTCCGCGAGGCCCGCGATCAGATCGTGGCCCTCAAGGAGGAGGTCGACCGGCTCGCGCAGCCGCCGGCCGGCTTCGGTGTCTTCCTGCAGGCCAACGAGGACGGCACCGCCGACATCTTCACCGGCGGCCGCAAGCTCCGGGTGAACGTCAGCCCCAGCGTCGAGGTCGACGAGCTGCGGCGCGGCCAGGAAGTCATGCTCAACGAAGCGCTCAACGTGGTCGAGGCCATGGAGTTCGAGCGCGTCGGCGACATCGTCACCCTCAAGGAGATCCTGGAGGACGGCGAGCGTGCCCTGGTACTGGGGCACACCGACGAGGAGCGGGTGGTACGGCTCGCCGAGCCGCTGCTGGACGTCACCATCCGCGCCGGCGACGCGCTCCTGCTCGAACCGCGCTCGGGCTACGTCTACGAGGTCGTGCCCAAGAGCGAGGTCGAGGAACTGGTCCTCGAAGAGGTCCCCGACATCGGTTACGAGCAGATCGGCGGTCTCGGCAACCAGATCGAGGCCATCCGCGACGCGGTCGAGCTGCCGTACCTCTACCCGGACCTGTTCAAGGAGCACGAGCTGCGCCCGCCCAAGGGCGTCCTGCTCTACGGCCCGCCCGGCTGCGGCAAGACGCTGATCGCCAAGGCCGTGGCGAACTCGCTGGCCAAGAAGGTCGCCGAGGTCACCGGCCAGGCGGCGGGCAAGAGCTTCTTCCTGAACATCAAGGGCCCCGAGCTGCTCAACAAGTACGTCGGCGAGACCGAGCGGCAGATCCGCCTCGTCTTCCAGCGTGCACGTGAGAAGGCCAGCGAGGGCACCCCCGTGATCGTCTTCTTCGACGAGATGGAGTCCCTCTTCCGCACCCGCGGCTCCGGTGTCAGCTCGGACGTGGAGAACACCATCGTCCCGCAGCTGCTCGCCGAGATCGACGGCGTGGAGGGCCTGCAGAACGTGGTCGTGATCGGCGCCTCCAACCGCGAGGACATGATCGACCCCGCCATCCTGCGCCCCGGCCGGCTCGACGTGAAGATCAAGATCGAGCGTCCGGACGCGGAGGCGGCGAAGGACATCTTCGGCAAGTACCTCACCGAGCGTCTGCCGCTGCACGCGGACGACCTCACGGAGCACGGCGGCGACAAGGGCTCCACGGTCCAGGGCATGATCCAGACCGCGGTCGAGCACATGTACGCCGAATCCGAGGAGAACCGCTTCCTGGAGGTCACCTACGCCAACGGCGACAAGGAAGTCCTTTACTTCAAGGACTTCAATTCCGGCGCCATGATCGAGAACATCGTGGGCCGGGCCAAGAAGATGGCGATCAAGGACTTCCTGGAGAAGAACCAGAAGGGTCTCCGCGTCTCCCACCTGCTCCAGGCCTGCGTGGACGAGTTCAAGGAGAACGAGGACCTGCCCAACACCACCAACCCGGACGACTGGGCCCGGATCTCCGGAAAGAAGGGCGAGCGGATCGTGTACATCCGTACGCTCATCACCGGAAAGCAGGGCGCGGACACCGGACGCTCCATCGACACGGTGGCGAATACCGGTCAGTACCTGTAACGGCAGGGCGGCTGCGGGTGCCCTCGGCGGGTACCCGCAGCCGACTGTTTTTCGGGCCACGACCGGAGCAGCCAATGACGCAAATGATCTCCCCACCAGCGCAAAGGCGTTCTAGGCTCGTTCCTGCCGCCGAGTCGCGCCGTGCGGGGACGGGCACCGCACACGCACCGGAGCGCCGGCGGTACTTGAGCGGCGCCCACGACCGAGGGTGCCGCCGGGCAAGGAGGGCCGCATGACCGTACGGCGAGTAATGGGCATCGAGACGGAGTACGGCATCTCCGTCCCCGGCCACCCGAACGCCAATGCCATGCTCACCTCGTCCCAGATCGTCAACGCCTACGCGGCGGCGATGCACCGGGCCCGCCGGGCCCGCTGGGACTTCGAGGAGGAGAACCCGCTGCGCGACGCGCGAGGCTTCGACCTCGCCCGGGAGGCCGCCGACTCCAGCCAGCTCACCGACGAGGACATCGGCCTGGCCAATGTCATCCTCACCAACGGTGCGCGCCTCTACGTCGACCACGCCCACCCCGAGTACAGCGCGCCCGAGGTCACCAACCCCCGCGACGCCGTCCTCTGGGACAAGGCCGGCGAGCGGATCATGGCCGAGGCCGCCGAGCGGGCCGCGCAGCTGCCCGGCGCCCAGCCGATCCACCTCTACAAGAACAACACGGACAACAAGGGCGCCTCCTACGGCACGCATGAGAACTACCTGATGAAGCGGGAGACCCCCTTCTCGGACATCGTGCGCCACCTCACGCCCTTCTTCGTCTCCCGCCAGGTCTTCGCCGGGGCCGGCCGCGTCGGCATCGGCCAGGACGGGCACGAGCACGGCTTCCAGATCAGCCAGCGCGCGGACTACTTCGAGGTCGAGGTCGGCCTGGAGACGACGCTCAAGCGGCCGATCATCAACACCCGCGACGAGCCGCACGCGGACGCCGAGAAGTACCGCCGGCTGCACGTGATCATCGGCGACGCGAACCTCTCCGAGATCTCGACGTACCTGAAGCTGGGCACGACCGCCCTGGTCCTGTCCATGATCGAGGACGGCTTCATCGCCGTGGACCTCGCCGTCGACCAGCCCGTGCGCACCCTCCACCAGGTCTCGCACGACCCGTCGCTCAAGCGCCTGGTCACCCTGCGCAGCGGGCGCACGCTCACCGCGGTCCAGTTGCAGATGGAGTACTTCGAGCTGGCCCGCAAGTACGTCGAGGAGCGCTTCGGCGCCGACGCCGACGACCAGACCAAGGACGTCCTCAGCCGCTGGGAGGACACCCTCACCCGGCTGGAGAACGACCCGATGAGCCTGGCCGGCGAGCTGGACTGGGTCGCCAAGCGGGAGCTGATGGAGGGCTACCGCCGCCGCGACGACCTGGACTGGGACGCGGCCCGGCTGCACCTGGTCGACCTCCAGTACGCCGACGTGCGGGCCGAGAAGGGCCTCTACAACCGCCTGGCGGCCCGCGGGCGCATGAAGCGGCTGCTGGACGAGGCCGAGGTCGACAGGGCCCGCAGGAAGCCCCCGGAGGACACACGCGCCTACTTCCGCGGGCGCTGCCTGGAGCAGTACGCGGACGACGTCGCGGCCGCCTCCTGGGACTCGGTCATCTTCGACCTCCCCGGCCGCGACTCGCTCCAGCGCGTTCCAACCCTGGAACCGCTACGCGGAACGCGAAATCACGTCAAGGAGCTCCTGGACCGCTGCCGTACCGCGGAAGACCTGGTCAGGGTCCTGTCCGGCGGGTGAGCGGAGCCAGAGGGGTACCCGGTGCGTCCGGGCGGCCGGGGTGGAAACCCCACCGCCCGGGAATCATCGGGATGGCCCCCGTACGTTGAAGAAACTGCGGGGCCGATGTCGGACCCGGCTTGTAGGGTCTGATCATCACCGATCGGCAGGCGAACTGAGCGGGGTGAGGGTTATGGCAACCAAGGACACCGGCGGCGGTCAGCAGAAGGCGACGCGCTCGACCGAGGAGGTCGAGGAGCAGGCGCAGGACGCGCAGGCCTCGGAGGACCTCAAGGAGCGGCACGAGAAGCTGTCGGACGACGTGGACTCCGTCCTGGACGAGATCGACGACGTGCTCGAAGAGAACGCCGAGGATTTCGTGAGGTCATTCGTTCAGAAGGGTGGCCAGTAAGGCCCTCTGCCTTCGAATCGAAGGCGAAGGGTGGGGGTTCGGGTCGTGGAAGAGACGACATGGCGGCGCTGCTCGCGGTGCAGGCGCAACCTGCCGCGGGCAGCTTTCGCTGGAAACAGGTCGATGCCCGACGGCCTTCAGGCGTACTGCCGTGAGTGCTCTGCCGAGTACTACCGTCAGCGCCAGCAGGCCAAGGGGAGGGTGGTTCGGCAGAGGGTGCCGGTCCCGCCCGGGCACAAGCGGTGTCCGCAGTGCGAAGCGATCAAGCCCCACTCCGAGTGGGAGCCCAACAAGTCGTCCTCGGACGGCTGGTCCAGTTACTGCCGTGCGTGCCGGGCGGAGCGGAATCGCATCAGCTATTTCAAGCGGAAGTACGGTCTCACGCCGTCTGAGCTGGGCGCCATGATCGCGGCACAGCGTGGCATCTGTTGCATCTGCCTCGCGGCCCCCGCCGAGCATGTGGATCACTGCCATGAGACGGGTAGGGTCCGTGGCGTACTGTGCTTCAGCTGCAACGCTGCACTGGGGCAGTTCAAGGATCAGCCCGAGGTCATAAGGCGGGCTGCTGCATATGTGGAAGGAAACGCGTGGAAGCCAACACTCGTAGCACCGGGCGTCTACCAGCTGCCTTCCTGACGCCAGGATCCTCTTCGTTCATGGACTTCCTCGCCGAGCACCAGCCCGAGCTGCTGCCCGGCAACCGGCAGCTGCCGCCCGCCAAGGGCGTGATCGAGGCGCCGCACGGCACGACCATCGTGGCCGTGACGTTCCCCGGCGGGGTGGTGCTCGCCGGGGACCGCCGGGCCACGATGGGCAACGTGATCGCGCAGCGGGACATCGAGAAGGTGTTCCCGGCCGACGAGTACTCGGCCGTCGGCATCGCGGGCACCGCCGGCCTGGCCGTCGAGATGGTCAAGCTCTTCCAGCTGGAGCTGGAGCACTTCGAGAAGGTCGAGGGCGCCCAGCTGTCCCTGGAGGGCAAGGCGAACCGGCTGTCGACCATGATCCGCTCCAACCTCGGCATGGCCATGCAGGGCCTGGCGGTGGTCCCCCTCTTCGCGGGGTACGACCTGGACCGCGAGCGGGGGCGCATCTTCTCCTACGACGTCACGGGCGGCCGTTCCGAGGAGCACAACTTCGCGGCGACGGGCTCCGGCTCGATCTTCGCGCGCGGTGCGATGAAGAAGCTGTTCCGTGACGACCTGACCGAGGAGCAGGCCACCACCCTGGTGGTGCAGGCCCTCTACGACGCGGCTGACGACGACTCGGCGACCGGCGGTCCCGATGTCGCCCGCCGGATCTATCCGATCATCACCGTGATCACCGAGGACGGCTTCCGCCGGCTGACCGGGGACGAGTCGTCGGAGCTCGCCCGCGCGGTGCTCCAGAAGCGCCTGGAGGAGCCCGACGGCCCCAAGGCCGCCCTGCTCTGAGCGCGGGCCCGGTTCTTATCAAGGTGATCCAGTGACCATGACAGAAAGGGACGGATAACCGGTGTCGACGCCGTTCTATGTCTCACCCCAGCAGGCCATGGCCGACCGGGCGGAGTACGCCCGCAAGGGCATCGCCCGTGGCCGCAGCCTGGTCGTGCTGCAGTACGCCGACGGCATCGTCTTCGTCGGCGAGAACCCGTCCCGCGCGCTGCACAAGTTCAGCGAGATCTACGACCGGATCGGCTTCGCGGCGGCCGGCAAGTACAACGAGTACGAGAACCTGCGCATCGGCGGCGTCCGCTACGCCGACCTGCGCGGCTACACCTATGACCGCGACGACGTCACCGCCCGCGGCCTGGCCAACGTCTACGCCCAGACGCTGGGCACGATCTTCTCCTCCGCGGCCGAGAAGCCGTACGAGGTGGAGCTGGTGGTGGCCGAGGTGGGGGAGACCCCGGAGGGCGACCAGATCTACCGGCTGCCGCACGACGGCTCCATCGTGGACGAGCACGGCTCGGTCGCGGTGGGCGGCAACGCCGAGCAGATCAGCAGTTTCCTGGACCAGCGCCACCGCGACGGCATGAGCCTCGCCGAGGCCCTCAAGCTGGCCGTGCAGGCCCTGTCGCGGGACACCAACGGCAGCGAGCGGGAGATCCCCGCCGAGCGCCTGGAGGTCGCCGTACTGGACCGCACGCGCCCGCAGAAGCGCAAGTTCAAGCGGATCGTCGGCCGCCAGCTCGCCCGCCTGCTGGCGGCGGACGGCGCGAGCACGGAGGCGGAGAGCGCCGAGGGCTCCGACGACTCCGACGAGGAGTAGCCGTCCCCCGCACGTCCTTCCGGGTGCCCCGGCCGGAGAGATCCGGCCGGGGCCCTCTGCTTTTCACGCCGGCGCGCGTGGCGGCGCCGTGGAGCCCCGGACGACCAGTTCGACGGGGATGTCCCCGCCGTCCGGCTCCCGGCCCTCCAGGACCGCCAGCAGGGCCCGCATGCCCCGCTCCCCGAACAGCTCGGCGTCCAGCCGCACCGTCGTCAGCTCGGGGTCGAGCGCGGTGGCCAGGGCCAGGTCGTCCAGACCGGTGACGGACATGTCGTCCGGGACGCGCAGCCCCAGCCGGCGCAGCGCCTTGTAGGCGCCGGCGGCGAGCTTGTCGTCGTCGCAGACCACCGCCGTCGGCCGGGGGCCCGGCGCGGTGAGCGAGGCCTCGGTGGCGGCGAGCGCGCCCTCGATGGAGATCGGGGCCCGGACCGTGCGGACCTCGGTGCCGGGCACGGCGGCCAGGCGCGCGGCCAGCTCCCTCGCGCGGACCTCGAAGGTCCAGGAGGGCACGTCGGCGGCGAGGTGCAGCACCCGTCGGTGGCCGAGGGCCAGCAGGTGCGCGGCGACCTGCCGGACGCCGTCGGCGATGTCCAGGTTCACGGTCGCGGCGCCCCGGCTGCCCTCCGGGTCGCTGTCGAGCATGACCAGGGGAAGCTGGTCGCCCCGGATCGCGGTGAGGGCGTCGGCGGCCATCGAGGAGGCGATGACGCCGTCCAGGGCGGCCTGCGCGGAGGCGAAGGGGTCGCGGGCCGGGCCGATGCCCTCGGGGGAGGGGTAGAGCACCACGCCGAAGCCGTGTTCGGCCGCCACGCGCGCGGCGCCGGTGTAGACGCCGGCGAAGAACTCCGTCGTCAGGGCGGGCACCACGAGCAGGACGGTACGGGTGCGGCCCAGGCGGAGGTTGCGGGCGGCGAGGTTGGGGCGGTAGCCCAGCTCGCGCGCGGCCTCGCGGACGCGCTCGGCGGTGGTCTCGGAGACCCGGCCGCGCCACTTGTCGCCCAGTACGAGGGAGACGGCGGCCTGGGAGACGCCGGCCGCCCGGGCGACGTCCCGGCTGGTCGGGCGCGTGCTGCTGCGGGCCACCACATGACTCCCGGTCGTCTGGACGTGCGAATGCGCACATGGTACGTATGAACGAGAGACGTTATACGTAACACTTCCGGGCCCTCACGGCGTCCCGGCGAGCCGCGGAGGGCAGCACATGGCCACGGGATACCTGGACATCCTGAGGGCGAGGCACGCCCTGCGGCTGCTCACCGGCACCCTGGTGGGCCGGCTGCCCAACGCCACCGCCGCCATCGCCCTGGTGCTCTTCGTCCGCGCCGAGGGCGGCACCTACAGCCTCGCCGGCGCCCTGGCCGCCGTGTACGGCGTCGCCAACGCCGTCGGCCAGCCCGTGCTGGGCCGCCTCGTGGACCTGTACGGCCAGCCGCGCGTCCAGCTGCCCGCGGCCGTCCTCGCCGCCCTGGCCATGACCCTCTTCGCCTTCTCGGGCACCTCCCCGCTGCCGCTCGCCTACGCGGCCGTCGCGGCGGCCGGCCTGTTCACCCCACCCCTGGAGGGCGGTCTGCGGGCCCTGTGGCCGTCCGTGCTGGGCCGTGAGGAGCAGGTGCACACCGCGTACGCCATGGACGCCATCGCACAGGAGGTCATGTTCACCGCCGGACCGCTGCTGGTGACCCTGTGCGTGACCCTCTGGGACGAGCGCGCCGCCCTGCTGGCGCTGAACCTGGTGGGCGTGCTCGGCGCGCTCTCCGTGGTGGTCTCGCCGCCTTCGCGCGCGTGGCGCTCGGCCCCGCGCGACGCCCACTGGCTGGGCGCCCTGCGCTCGCCCGGCCTGCTCGTGCTGCTCGCCGCCTTCCTGTTCGTCGGCATCGCGCTGGGCTCGATCACCGTCGCCTCGGTGTCGTACGCGGACGGTCACGGCGGTGACGCGGTGTACGGCTGGCTGATGGCCGGGGTGGGCCTCGGGGCCCTGGCGGGCGGTACCGTCTACGGCGCCCGCGCGTGGGGCGGCGCACCCGAACGGCGACTCAGGGTGTTGGTGGCCCTCCTGGCGGTGTGTTACCTGCCGCTGATGCTGATGCCCGGACCTGTGGCCATGGTGTTGCTCAGCGTGGTCGCCGGTGTGTTCCTCGCGCCCTGCATCGCCTGCGCGTTCATCATCGTCGACCGGCACGCCCCGAGCGGCACCGTCACCGAGGCGTTCTCCTGGCTCGTCACCACGTTCACCGTGGGCGCCTCGGTCGGAACGGGCCTGGCAGGGCCGGTGGTCCAGGCCGGTGGCACCCTGTGGGGCTTCGCGCTGCCGGGTGCCGCCGGGGCCGTGTCCCTGCTGGTCCTGCTCGCCACCGGAAGGGTCCTCGCAGCTCCCGCGCGGGGCGGGATCGTTGCGGCTTCATCGGAAAATGATCCAAATCGTGCTGCCGAACCCCGTTTCAGCTCGGGGGATCGGGCGTAATGTTCCCTCATGGACCGCCGCATTTTCGGGCTGGAGAACGAGTACGGCGTCACGTGCACGTTCAGGGGACAGCGCCGCCTGTCTCCTGACGAGGTGGCGCGGTACCTCTTCCGCCGTGTCGTGTCATGGGGCCGCAGCAGCAATGTCTTTCTGCGAAACGGCGCCCGGCTCTATCTCGACGTGGGCTCACATCCGGAATACGCGACCCCCGAATGTGACAACGTGACCGAACTGGTCACCCACGACAAGGCCGGCGAGCGCATTCTCGAAGGACTCCTGGTGGACGCGGAACGACGCCTGCACGAGGAGGGAATCGCGGGCGACGTCTACCTCTTCAAGAACAACACCGACTCGGCGGGCAACTCCTACGGCTGCCACGAGAACTACCTGGTGGCCCGGCACGGGGAGTTCTCCCGGCTCGCGGACATCCTCATCCCCTTCCTCGTCACCCGGCAGCTGCTGTGCGGCGCCGGCAAGGTGCTCCAGACCCCGCGCGGCGCCGTCTACTGCGTCAGCCAGCGGGCGGAGCACATCTGGGAGGGCGTCTCCTCGGCGACGACCCGCTCCCGGCCCATCATCAACACCCGCGACGAACCCCACGCGGACGCCGAGCGCTACCGCCGGCTGCACGTCATCGTCGGCGACTCGAACATGTCCGAGACGACGATGCTGCTCAAGGTCGGCGCCACCGACCTGGTGCTGCGCATGATCGAGGCCGGCACCGTGATGCGCGACCTCACGCTGGAGAACCCGATCCGGGCGATCCGCGAGGTCAGCCACGACATCACCGGACGGCGCAAGGTACGCCTGGCCAGCGGCCGGGAGGCCTCGGCGCTGGAGGTGCAGCGCGAGTACTTCGACAAGGCCGTGGACTTCTGCGACCGCCGGGGCATCCGCACCGGCACGGTCGCGCAGGTCCTGGACCTGTGGGGCCGCACCCTCGAAGCGATCGAGAACGAGGAACTCGACCGCATCGAGACCGAGATCGACTGGGTCATGAAGTACAAGCTCATCGAGCGGTACCGGGCCAAGCACAACATGACGATGTCGCACCCGCGGGTCGCCCAGATAGACCTCGCCTACCACGACATCCACCGCCGTCGTGGCCTGTACTACCTGCTGGAGAGGAAGGGCCAAGCCGCCCGGATCTGCAACGACTTGAAGATCTTCGAGGGCAAGTCGGTTCCGCCGCAGACCACTCGCGCGCGGCTGCGCGGCGATTTCATCCGGCGGGCACAGGAACAGCGCAGGGACTTCACGGTCGACTGGGTGCACCTCAAGCTCAACGACCAGGCACAGCGCACCGTGTTGTGCAAGGACCCGTTCCGTTCGGTGGACGACCGGGTCGAGAAGCTCATCGCCGGAATGTAGTCACCGGGAGGTCATGCTTAGGCGGGCCGGCGTTCCGGCGCACAGGGCCGGAACGCCACACGGGCGCCGTACGTTTCCCGTACGGCGCCCTGTCCTGGTCGTAGAGTGGCGCGCACGCCATCCGCCAGACCGACCGATTACGAGGCTCTTCCGTGCGCCGACGCTCACTCCTCCTCGCCGCCGTTCCCGCAGGACTGGTCACGCTCGCCGGATGCGGTGACGGCAAGTCCGACTCCGGCAAGACCGGCGCCTCACCGTCGGCCTCGGCCTCGGCGTCGTCCGCGCCCCCGCCCAAGATCGTGGACGGGCCGCTGCCGGCGGTCACGGCGGGCACGAAGTTCGGCGAGAAGCCGACCGTCGCCAAGGGGCCGGGCGACCCGTCGAAGAACCTCGCGGTGAAGACGCTGATCGCGGGCAGTGGCCGCACGATCGCGGAGAACGACTTCGTCCAGGCGAACTACCTCGGCCAGATCTGGAGCACGGCCAAGGTCTTCGACAACTCCTACGACCGCAAGCGCCCCCTGGTCATCCAGCTCGCCCAGGGCGGCATCATCGACGGCTGGCGGTACGGCCTCGCGGGCAAGAAGACCGGCAGCCGCGTCCAGATCGCCGTCCCGCCCACCTGGGGCTACGGCAAGGAGGGCAACGCGCAGGCGGGCATCAAGGGCACCGACACCCTGGTCTTCGTCATCGACCTGATCGACTCCTTCAACTCCAAGAGCTCCGTCAAGGGCACGCCGGTCCCGCAGCACGACACGGCCCTGCCGAAGGTGGCCACCAACACCGACGGCCAGGTGCCCAAGGTCACCGTCCCCCGGACCGACCCGCCGAAGAAGCTCGTGTCGGAGTACGTCCTGGAGGGCGACGGTCCGCAGCTGAAGGCCGACCAGACGATCCTGTGCCAGTTCCAGGGCCTGGTCTGGGACGGCGGCAAGACCTTCCAGCGGACGTACGGCTCCGGCCGGCTCAGCCAGTTCTCGCTGGAGCAGATGCAGCAGGCGGTCAAGGGCCTCGCCCAGGGCCTGACCGGCAAGAAGGTCGGCAGCCGGGTACTGATCGTCGTCCCGCCGGACCTGGGGTACGGCGACAACCCGCCGAGCGGCGGAGTCATCAAGAAGGGCGCCACCCTCGTGTTCACCGTGGACATCCTCGCGGCGATGTAGCGCCCGGGACGTCCGGGGCGGGCGGGAGGCCCGCGATGATGACAGACTGTCCACGTTTCGTGTCGTACACAAGCAGGAGCTTTTGACGTGAGCATCGACAAGCCCGAGATCGACTTCCCGGGCGGCGAGCCCCCGGCGGACCTGGAGATCAAGGACATCTGGGAGGGCGACGGCCCGGTCGCGCAGGCGGGCCAGAACGTCACCGTCCACTACGTGGGCGTCGCCTTCAGCACCGGCGAGGAGTTCGACGCCAGCTGGAACCGCGGCACGCCGTTCCGCTTCCCGCTGGGTGCCGGCCGGGTCATCAAGGGCTGGGACCAGGGCGTGCAGGGCATGAAGGTCGGCGGCCGCCGCCAGCTGACCATCCCCGCCCGCCTCGCCTACGGCAACCAGAGCCCGACCCCGGCGATCAAGCCCGGCGAGACCCTCATCTTCGTGGTCGACCTGCTCGGCGTCTGATCCACGCCCGGCCGGCCGGATCCGACCGGAACCGACCACCTGGGGCCCATGCCTGCTCGGGCATGGGCCCTCGGCTTTTGTCACCGCCCCGCGGAGCGGTACGGTCATCGGTCGGAAGCACCATAGGGAAGGCGAAGGGCGTCGATGGCCATTGCCAAGGCCGAGCGGCTGATGAACCTCGCGCTGTGTCTGCTCGGGACGCGGCGGCCGCTCAGCAAGCGGGAGCTGCGCGAGTCCATCGAGGCCTACCTGGAAGCGGGCAGTGACGACTCCTTCAACCGCATGTTCGAGCGGGACAAGGACGACCTGCGGGAGCTGGGCCTGGTCATCGAGACCGTTGAGAACCTCGAAGGCGAGGTCGGCTACCTCGCCCGCCGCGACAGCAACCGCCTGCCCCCCATCACCCTGGACGCCGAGGAGGCCGCCGCCCTCGGCCTCGCCGCCAAGGTCTGGCAGCAGGCCCGGCTGGCCGGGGCCGCCAGCGGCGCCCTGCAGAAGCTGCGCGCGGCCGGGCTCCCCGAGGACGTCGACCCGTACGAGGCGCACGGCGCCCTGGAGCCGCGCATCCCGGTGCACGAGGCCGCCTTCGAGCCGCTGATGCTGGCCTGCCGCGACCGCCGCACGGTGGTCTTCGAGTACCGCAAGGCCTCCGCCGCCCACCCCGAGCCCCGGCACGTCGAACCGTGGGCGCTGGAGTGCTGGCGCGGTCACTGGTACCTGGCCGGCTTCGACCGCGACCGGGGCGCCGAGCGCGTCTTCCGGCTCTCCCGGATCACCGGCAGGGTCCGCTCCCGGGGCACGGGCTTTACCGCGCCCGTGCCGGACGTCGTCACCGTGCGCGAGACCGTCGCCGGCTGGGCCGGTGAGATCGCCGACCGCTCGGCCCTGATCCGGCTGCGCTCCGGCGCCGGTTACCCCCTTCGGGCGAAGGCCACCGCCGTCCGGGAACTCGGCGACGGCTGGGACGAGTTGGAGATTCCGTACGGGCACGGCCTGGACGCCTGGCTGGTGGAGTTCGGGCCGGACGTGGTGGTCCTGGAGCCGGCCGAGCTGCGGGCCGACGTGGTGGACCGGCTGCGTGCCGTGGCCAAGGGCTGAGGGAGGAGCGGGACTGTGGCAGTCAAACCGGCCAGGACGGTCAACGCCATCGACCAGACGCGGCGGATGCTCTCCCTGGTGACCTACCTCAGAGAGCGCCCCGGCGCCCGGATCGCCGACGTGGCGCGCGCCTTCGGCATCACCGAGGACGAGCTGGTCGCCGACCTCGATCTGCTGCCCATGTGCGGCACCAGCTTCCGCGGCGGCGACCTGCTGGACATCGACACCGACGGCGAGCGCATCTGGTGGCACAACCCGGCCGCACTCGGCGAGGACGCGGCCGAACCGCTCCGGCTCGCCGCCGACGAGGCCACCGCGCTGCTGGTCGCCGCCCGCGCGGTGTCGACCCTGCCCGGCCTGCGGGAGGGCGACCGCCAGGCCCTGCTGCGGGCCACCGCCAAGGTGGAGGCCGCGGCCGGTGAGGCCGCCGGTGCCAGCTCCCGGCTGTCGGTGACCTTCGAGTCCGAGGGCGGCGTCTTCGCCGATGTCGACCGGGCGATCTCCGAGCGCCGCCGGCTGTGGATCCGCTACTACTCCCCGGCCCGGGACGAGGTCACCGAGCGCGAGATCGACCCGATCCGCCTGGTCAGCGTCGGCCACACCTATGTGGAGGCATGGTGCCGCCGCTCCGAGGCGCGGCGCACCTTCCGCCTCGACCGGGTCGCCGAGATCAAGATCCTCGACGCGCCCTCGGCGCCGCCCGAGATAGAACTGCGCGACCTCTCCGAGGGGCTGGTGCAGCCGGCCGCCGAGGACCCCGAGGTGGTGGTCGAGGTCGGCCCCGGTGGCCGCTGGGTGGCCGAGTACTACCCGCACGACAGCGCCGATGAGCTTCCCGACGGCGGGCTGCGTATCACCCTGCGCACCCCCGAGCCGGCCTCCCTGCGCCGGCTCGCCCTGCGCCTCGGCCGCGACGGCCGGATCGTCTCCCCGCCCCAGCTGGCGGAGAGCGCCCGCGAAGCGGCGGCGGAGGCGTTGGCCGCGTACGACGCCGAGCCGTCCGTGGGTTCCCGGCGGTGAGGCGCGTCCGCAGGGGGGCGGGGAACCGCGCGGCGAGCCGCCGCGGCGCCGCGGACACGCGACGGCGCGCCGCGGCGGTCCCAGCGACGCCCCTGGTGAACGACCGGAAGAAGGAGCGAGGCCTGTGAGCGAGCGTGCGGGTGAGATGACGGTGGCGACCGCCTTCGCCGGCATGAGACGAGCGGTCCCGGTGATGTTCAGGGCCGGCTGCCCGGACTGCCGCGGCCGCTTCGAACTCGCCGCCGGCGCGCTGCGCCTCGCCATCGGCGCCAGCAGCAAGACGACGTTCTACTCCTTCACCTGCCCCGACTGCGGCGCCGCGGTCCGCAAGCCCGCCGGGGAGCGGATCGTCGAGCTGCTCACCGGCGGCGGGGTGCGGACCCTGCGGCTGCACTCCACGGTGTAGCCCCCCGCGTCGCGCGCCGGCGGACGGTCTAGGCTCGGCGTCATGTTCTGGCCGATGTTCGCGGTAGCGATGGGGTTCCTGGGTATCGCCGTCCTGGGGGTGCTCGCCGTGCGGGTGTTCCTGGAGGCGCGGCGCCTCGGGGAGCAGGTCGCGGACTCCGCACGCCGTATCAACAGGGCCGCCGAGGATCTTGAGCGGGCGTCCGCGCGCGCGGCCCGCGCCGTGGACGCGCTGTGAGCGGTGCCGGGCGGTGCCCATGAGACCGGCGATGCAAGCGCTTTGTGTCACTTCGCCCTGTCATGCTGCCCTGTGGGACAGGTACGCTGCTGGTCATGGTGTGGAGAACGAGGCCCGCACCGTGGACCGGGAGTACGCACGGGGATTGCCTCACGTTTACCCCTGAGCGTTACGATCGCTGCCAGCATGACCATCGGACACATGTCCGACTGGTCGGACAGCACCCCACCCAGCCGCCTCGGTGAGAAGGTAAAGACTTATGTTCGGAAGGCTCGGAGCTCCCGAGATCATTCTCATCCTCGTCGTCATCGTCCTGCTGTTCGGCGCGAAGAAGCTTCCGGACATGGCCCGCTCGCTCGGCAAGTCCGCGCGCATCCTCAAGAGCGAGGCCAAGGCGATGAAGGAAGAGGGCGGCAGCACGTCCGCCCAGCCGCCCACCACGGGCGAGCAGCCCCCGGCGCAGCGCACCATCCAGGCGGCCCCCGGTGACGTGACCAGCTCGCGGCCGGTCAACGAGCCGACGGACACCACCCAGCGCTGACGCACGGCCGGAGACCCCCGGCCTGCCGCACGAGATGAGGACGTGGGTTGCTCAAGCCTGCCCGCAAGAAGGAGAAGGATCCCGAGGGGCGGATGCCCCTCGCGGATCACCTTCGTGAGCTCCGCAACCGGCTCGCGAAGGCGATGCTGGCCATCGTCATCGTGACGATCGTCGCGGCCTTCTACTACAACGACATCATCAACTTCCTGACGAAGCCGATCCTCGACTCGGTCGGCTGCCAGGAGACCTTCGCACAGCTGGCGCACTCCAACGGCAAGACCCAGTGCGCGGAGATCACGATCAACGGTCTCCTCGCGCCGTTCACGCTGGCCCTCCAGGTCTCGCTGACGGCGGGTGTCGTGCTCGCGTCGCCGATCTGGCTCTACCAGCTGTGGGGCTTCGTCGCGCCGGGCCTGCACCGCCACGAGAAGAAGTACGCCTACGCCTTCGTCTTCACGGGCGCCCCGCTGTTCTTCGCGGGTGCCTTCTTCGCGTACAAGGTGCTGCCGACCACCGCGAAGGTGCTGATCGACTTCACGCCGAACGGCGACATCAAGAACCTGCTGCCGCTCGACGACCTGCTCCAGCTGGTCACCCGCATGGTGGTCGTCTTCGGCCTCTCCTTCGAGCTGCCGCTGCTGCTGGTCATGCTCAACCTCACCGGGGTGCTGACCGGCCGGCGCATGCTCGGCTGGTGGCGGGCCATGATCCTCGGCATCACGGTGTTCGCGGCCGTGGCCACCCCGAGCACCGACCCGCTGTCCATGCTGGCCCTCGCCGGGCCGATCTGGGTGCTGTACTTCGGCGCGGTCGGCTTCTCCCTGCTCAACGACAAGCGCCGACGCCGGCGCGAGGCCGCGGGCCCCGCGGACGACGAGGCCTCCGAGCTCGACCTCACGCCCGAGGACATCGGCGACGTCGAGCCCGTCCCGGCCGCCCGGGCCGTGCCCGAGCAGGCGAGCGCCGACCGGGTCAACGGATACGACGACGCGACCTGAGCCCTCACCGAACCGCCACGCGATGCCCCCGCCTCCCCGAGGACGGGGGCATCCGTGTCCCACCGGGCCGTCCGCCGCGATTCTTCCGGTCTTCTTACCCTCCGGTTCTCTTACCTTCGGGCTGTCGTCCGGAGGGTGATCCGGATAATGATCGTCCTGTTGTCAGCGGGGCCCGGTACGCTCGAAAGCACGATGACAGAGGACCTCTCACCGGCCGAGCGGTACGCGGCAGCCCGCAGGCGGGCAGCCGAGCAGGCCACCGCGCTCGCCTCCTTCCGCGAGATGTACGACTTCGGCCTCGACCCCTTCCAGATCGAGGCCTGCCAGGCCCTCGAAGCGGGCAAGGGCGTCCTGGTGGCCGCCCCCACCGGCTCGGGCAAGACGATCGTGGGCGAGTTCGCCGTCCACCTCGCCCTGCGGCAGGGCAAGAAGTGCTTCTACACGACGCCCATCAAGGCGCTGTCGAACCAGAAGTACGCCGATCTGTGCCGCCGCTACGGCACCGGGAAGGTGGGCCTGCTCACCGGCGACAACAGCGTGAACTCGGACGCCCCGGTGGTCGTGATGACCACCGAGGTGCTGCGGAACATGCTCTACGCGGGCTCGCAGACCCTCCTCGGCCTCGGCTACGTGGTCATGGACGAGGTGCACTACCTCTCCGACCGCTTCCGCGGCGCCGTCTGGGAAGAGGTGATCATCCACCTGCCCGAGTCGGTGACCCTGGTCTCGCTCTCCGCCACCGTGTCCAACGCGGAGGAGTTCGGTGACTGGCTGGACACCGTCCGCGGTGACACCGACGTGATCGTCTCCGAGCACCGGCCGGTGCCGCTGTTCCAGCACGTGCTCGCCGGGCGCCGGATGTACGACCTGTTCGAGGAGGGGGAGGGCCACAAGAAGGCCGTCAACCCCGACCTGGTCCGCCTCGCCCGCATGGAGGCCACCCGGCCGTCGTACCAGGACCGCAGGCGCGGACGGGCGATGCGGGAGGCCGACCGGGAGCGCGAGCGCCGGCAGCGCTCGCGCGTGTGGACGCCGGGCCGTCCCGAGGTCATCGAACGGCTCGACTCCGAGGGCCTGCTGCCGGCCATCACCTTCATCTTCAGCCGCGCGGCCTGCGAGGCCGCCGTCCAGCAGTGCCTGTACGCGGGCCTGCGGCTCAACGACGAGGAGGCACGGGAGCAGGTCCGCGCCCTGGTCGAGGAGCGCACCGCCTCCATCCCGACCGAGGACCTGCACGTCCTCGGCTACTACGAATGGCTGGAGGGCCTGGAGCGCGGCATCGCCGCCCACCACGCGGGCATGCTGCCGACCTTCAAGGAGGTCGTGGAGGAGCTGTTCGTACGCGGTCTGGTCAAGGCCGTGTTCGCCACCGAGACCCTCGCGCTCGGCATCAACATGCCCGCCCGCTCGGTGGTCCTGGAGAAGCTCGTCAAGTGGAACGGCGAGCAGCACGCCGACATCACCCCCGGCGAGTACACCCAGCTGACCGGCCGGGCCGGCCGCCGGGGCATCGACGTCGAGGGCCACGCCGTGGTGCTGTGGCAGCGCGGCATGAGCCCCGAGCACCTCGCCGGGCTCGCGGGCACGCGCACGTACCCGCTGCGCTCCAGCTTCAAGCCGTCGTACAACATGGCGGTCAACCTGGTCGAGCAGTTCGGCCGGCACCGCTCGCGCGAGCTGCTCGAGACCTCCTTCGCCCAGTTCCAGGCCGACAAGTCGGTCGTCGGGATCTCCCGGCAGGTGCAGCGCAACGAGGAGGGTCTGGAGGGCTACAAGGCCTCCATGACCTGCCACCTCGGCGACTTCGAGGAGTACGCGCGGCTGCGCCGCGAGCTGAAGGACCGGGAGACCGAGCTGGCCCGGCAGGGCGTGCACGAGAGGCGTGCGGAGGCCACCGTCGCCCTGGAGAAGCTGAAGCCGGGCGATGTCATCCACGTGCCCACCGGCAAGTACGCGGGCCTGGCCCTGGTCCTGGACCCGGGCCTGCCCGCGGGCCGGTCCAACGGCCACCGCGGCTTCGACCACCACGACGGGCCGCGTCCGCTGGTGCTGACCGCCGAACGGCAGGTCAAGCGGCTGGCGTCGATGGACTTCCCGGTGCCGGTCGAGCCGCTGGACCGGATGCGCATCCCCAAGACCTTCAACCCGCGCTCGCCGCAGTCCCGCCGGGACCTCGCCTCCGCGCTGCGGACCAAGGCCGGGCACATCCCGCCGGAGCGGGCGCGCAAGAAGCGGTCCCAGGCCGCCGACGACCGCGAGATCGCACGGCTGCGTACGGCGATCCGGGCGCATCCCTGCCACGGGTGCAACGACCGCGAGGACCACGCGCGCTGGGCCGAGCGCTACCATCGGCTGCTGCGCGACACCTCGCAGCTGGAGCGGCGCATCGAGGGCCGTACGAACACCATCGCGCGGACCTTCGACCGGATCGTGGCCCTGCTGACCGAGCTGGACTACCTGCGGGGTGACGAGGTCACCGAGCACGGCAAGCGGCTCGCGCGGCTCTACGGCGAACTGGACCTGCTGGCCAGCGAGTGCCTGCGCGAGGGGGTCTGGGAGGGACTCGCCCCCGCCGAACTGGCCGCCTGTGTCTCGGCCCTGGTGTACGAGGCGCGGGTCGGCGACGACGCGATGGCGCCGAAGCTGCCCTCCGGCAAGGCCAGGGCCGCGCTCGCTGAGATGGTCAGGATCTGGGGCCGGCTCGACGCGCTGGAGGAGGAGTTCCGGATCAACCAGACCGAGGGTGTCGGGCAGCGGGAGCCGGACCTCGGGTTCGCCTGGGCGGCGTACATGTGGGCGTCCGGCAAGGGGCTGGACGAGGTGCTGCGGGAGGCGGAGATGCCGGCCGGGGACTTCGTGCGGTGGTGCAAGCAGGTCATCGACGTGCTCGGGCAGATCTCCGCCGCGGCCCCCGCGGAGGGCTCGACCGTGGCCAAGGCCGCGCGCAAGGCCGTCGACCAGTTGCTGCGGGGCGTGGTCGCCTACTCGTCCGTGGGCTGACCCTGCCGTCACGGCGTGGGAACGGGGGTCGCACCGGTCGAGGTGCGGCCCCCGTCGTCATTTCACCCCGCACGGTGAGCAACTCTCGTACACCCGTGCGCTGTTACTCCTTGTGTGCACGCAAAAACCCAGCGTGCAAAAGGAGTTGAGAGTACTCCCCTCGCGGGGCGATTTCAGGTGCTTGCCGAATATGACACGGCGATGATCCGGTCGGACTAAGCTCGCCCGCGGCGCACCGAGTTGAGATGAATCGTGCGTCTGTTCGCACATGTGGAATGTGCCCCGGTAGTTCCCTGTATTCCCCCCACATGCACCCCCGAACCCAGCCGACTCGTCCCAGAAGGCATCCATGGTGAGTGTTCAGAAGCCTCCCGGTCGCCGTGAACGTCCCTATGCGCGCGTGCTGTTGCCGCCGGCCATAGTGATGGCCGCGGCGGCCGGGGCCGCCGTCGCCCTGGTACCGCCCACGGCCCGGCTCGCCGTCGGCGCGTGCGGAGCACTGGCCGTCCTGCTGGTCCTCGGCACGGCCGGGGAGGCCGCCCGGCGCGGCCGTCTGCTCCGCGAGGCGCGGGCCGAACACGCCCGCCACGCCGCGCACCTGGAGCAGCGGATCGCCGCGCACAACGACCTGATGGAGCGCTTCGCCACCGACGTCCTGCCCGCCGGCTTCTACCGGCTGCGCCGCGGCCAGGTGCTCAGGGACGTCGTACGCGACGTGTTCGACGCGGACCCCGAACTGCGCGGCCTGCCCGAGGGCTACCGGGAACTGGTGCGCATCGCGCTGCGCGGCGCCGACCAGGAGATCTCGATGCGCGACGCCACCGAACGCTCCTTCGTGAGCGTCGCCCGGCGCGTCCAGGCCATCGTCCACCAGCAGGCGTACGAACTCCGCGAGATGGAGGAGGACCACGGCCGCAACCCCGAGGTCTTCGACGACCTGCTGCGCATCGACCACGGCACCTCGCTGATCGGCCGGCTCGCCGACACCATCTCCGTCCTCGGCGGTGGCCGGCCCGGCCGCCAGTGGCCCAAGCCGGTCTCCCTCTACAGCGTGCTGCGCGGCGCGATGTCCCGCATCCTGGAGTACCGCCGCATCAACCTCGCCTCGATCGTCAACATCAACATCAAGGGCACCGCGGTCGAGCCGGTCATCCACGCCGCCGCCGAACTCCTCGACAACGCCACGCGCTACTCGCCGCCGTCGACGAAGGTGCACGTCACCGCCGTCGAGGTGCAGGCAGGCATCGTCATCGAGATCGAGGACTGCGGCGTCAGCCTCAGCGAGGAGTCCCGCGCCCGCATCGAGCGGATGATCGAGGACGCCAAGAACGGCGAGGACGCGCACAATCTCGGCGAGAACCCGCGCCTCGGCCTCGCCGTCGTCGGCCGCCTCTGCAAGCGGTTCGACATGGACGTCTCGCTGCGCGCCTCCGCGTACGGCGGTGTCCGCGCGATCCTCGTGGTGCCGCGCGTCATGACGACCACCGAACCCGGTGTCGGCGCGGCGCACGGCATCGGTGCCGCCGCCGCCCAGATCCCCACGGCGGACGCCGTCGAGGGCCCCAAGCGCCCGCCCAAGAAGCGCCGTCCCACCAGCCCCAAGATCCCCGCCGGGATCTCGCTGGAGGACGACGTCCCCGAGGTCACCGAGTGGACCGCGGGCGGTCTGCCGCAGCGCCGCAGCCGGGTGAAGACCCCGCTCAGCCAGCGGTACGCCGAACAGGCCGCCATCGAACGCGCCGAGCGCGAGGGCCGGCCGACCATCTGGTCGCAGAAGAAGGCGGAACCGGAACCCGAGCCCGAGATCGACCCCGAGCGCAAGAAGCTCATGGAACGGCCGCCGGGCATGTGGATGGAGGCCTTCTGGGACGGTCTGCGCGAGGGCATGCCCCCGGACACCCCCACCCACGAACTGACCGACTTCACGCTCCACCCCACCAAGTACCTGCATCTGCTCAAAGATTCGGCCGACCCCGTCCAGGGCGCCACCGAGGCCGACGACGAGGGGGACCCCCAGTGATCCAGCAGCAAGGCAACCTGGACTGGATGCTCAAGCAGCTGAACGACGGCGTGCCGGGCATCGAGATGATCGTGGTCCTGTCCGCCGACGGCCTGCGCATCGCCCGCTACGGCGGCGACCCCGACGCCGCCGACCGGGTCGCCGCCGCCTGCGCGGGCGTGCAGAGCCTGGCCGTCGCCATCATCCAGGAGCTGCCCGGCGCCGGCGACATGAAGACCGTCGTCTTCGAGATCGACGGCGGCTACTTCTACCTCATGAACGCCGGCCCCAACGCCTTCCTCGCCGTGCTCTCCGACGTGACCTGCGAACCGGGGCGGATGAGCGGCATGATGCGCGACCTCGTCGTCCGGATCGGCGCCCATCTCACCAGTCCGCCCCGGCGGAACGGGCAGACCGTATGACACCTCCACGACGCACGCGGCGCCGGCCGCAGCCCCCGCCCGCCCCGCGGCTGCCGCAGCCCCCTCAGCGTCCGCCGCAGGACGCGGCGGAGGCCAAGGGGCCGGGCGACAACCCGGAGCGGCTGTACTCCGTCACCGGGTCCGGCGACGGCGCCCGCGCCGAACTCGACCTGGTGACCCTGATCGTGGCGCGCTCCGGACCCCCGGTCTCCGCCACCCCGGAGCAGGCGGCGGTGCTCCGGCTCTGCGGGACCCCCCTGTCCGTGGCGGAGCTGTCCGCCTACCTCCGACTGCCGTTCAGCACGATGACCGTCCTGCTCACCGAGCTGATCACGGCCGAACTGGTGCAGGCGCGCGCCCCCATCGTCCGGCAGGCGCTCCCCGACCGTTCACTCCTCGAAGCGGTGATGCATGGACTTCAACGGCTCTGACACCCTCCCCGGCCCGCGCACCGAGGACCACCTGCCGCACACTGCGCAGGCCGCGGTGAAGATCGTGATCGTGGGAGGCTTCGGCGTCGGAAAGACCACCATGGTCGGTGCGGTCAGCGAGATCAGACCGCTGACCACCGAGGAGACCATGACCCAGGCCGGCATCGGCGTCGACGACGACTACGGCTCCGAGTCCAAGACGGCCACCACCGTGGCCATGGACTTCGGCCGGATCAGCATCACCGAGAAACTGGTCCTCTACCTCTTCGGCACCCCCGGCCAGGAGCGCTTCTGGTTCCTGTGGAACGGCCTGTTCGAAGGCGCGCTCGGCGCGGTCGTCCTGGTCGACACCCGGCGCCTGGAGGTCAGCTTCGACGTGATGGGCCGGCTGGAGGAGGGCGGCGTGCCCTTCGTCGTCGCCGTCAACTCCTTCCCGGACGCGCCCCGTTACCCGGTCGAGGAGCTGCGCACCGCCCTCGACCTGAGCCCGGGCATCCCGATCATCGACTGCGATGTGCGCCGCCGGGCCTCCAGCAAGGACGTGCTGATGACCCTGATGGGCTTCCTGCACTCCCTCGCCATGTCCGGCGCCCTCACCTGACCGGCAGCCCACCGACCCCGAACCCTTCCGCCCCGGAGCGACCACTGTGACGCCTGAATCCCCCTCACCGACCGGGACACCCGACACCCTCTCCGGTCCGCCACCGGGCTGCCCCGCGCACGGCCCCGGCCCCGGGGGGCCGCGCCGGCTCTACGGCCCCGACGCGGAGGACCTCGGCGACCTCTACGAGCGCCTGCGGGAGGAGCACGGCCCCGTGGCACCCGTGCTGCTCCACGACGACGTACCGATGTGGGTGGTCCTCGGCCACGCCGAGAACCTGCAACTGGTGCGGAACCCCTCGCAGTTCACCCGCGACAGCCGGATCTGGACCCCGCTGCGCGAAGGCATGGTCAAGCCCGACCACCCGCTCATGCCGCACATCGCCTGGCAGCCCGTCTGCTCCCACGCCGAGGGCGAGGAGCACAAGCGGCTGCGCGGCGCGGTCACCGCGGCCATGGAGACCATCGACCACCGCGGGATGCGCCGGCACATCGGCCGCTACACCCAGATCCTGGTCAACGGCTTCTGCGAGCGGGGCCGGGCCGAGCTGGTGTCCCAGTTCGCCGAGCACCTGCCGATGGCCGTGATGTGCGAGATCCTCGGCATGCCCGAGGAGTACAACGACCGCATGGTGCAGGCCGCGCGTGACGCCCTCAAGGGCACCGAGACCGCCATCCAGAGCCACGCCTACGTCATGGACGCGCTCAGCCGGCTCACCACCCGGCGGCGCGTCCGGCCCGAGGACGACTTCACCAGCCACCTCCTCACCCACCCGGCCGGGCTCGGCGACGACGAGGTCCGCGAACACCTGCGCGTCGTCCTCTTCGCCGCCTACGAGGCCACCGCGAACCTCCTCGCCAACGCGCTGCGCATGGTCCTCACCGAGCCGGGGTTCCGGGCCCAGCTCAACGGCGGCCAGATGACCGTGCCGGAGGCGATCGAGCAGTCCCTGTGGGACGAGCCGCCGTTCAGCACGGTCTTCGGCTACTACGCCAAGCAGGACACCGAGCTGGGCGGGCGGCAGATCCGCGAGGGCGACGGGCTGCTCTTCGCGCCGGCACCGGGCAACATCGACCCGCGGGTGCGGCCCGACCTGTCCGCGAGCATGCAGGGCAACCGCGCCCACCTCGCCTTCGGCGGCGGCCCGCACGAGTGCCCCGGGCAGGACATCGGCCGCGCCATCGCCGACGTCGGCGTCGACGCGCTGCTCACCCGGCTGTCCGACATCCAGCTCGACTGCGCCGAGGAGGACCTGCGCTGGCGGTCGTCCATCGCCTCCCGGCACCTGGTGGCCCTGCCGGTGCGCTTCGAACCGAAGCCGCAGCAGGACGTCGACATGCCGCCGCGAGCCATGCCGGTCCCGCCGCAGCGCTCCGACTGGCAGGTCGGCACCCTGCGTGGCGATCCGGCCCCGGCTGCCGAGCCGGCCCCGGCACCCGTGCGCGCGGCCTTCCCCCCGGCCCCCGCCCCCGCGGCCCCGGAACCGCCCCGCCCCCGGGGCCTGTGGGGCCGACTGCTGCACTGGTGGCGCGGAGAGTGACACGGCGCCGCTGCCGGCGGCACCTGCTCCGGGGGAGCGGGTGCCGGCCCGGCGTGATCCGGACGAGCGGCCCTACGTCCCGGCCGTCCACGCCTCGGGTGACGTCCACGCGCCCAGGGTGCGGGCGCTGGTGAACGCGTGTTCCGCACCGGTGACCGGGTCGGTGAACTCCAGGCCGCGCGCGAGCAGTTGCAGGGGGCGGCGGAAGTCGCCGGGCGGTACCGGGGCGGTCACCTCGGGGTACAGCGGGTCGCCGAGGATGGGCACGCCCAGCGCGGTCAGGTGCACCCGGAGCTGGTGGGTCTGCCCGGTGGCCGGCACGAGCCGGTAGCGGCCGAGCCCGGCCCGCTGCCCGATCAGCTCCACCCGGGTCTGCGCGTTCGGCTCGCCCGGCACCTCCCGCGCTGCCGGCACCCCGCGCTCCTTCACGATCCTGCTGCGCACGGTCCGGGGCAGCACGAGCGCGGGATCGTACGGCGCCACGGCCTCGTACTCCTTGCGCACCCGCCGGTCCCGGAAGAGCGACTGGTACGCACCCCGCTCCTGCGGCCGCACGGTGAACAGCACCAGCCCGGCGGTGAGCCGGTCCAGCCGGTGCGCGGCCGTCAGCGTCGGGATGCCGAGCTCACGCCGGAGCCGGGCCAGCGCGGTCTGGGCGACGTGCGCGCCACGCGGGGTGGTGGCCAGGAAGTGCGGCTTGTCGGCCACCACGATGTGCTCGTCCCGGTACACCACCTCCACCGGGAACGGCACCGGCACCTCGGCGGGCAGCTCTCGGTGGAACCAGACGAACATCCCCGGCCGGTACGGGGCGTCCGGCGCCACGGCCCGCCCGTCGGCCCCGACCACCAGCCCGGCGGCGAACATCGACTCCACCACCCCGGCCGGGGCCCCCGTCAGCCGCTCCACCAGATGCTCCCGCACGGTGGCCCACGCCCCCTCCACGGGCAGCCGGACGCGGACGGGGTCCACGCCCTCGCGCTGGGGGAGCGGGGCGGGCGGCGGCGGGGTTCGGCGTCTCATCGGGGTCAAGGGTACGGGGGCACGCTCACCCCGCCGGCCGTCGCAAAGAGGCGGTCCGCCGGTCCCGTACTCGGCAGGATGGGGATCATGCCGTTCCTCACCAGCCCCGTCCTGACCCCCGGCGTCCTCGCCCGTATCCCGCAGCCCGCCCTCCCCGCCGCCGGCGGCACGCTCCTGCGCCCGTGGCGGGCCGAGGACGCGCCCGCCGTGCACGCCGCCTTCGAGGACCCGGTGCTGCGCCACTGGCACGGCCGGTCCTGCGACTCCGCGGACGAGGCCGCAGGCTGGATCGCGCAGTGGCGACAGGGGTGGGCGGAGGAGCGCGAGGCGCAGTGGGCCGTCGTGGACGAGGGCACGGACGAGCTGCTGGGCCGGGTGGCGCTGCGCCGGATCGTGCTGAGCGACGGCGTCGCCGAGATCGCGTACTGGACGGTGGCGGGGGCGCGGGGCCGGGGCGTCGCCCTGCGTGCCGCGACCGCCCTGACCCGCTGGGCCTTCGACGAGGCCGGCTTCCACCGCCTGGAGCTCATGCACGCGATCGCCAACCCCGCTTCCTGCCGGGTCGCCGGCAAGGCCGGCTTCGCCCTGGAGGGCACCAAGCGCAGCGCCTACCTCCACCAGGACGGCTGGCACGACATGCACCTGCACGCGCGGGTACGGGGCGACTGACCCGGCGGGACTGCGCGGGAGCGGGGGACGGGAGACCGGCGTACGGAACCGGCGCCGTCCGGCGTACGAAGGCCGCGGCGTCCGGCGTACGGAAGCGACGGCACCCTTCCCGGATGCCGCCGCTGCTTTCCGTCCGCTCAGGCGGCCGCCGCCGGGCCGTGCTCCTGCTCCGCCTCGATCCGGGCGTTCCACTCCCGCTTGGAGGCCTGCCAGCCGTCCTCGTTGTGGCCGAGCCGCCAGTAACCGGAGATCGACAGGTCCTCGCGCGGGATCTGGCGCTCGACCCGCAGCAGCCGGCGCAGCTCCTTCACGAAGCCCGCCTCGCCGTGCACGAAGGCGTGCGGCCGGCCCTCCGGGAACTCCAGCCTGCGCACGGCCTCCAGCAGGGCCTCGCCGACCGGCCGGTCCCCGCGGTGCAGCCAGACGACCGGCACCTCGGTGTCGATCTTCTGCTCCTCCTCGGGTCCGGAGACCTCGACGAACGCGTGCGCTCGGGCACCGGCGGGCAGCGTCTCCAGGGCGCGGGCGATGGCGGGCAGCGCGCTCTCGTCCCCGGCGAGCAGGTGCCAGTCGGCCTCCAGGTCGGGCGCGTACGCGCCGCCGGGGCCCATGAAGCGCACGGTGTCGCCGGGGCGTGCGCGCAGCGCCCAGGGGCCGGCCAGGCCCTCGTCGCCGTGGACCACGAAGTCCAGGGTCAGCTCGCGATGTCCGGGGTCCCAGGCGCGCACGGTGTAGGTCCGGGTCACCGGCCACTGCTCGCGCGGGAACTCGGCGCGGATCCGCTCCAGGTCGAAGGGCTCCGGGTAGACGACTCCGGCGGCGCCGAACAGCAGCTTCACATAGTGGTCGGTGCAGGTGTCCGCGGTGAATCCGGCCAGACCCTCGCCACCGAGCACCACGCGCTGCATGTGCGGGGTCAGCCGCTCGCTGCTCACCACCCGGGCGGTATGGAGCTTGCGCGGCTTTCGTCCCGGACGCTCTGCCATCACGGCCTCCTGCAAGGTTGGTTAGGTTTACCTAAGTTAGCACCTCGCGCCGATTCGACACCTCTGTGATGAGTGTTCGATGAGATCCTTTTGCCGGAACATGGGCCGGGCTCACTCCGCGAGCGTGTGCAGCAGCCGCTGCAAGGAGCCGCCGAGGCCCCACCGGTGCGTCAGTGCCTCCAGTTCCGCCGGGTCGTGCGGTGCGCGCGGCAGGGCCGTGCGGACGTCCGGCAGCGGCACGTCGTCGGCGACCCGCACCACCTTCGGCGCGACCGCGAGGTACGGCCGGGCCTCGGTGAGCCGCTTGCGCTGCGACGGCGTGAGCTTCGCCCGCGGGTCGTCGACCGCCGCCATGATCCCGGCGAGGTCACCGAACTCGGCGAGCAGCTTCGCGGCCGTCTTCTCGCCGATGCCGGCCACGCCCGGCAGTCCGTCGCTCGGATCGCCGCGCAGCAGCGCCAGATCCGCGTACCCCCGCCCGTCGACGCCATACTTCGCGCGCAGCACCGCCTCGTCGGTCAGCTGGAGCGTGCCGACGCCCTTCACCGGATACAGCACCCGGACCCGGCGCTCGTCGTCCACGAGCTGGTACAGGTCGCGGTCGCCGGTGACGATGTCCACCGGGCCCCCGGCCCGGGCCGTGAACGTGCCGATCACATCGTCGGCCTCGTACCCCGCGACCCCGACACGGGCGATACCGATCGCGTCCAGCACGTCCTCGATCACCGGCACCTGCGGGGCGAGGGTGTCCGGCACCTCCTCCTCGTCCGGCACGCCCTCGTGCTCCTCGGCGACCCGGTGCGCCTTGTAGCCGGGGATGAGGTCCACCCGCCACTGCGGGCGCCAGTCGGCGTCCATGCAGGCCACCAGGTGCTCCGGGCGGTGGTCCTTGACCAGCCGGTCGATGAAGTCCAGCAGCCCGCGCACCGCGTTGACGGGCGTGCCGTCCGGCGCCTTCACGGAGTCCGGGACGCCGAAGTAGGCGCGGAAGTACAGCGAGGCGGTGTCGAGAAGCATGAGTCGTCCGGTCACGGACGCATCATGCCGCACGGCACCGACAGCGGCCCGCGCTCCCGGAACGCGTGCGTCACGGGCGGGCGCCGTGCGCCGCGGCGGCCGGGGACCCGGCGGCCCACGGACAGGTTCAGGCCAATCACCCGGCGTGAGGAACCCTGGCCCGTGCCCGGACACCCGGCCCAGCTCGACGGCAGGTTCACGCGCCGGGGCGACCGCGTCCCGGAGTGCTCCCCGGCCCCCGGGTGCTGGCGCGAACCGTGAGGTTCCGGAGGCCTGGAAGTGTCAGGGATGTGACAGGCACGTGAAACGGTTTGCCGAACATGCGTAGGGTGCAGAGAAGTCATCGGAAGAGGTGTGCCCCACAGCGGGCACCCGGCAAGCGGCACGACGAGCGAGGGAGGGAGCCGGAGCGATGGGCGACCACAAAGAGCAGCAGCCCGTGCGGGTGGGCGCGGCCGTCCGGCGGCGCCGTCGTGCGCTGGAACTGACCCTCGCCGTCGTGGCCGAGCGCAGCGGCCTGTCGGTGCCCTTCCTCAGCCAGGTCGAGAACGACCGGGCCCGCCCGAGCCGCACCTCCCTGGAGAAGCTGGCCGACGCGCTGCGCACCACGGCCGTCGAACTCCTCGCCGCCGCCGACCCGGCCGCCAGCGTGGACGTCGTCCGCGCCGAAGCCGTCGCCGAGGGCGACTTCGACCCCCGTACCCGCTCCCTCGTGCGCGGCCACCACCAGCTGCACGCGTCCGAGTTCACCGGCGACCACGACGCGGGCCGCGAGTTCCAGCACCGCAACGACGAACTGATGTACGTCGCCGACGGGGCGGTGGAGATCGAGGCCGAGGGGCGCGCGTACCGCCTCGGACGCGGTGACACGCTGTATCTGACGGGCGGGGTGCGGCACCGGTGGCGGGCGACCGTGCCGGACACGAGGGTGATCGTGGTGGCCGTGGCGGAGCACATCGAGGCGGTGCAGGATCGGGCACGCTGAGCGCCCGCCGGACGGAGCGGTGCCCGACCGCCGGAGTCCCCGGGTCCGCGCCGGCCGGTCGCTCGGTTCGTCGCGCCTCTTCCGGCCGCGTGTCGTCTCCCTCGTCCCCTCGCTGACCGAGGCGGTGGCGAGGACGCTCCCCGGAACCCTCGTCGGGGCCACCGCCTGGTGCAGTCGTCCGCGGGGGCTGGACGTCGTCCGGATCGGCGGTACGAAGAACCCGGACGTGGACGGGATCATCGGACTCGGCCCGGACCTGGTGCTCGCCAACGAGGAGGAGAACCGCGCGCCCGACCTCGACGCCCTCCGCGCGGCCGGTCTGGACGTGCTGGTCACCGAGGTGCGGAGCGTGCCGCAGGCCGTCGCCGAGCTGGACCGGGTGCTCACCGCGTGCGGCGCGGCGGGCCGGCCCGGCTGGCTGGACGAGGCGGAGCGGACCTGGACGGCCCTGCCCGGACCGGCCCGGCGCGAGACGGCGGTCGTACCGGTCTGGCGGCGCCCCTGGATGGTCCTCGGGCGGGACACCTTCGCCGGTGACGTCCTCGCCCGCCTCGGCGTGGACCACCTGTATGCCCACCACCCCGAGCGCTATCCCCGCGTCCCCCTGGACGAGCTGCGCGCCCGGCAGCCTGACCTGGTGGTCCTGCCCGACGAGCCGTACCGCTTCACCGCCGACGACGGCCCCGAGGCTTTCTCGGGGCTGCCCTGCGCCCTGGTCAGCGGACGGCATCTGACCTGGTACGGCCCGTCCCTGACGGAGGCGCCGCGGGTGCTGGCCGCGGCGCTGGGAGCAGCTCGCCGCTGAGCAGGCCGCGCACGGTGCCGCGGGCCGCCGCGAGCCAGGCCGCCACCAGGACGCCGTACAGACCGGCCGCCAGGGCGTCGTACACCGCGAGACCGGTGTGCCGGGCGAGCGTGGCGGCCCCGGTGACACAGGTCCCCACCGGGAAGGTGAAGGCCCACCAGGTCAGCGTGAAGCCCATGCCCCGCCGCCCGGCCCGCACCACGTGCGCGGTGGCGAGCGCCAGCCACAGCAGCGCGAACCCCATGACGGGCACCCCGTACAGCACCGCGAGGACGGCGAGGCCGCGGTCGTAGGGCGCCGCGACGACGCCGGGAGCGGCGTCCGCGATCAGCCCGACGGCGGTGGTGGACTGTCCGAGCGGGCCGAGGACCAGGAACAGCGCCGGGGTCAGCGCGAGCGGCAGCGGCCCGGTGGTGATCAGCCGGGCGAAGACCAGCGGCAGCGTCAGCAGCACGGCCAGCAGGCTCAGCCCGAACAGCGCGAGGCAGGCCAGCAGCAGGGTCGCCCGGGGCTGTCCCGGCGGCAGACGCGGCACCAGGAGCGGACCGGCCGAGGCCGACACCATGGGCGCCACCAGCGGCAGCAGCCACACCGGGGAGGCCTGGCCGGCATCGACCCGGTGCCGTACGGCCATCAGGTACGGCACCGCCACGGCGGCCCCGAGCCCGGCCGCCGTACCGGCGGTGAACAGCACGGCGTCCAGCGCGACGGCCGTACGCGTGCCGATCAGCTCCCGGCCGGCCGTCAGGGCGCCGGTGCCCACCGCGAGCAGCGCCATGGCCAGGCAGCCGTAGAAGGGGGCGACGGCCGGGTCGAGGAGATGGGCGCGGGCCTGGTCGCGGTGGTGGCTCCAGTGCAGGGCCCGGGCGGTCAGCAGGGCCGTCAGCAGGAGCAGGGACAGCGCCCAGACGGCCGCGAAGACGGCGCGTGCCCCGTGCGCCGGGCCGGGCAGCGCGGCTCCGGCCGTGCCGACGATCGCGGTGCCCATCACGGAGGCGTACCAGTTCGGGCCCAGGTGACGGAGCCGGGCGGTGCGGGGGAGGGACAGGGGCTGGGCTGCGGTGACCATGCGTCCAAGATCCCGCCGACCGGCCCCCGGGACCAGGAGTCACGGGCCTATGAGGACATAAGCTGGTCTTATGACCGAGGAGAAGGGGCGGCACACGCAACCGCTGGCGCACCGGGTGCCGGACCTCGCCGCGCTGGAGCTGCTGCTCGCGGTGGCACGGCTGGGCAGTCTGGGCGCGGCGGCGCGCGAGGTCGGCATCACCCAGCCGGCCGCCAGCAGCCGCATCCGTTCCATGGAACGGCAGCTGGGCGTGGCCCTGGTCGACCGCTCGCCGCGCGGCTCCCGGCTCACCGACGCCGGCGCCCTGGTCACGGACTGGGCCCGGCGGGTCGTGGAGGCGGCGGCGGCCTTCGACGCGGGCGCGCGGGCGCTGCGGGACCGGCGGGACTCACGGCTCCGGGTCGCGGCGAGCATGACCATCGCCGAGTACCTGCTGCCCGGCTGGCTGCTCGCGCTGCACGCCGGGCGGCCCGACACGGCGGTCTCGCTGCTCGCCGGGAACTCGGCGAAGGTCGCGGAACTCCTGCTGGCCGGCGAGGCGGACCTGGGCTTCGTGGAGGGGCTGAGCGTGCCCACGGGCCTGGACTCCACGGTCATCGCCCGCGACCGGCTGATCGTCGTCACCGCGCCCGCCCACCCGTGGGCCCGCCGCCGACGGCCCCTGACGGCGGCGGAACTGGCCGCGACCCCGCTCATCCTCAGGGAGCGGGGCTCCGGCACCCGTCAGGTCCTGGACGCGGCCCTCGGCGGGCTGGCCCGCCCGCTGATCGAGCTGTCCTCCACGACGGCGGTGAAGGCGTCCGCCGTCAGCGGGGCGGGCCCCTCCGTCCTCAGCGAACTCGCGGTGGGGGAGGAGCTGGGGATGCGGCGCCTGGTCAGCATCCCGGTCGAGGGCGTCTCCCTCCGCCGCGACCTGAGAGCCGTGTGGCCGACCGGCCACCGCCCCACGGGCCCGGCCCGGGAACTGCTGTCCCTGACCCGGAACTGAAGCAGGGGGAGCGTAGAAGGGGTGCGGGGAACTGCGCGACCGGCCACGACGCAGCGCACCGGACGGAGGGCCCCCACAGCGGCGCTCAGCCCGCGGCAGCGACCAGCGCCGCCATCACCCGCGGGTCCTCGCCCATCTCCGGATGCCACTGCACCCCCAGCGCCCACCCCCGCTCCGCCGGCAGCTCCACGGCCTCCACCGTGCCGTCCGCCGCGTAGGCCGACGGGACCAGCCCCTCGCCGAGCCGTTCCACCGCCTGGTGGTGATACGTCGGCACCGTCACCTCCTCCGGCACGATGCCGGCGTACAACGTCCCCGGCACCGGCTTCACCGGGTGCTCACCGAACGCGCCGACCACCTCGGCGTGCCCGTCCAGGTGCTGGACGAGGGTGCCGCCGAGGGCCACGTTCAGCAGCTGCATGCCCCGGCACACCCCGAGCAGCGGCACGCCCGCCGACAGCGCCGCGTCGATCAGGGCCAGCTCCCAGGCGTCGCGCTCCGGTGCGGGCGGACCCGTGCGCGGCGAACGCCCGGCGCCGTACCGGGCCGGGTCGACGTCCGGGCCGCCCGCGACGACCAGCCCGTCGAGCCGGGCCACCGCCGCCCCGGCGTGCTCCGGCGCGTCCGGCGGCAGCAGCGCGGCCAGCCCGCCGGCCCGCTGCACCAGCCGTGGATAGCCGGCCGGCAGCAGCACCGCGTCCAGCTCCCACACCCCCCAGCGCACGCCGGACTCCAGGTACGTGCTCACACCGATCAGCGGCCGTACGGCCATGCTGCCCTCCTCGGTTTCAAAGGTTCAGTGGAGAACCTTTCTGGAATGCCCTTCCACGGCGGACTCACGCCAGGAAACCCCGCAGCAGCGCCGCCGTACCCGCGCAGTGCTCGCGCGCGATCTCCCGCGCCCCGTCCGCGTCCCCGTCCAGCACCGCCTCCACCAGCGCGGTGTGCTGGCGCTGGGAGTGCTCCAGGTTGCGCACCAGCAGCGGGATGCGGTCCAGCAGGTCGTTGACCGTGGCCCGCACCGCCGCGTACTGCGCGGTCAGCGACGGCGAACCGCACAGCCCGGCCAGCGTCAGGTGCAGCAGCGTGTCCGCCCGGCGGTAGTCCGTCAGCGGGGCCTCGTGCGTGCGGTCCAGCGCCTCCCGCAGCCGCCGCGCCCGCTCCGGCGCCAGCCCGTGCGCCGCGCACAGCCCGGCCGCGCCGACCTCCAGCACCTCACGGAAGCGCAGCACGTCCTCGATGTCGACCTCGGCGATCCGGCGCCGCAGCCCGTCCTCGCCGCCGCCGTCCGGCCGGGGCAGTACGAACGTTCCGCCGTACCGCCCGCGCCGCGCCTCCACCAGCCCCTGGTCCTGGAGCACCTTCAGCACCTCGCGCAGCGTCACCCGGCTGACCCCGAGCCGTTCCGCCAGCTCCCGCTCGGCCGGCAGCCGCCCGCCCGCCGGCACCAGCCCGAGCCGCACCACCTGGAGGATCTGCTCCAGCGCCTCCTCGAAGCCGTTGCCCGCCCGCACCGGCCGCAGCACCGGGGCGAGCCGGTCGACCACCCCTCGCACATCCGTCTCCCGCGACATCCGGGCGCACCCCCTTCCCAAGCAATGGTTCGCGGCAATACCTTATGGCTCCCGGCCCGGCCGAAGAAGCGCGATGGCGCCGAAGGAGGCTTCCCCGTGGCAGACCGCACACCCCCGCTCAGCGTCGAGGAACTGCACGCCCTGGTCGCGGGCGGCGAGATCGACACGGTCGTCCTGGCCTTCCCCGACATGCAGGGACGCCTCCAGGGCAAGCGGTTCGCCGCCCGCTTCTTCCTCGACGAGGTCCTGCACCACGGCACCGAGGGCTGCAACTACCTGCTCGCCGTGGACACCGAGATGAACACCGTCGACGGCTACGCGATGTCCTCCTGGGAACGCGGCTACGGCGACTTCGCCCTGCACCCGGACCCGTCCACCCTGCGCCGCGTCCCCTGGCACCCCGGCACCGCGCTCCTCATCGCCGACCTCGCCTGGAACGACGGCTCCCCGGTCGCCGCCGCCCCCCGCCAGATCCTGCGCCGCCAGCTCCGGCGGCTCGCCGAGCACGGCTACACCGCCCAGGTCGGCACCGAGCTGGAGTTCATCGTCTTCAAGAACAGCTACGAGCAGGCGTGGGACGCGAACTACCGGGGCCTGACCCCGGCCAACCAGTACAACATCGACTACTCCGTCCTCGGCACCGGCCGCATCGAACCCCTGCTGCGCCGGCTGCGCAACGACATGGCCGGCGCCGGCCTCACCGTCGAGTCCGCCAAGGGCGAGTGCAACCCCGGCCAGCACGAGATCGTCTTCCGCTACGACGAGGCCCTGCGCACCTGCGACCAGCACGCCCTGTACAAGACCGGCGCCAAGGAGATCGCCGCCCAGGAAGGCGTCTCGATCACCTTCATGGCCAAGTACAACGAGCGCGAGGGCAACTCCTGCCACATCCACCTCTCGCTCGCCGACGCCGACGGCACCAACGCGATGGCCGGACCCGACGGCATGTCCGAGGTGATGCGGCACTTCCTCGCCGGACAGCTCGCCGCGCTGCGCGACTTCTCCCTGCTGTACGCCCCCAACATCAACTCCTACAAGCGGTTCCAGCCGGGCTCCTTCGCCCCCACCGCCGTCGCCTGGGGCCACGACAACCGCACCTGCGCCCTGCGCGTCGTCGGCCACGGCCGCTCCCTGCGCTTCGAGAACCGCCTCCCCGGCGGCGACGTGAACCCCCACCTCGCCGTCGCGGGGCTCGTCGCGGCGGGCCTGTACGGCATCGAGCACAAGCTGGAGCTGCCCGAGCCCTGCCCCGGCAACGCCTACACCGCCGGCTACGCGCAGGTGCCGACCACCCTGCGCGAGGCCGCCGAGCTGTGGGAGAACAGCCCGATCGCCGCGGCGGCGTTCGGCGACGAGGTCGTCGCCCACTACCGCAACATGGCGCGCGTCGAGCAGGAGGCCTTCGATGCCGCGGTCACCGACTGGGAGCTGCGCCGCTCCTTCGAACGCCTGTGAAAGGTCACCCCGTGCCCGACCCGACCGAGCTGACCGTCCTCGACCCCGCCACCGAGGAGACCGTCGCCACCGTCCCCGCCGCCACCGCCGGGGACGTGGACACCGCCGTCGTACGCGCCGCCCGCGCCCAGACCCGCTGGGCCGCCCTCGCCCCCGCCGACCGGGCCCGGCTGCTGCGCCGCTTCGCCGACGTGGTCGACGCCCACACCGAGGAACTCGCCCAGCTGGAGGTCCGCGAGGCCGGCCACACCGTCGCGAACGCCCGCTGGGAGGCCGGCAACGCCCGCGACCTGCTCCTGTACGCCGCCGGCGGCGCCGAACGCCTCACCGGCAAGCAGATCCCCGTCCCCGGCGGCTGGGACGTCACCTTCCAGGAGCCGCTGGGCGTCATCGGCGTCATCGCCCCCTGGAACTTCCCCATGCCGATCGCCGCCTGGGGCTCCTTCCCGGCGCTCGCCGCCGGGAACGCGGTCCTCCTCAAGCCCGCCGAGACCACCCCGCTCACCGCGCTCCGCCTCGCCGGACTGGCCCTGGAGGCGGGCCTGCCCGAGCACCTCTTCCAGGTGCTGCCCGGCCACGGCGACACCGCCGGACGCGCCCTGGTCGACCACCCGGACGTCGCCAAGATCGTGTTCACCGGCTCCACCCGCACCGGCCGCGAGGTCATGGAGCGCTGCGCCCGCCTGGTCAAACCGGTCACCCTCGAACTCGGCGGGAAGAGCCCCAACGTCGTCTTCGCCGACGCCGACCTCAAGGCCGCCCTCGACCCCTTCTCCTTCCTGGACAACGCCGGCCAGGACTGCTGCGCCCGCACCCGCGTCCTGGTCCAGGAGACGGTGCTGGACGAGGCCCGCGCCCTCCTCGCCGACGCCCTGGCCGCCGTGGTCGTGGGCGACCCGGCCGACGAGAGGACCCAGATGGGCCCGCTCATCTCCGGCCGGCAGCTCGAGCGCGTACGGTCCTACGTCCCCGACGACGCCCCGGCCCTGCGCGGCAAGGCCCCCGACGGCCCCGGCTTCTGGTTCCCGCCGACCGTGCTCACCGGCGAGCGGCACGACAGCCCGGCGGCCCGCGAGGAGATCTTCGGCCCGGTCGCCGTCCTGCTGCCCTTCACCGACGAGCAGGACGCGATCCGCCTCGCCAACGACACCCCCTACGGCCTGTCCGGCTCCATCTGGACCCGGGACGTGGGCCGCGCCCTGCGCGTGTCCCAGGCCGTCCGCGCGGGCAACCTGTCCGTCAACTCCCACTCCAGCGTCCGCTACTGGACCCCGTTCGGCGGCTACAAGCAGTCCGGCCTCGGCCGGGAACTCGGCCCCGACGCCCTGACCGCCTTCACCGAGACCAAGAACGTCTTCCTCAGCACGGAGGTCCCCGCACCGTGACCGACAACAGCGTGACCGACACCCACGTCTGCCGCCGCCTGGCCGGCCGTACCGCCGTCGTCACCGGAGCCGGCAGCGGCATCGGACTCGCCAGCGCCCGACGCCTCGCCTCCGAAGGCGCCCACGTCGTCTGCGCGGACGTGGACGAGGCGCGCGGCAAGGCCGCCGCCGACGAGATCGGCGGGCTCTTCGTGAAGACCGACGTCACCGACCCCGAGCAGGTCGAGGCGCTGTTCAAGGCCGCGTACGACACCTACGGCAGCATCGACGTCGCCTTCAACAACGCCGGCATCTCCCCGCCCGACGACGACTCCATCCTGGAGACCGGGCTGGACGCCTGGAAGCGGGTCCAGGAGGTCAACCTGACCTCCGTCTACCTGTGCTGCAAGGCCGCCCTGCCCTACATGCGGCGCCAGGGCAGGGGCTCCATCATCAACACCGCGTCCTTCGTGGCGCGGATGGGCGCGGCCACGTCCCAGATCTCCTACACGGCCTCCAAGGGCGGCGTCCTCGCCATGTCCCGCGAACTGGGCGTGCAGTTCGCCCGGGAGGGCATCCGGGTCAACGCGCTGTGCCCCGGCCCGGTCAACACCCCGCTGCTCCAGGAGCTGTTCGCCAAGGACCCGGAGCGGGCCGCGCGCCGGCTCGTCCACATCCCGCTCGGCCGGTTCGCCGAGGCCGAGGAGATCGCCGCCGCCGTCGCCTTCCTGGCCAGCGACGACTCCTCCTTCGTCAACGCCACCGACTTCCTGGTCGACGGAGGGATCGCCGGCGCGTACGTCACGCCCCTGTAGGACGGCTCAGAGGAACGTCCGCCCCTCGCCCCGGTAGGTGGGCACCGCGGCGGTCACCGTGTCCCCCTCGACCAGGTGCAGGGTGTCGAACCGCTCGCACAGCTCGCCCGCCTTGGCGTGGCGGAACCACACCTTGTCGCCGATGAGCAGATCGTCGGCGGGCGAGCCGAGCAGCGGGGTCTGCACCTCGCCGGGGCCCTCCTGCGGGTCGTACCGCAGCCCCTCCGGCAGGTACGGCACCGGCAGCCGGTCGGGGCCGGCGGCGCCGGAGGCCGGGTAGCCGCCGCCGAGCACGGTGACGACGCCCACGCCGGGCCGCCGGACCACCGGCTGCGCGAAGAGGGCGGCCGGACGGGCGGAGAAGGACGTGTAGTTGTCGAACAGGCGCGGCACGTACAGCCCCGAGCCGGCCGCGATCTCCGTCACCGCGTCCTCGGCGGCGGTGTGCTGCACGCTGCCGGTGCCGCCGCCGTTGACGAACTCCAGGTCCGGGGCCACCGCCCGGACCGCCCGGACGACATCGGCCCGCCGCTCGGCCAGCTCCCGCCGGGCGGTGGCCTGCATCAGCCGGATCGCCCGCGAGCGCAGGGGCCGCCCGGCGACCGCGTCCCCGACCCCGGCGATGTGCCCCTCGTACGCCATGATCCCCACCAGCCGGAAACCCGGCCGCCGGGCCACGGACCGGGCCAGCTCGGCGAGTTGGGCGGGGGAGTGCAGCGGCGAACGCCGTGCCCCGACCCGGACCCGGCCGCCCAGCAGCCTCAGCGAGGTGTCCAGCTCCAGGCACACCCGCACCACTTCGCGTCCGCCGTCGCGGGCCGCGTCGATGAGAGCGAGCTGCGCCGGATCGTCGATCATCACGGTGACCGCACCGGCGAGCTTGGGATCGGCGGCCAGTTCGGCGAACCGGGCCCGGTCCGCCGACGGATAGGCCAGCAGGATGTCCTCGAACCCCGAACGCGCGAGCCACAGCGACTCGTCCAGGGTGAACGACATGATGCCCTGGAAGCCGTCCCTGGCCAGCACGCGTTCCAGCAGGGCCCGGCAGCGGACGGACTTGCTGGCGACCCGCACGGGCTTGCCTCCGGCACGGCGGACCAGGTCGTCCGCGTTGGCGTCGAAGGCGTCCAGGTCCACGATCGCGAGAGGGGCGTCGAGATGGGCGGTGGCCCGGTCGTAACGGGCCCGGTCGGCGGCGCGCGCAGTCATGACGGAAGCGTGCCAGACAGGATTACCGCAGGGTAGGGGACGTTCCGGGCAGATGCCCCGGGCTCGTGGACTGGTTCTCCCTCCCTCCCGGACAACCCGTAGAGTGACGCGCACGTACGGCGGAACCCGCCCGGTCACCGGCTGAACCGGGATGCCGGTCCGGCCGTACGGGTATGCGTGCCCGGAAGGAGCTTCCACACCGGGCGGCCGAGCAGTGGACCGGCCCGCGTACGAGGAGACGGCCCGGGCACGAGGAAACGGGGGGTGCATGAGCACGGGAGCCCGCCACGCCCCGGTCCCGCGACGCCCGTCGACCCCCCCGGGGCCTCCGGCCCAGCGCCCGCCGGCGCGGCCGGACGAGGACCCCGAAGAGGAGCCGTCGGTCTTCACCCCGCGCGGTGCGCGGCCCGCACCCGAAGCGGTCCCGCACGCACACCGCCCGCGCCCCTCGGCCGTACCCGACGCACCCGCCCCCCTGAGCCCGCCCCCGCCGCCCGCCTCGGCCCGGTTCCCCGACAGCCCACCGGCCGCGAACCCCAGCGGCGCACCGGCTCCGGCGGGTCCGACCGGTCCGGCGGCTGCGAGGGGGCTGACGGCTCCGGATGCCCGGGTGGGTTCGGCGGGTTCGGCGGCCCCGGTGGAGACGGCGAGCCCGGCCGAGACGGCCACGGAGACCGGCACCGTCCGGCTCCGCCCGGGCAGGGACCCCGGAGGACGGGGCACCCCGGCAGCAATCCCGTCGGAGACGACGGCACGGCTGCGCCCGATCCGCCCGGCAACGTCACCGGCGCCGGTGTCCCCGACGCCGCCGGTGTCCTCGCGTACGCCGGATACCCCGCGTAGTCCGTCACCCGGCCCCGGACACCCCGGCTCGGCCCCCAGCGCGCCCACCGGTTCGGCTCCGGCCGGCTCCGTGGGTGCGCCCGGGGCCCGCCGTACCGCCGACGTGTCCGCGCCCGGGCAGGCGGAGGGCGCTCGCGCTGGGGTCGTTCCCCCGCCCGGCCGGGGAGACGACCGGGCCGGGGCCTGGAGTCCCCTGGGTTCCGGTTCCGCTCACCCCGTGCGTTCCGCGCCCGACCCCGCTCACTCCTGGGGGGCCGGAAGCGACGGGCGGCCGTTCGTGTCGTTCGGGGAGCCCGAACGGTTCGGGGAGCGGACGCGTCCCCGTGTCGGGGCCCGCACCGTCGCCGCCGCTGCCTGCGTCGTGCTCGGGCTCGGACTCATCGGCGGTGCCGCGACCGGGAGCTGGCTCACCGGTGCGGACGGCGCGGGCGGCGCCGGGAACGCCTTCGGCACCGCCCGGACCCTCTGGCACAGCGTGCCCGTGGACGACCTGTTCCCGCGCACCGTCCAGGGCACGGGCGCGGGCCCCGGCGGCGCCGACCGCACCTGGACCCGGATCGCCGTCGCCCGGGACAGCGGCTGCGCCCACGCCTTCGACCCGCTGCTGCACAAGGCCCTCGCCCCCGTCGGCTGCCAGCGGCTGCTGCGCGCCACGTACACCGACGCCACCCAGACCTACGTCACCACCGTCGGACTGCTCTTCACCAAGGCCGACCCCGCCGCGATGTCCGCGCTCGCCGCCCGCTTCCGCGACGAACACCTCGACAGCCGCGCCGATCTGATGCCCCGGCCGTACGCCGCCGCCGGCACGGCCGCCGCCGGGTTCGGCGACCGGCAGCGGGCCTCGTGGACCGTCTCCGTGCTCACCGATGCCCCCGTCGTCGCCTACGCCGTCTCCGGCTGGGCCGACGGCCGTACCGTCGACGCCCCCCAGCCCGCCGCGGACGCCGTCCGCTCCGGCGCGACCACGGCACCGGCCCAGGCCGGCCTCGGCAACGAGGCCCAGGGCCTGGCCGACCGCGTCGAACGGCGCCTGCGCAAGACCGTCGGCACGGCCACGGAGAAGCCTTCATGAAGCACGCGGCCAGGCACGCCGCCGAGTCCGCCGCCAGGCACGCCGTCGAGCACGCCGCCCGGGCGGCGGTGAGCCTGCTGCTCGCCGTCCCCCTCGCCCTGCTGCCGTCCGCCGCCGCCCGCGCCGACGGCATCCGCGCCCAGCAGTGGGGCCTCACCGCCCTCCACCTGGACGAGGCCTGGCGGACCACCAAGGGCCGGGGCGTCACCGTCGCCGTCCTGGACACCGGTGTCGAGGCCGGCCACCCGGACCTCGCCGGCAACGTCCTGCCCGACAAGGACATGATCGGCTTCGGCTCCGGACCCGGCGACCGCACCTGGGCCCGGCACGGCACCGCCATGGCCGGGATCATCGCCGGGCACGGCCACGGCCCCGGCCGCACCGACGGCGTCGTCGGCGTCGCCCCCGAGGCGAAGATCCTGCCGGTCCGGGTGATCCTGGAGGACGGTGACCCGGCCCGCGCCAAGGCCCGCACCACCCGCGGCAACGCCCTCGCCGACGGCATCCGCTGGGCCGCCGACCACGGCGCCGACGTCATCAACCTCTCCCTCGGCGACGACTCGAACTCGGCCCATCCCGAACCCGGCGAGGACGAGGCGGTGCAGTACGCCCTGAGGAAGGGCGTGGTCGTCGTCGCCTCCGCGGGCAACGGCGGCGACAAGGGCGACCACGTCTCCTATCCGGCCGCGTACCCGGGCGTCATCGCCGCGACCGCCGTGGACAAGTACGGCACCCGCGCCGCCTTCTCCACCCGCCGCTGGTACGCGGCCGTGAGCGCGCCCGGCGTCGACGTCGTCATCGCCGACCCCGACCACAAGTACTACGCGGGCTGGGGCACGAGCGCCGCCTCGGCCTTCGTCTCCGGCGCGGCGGTCCTGATCAAGGCCGCCCACCCCGGCCTCTCCCCGGCCCAGGTCAAGAAGCTCCTGGAGGACACCGCGCGGGACGCCCCGGCCGGCGGCCGGGACGACTCCCGGGGCTTCGGCATGATCGACCCGGCGGCGGCCCTCAGGGCGGCCGCCCGCGTCCGACCCCGGGACCTTGAGGCCGCGTCCTACGGCGAGAAGTACTTCGGCGCCGGCCCGGACGCCCCCAGGGCCACGAGCGGCCCCTCCGACTGGGCGGCCCCGCTCGCGGGCGGCGCGGGCGGGGTCCTGCTGGTGGCCGGGGTGGTCCTGTGGCGGGGCCGCAGACACCCGGACTGAGCCGCTAGCCGGCGATGTACCCGATCTCCGGGTGGCGCGGCGAAGCACCGAGCAGCAGGTGCGCGGTGTCGGGGCGGCGGCGCAGATGCAGGTCGAAGAAGGCCCGCACCGTGGCCCGTACGGCCGCCACCGCCCGGTCGGCGGGGAGGGTGCCGACCTGCAACTGCCGCCGCACCACGTCCGGGACCTGGGGCGCGACGGCCACCAGGTCCGTGTAGGAGTTGTGGTCGGCGTCCGCGAGCCGCAGGCAGCGGCGCCAGCCGCGCAGTCGCTCCCAGAACGGGTGCCAGGTCGGGTCCTGGTCCATGCCGTCGTGAACGGCCGTGTCCATCAGCAGGAACGGCCGGTCGAGACCGTGCTCGACCACCGGCCCGTACAGCGCGCCGTCCAGGTCGATGCCGGCCCGCACCCGCTCGTCCAGGTACATGACGGCCGCGGACGCGGCACCGCCCCGGGAGTGCCCGAAGGCGCCGGTCCGCGTGAGGTCCAGGCTCCCGCACAGACCGCGGGGCAGCGCGCGCCGCTGTGCGTCGGGACTGCCGCCCCGGTTGACGACGGCCAACTGGTCGAGCACGAACCGCAGATCGCCGGCGCGCACCGCGACCGCCTCCGCCCGGCCGGCCGGGTCCGGCTCGGGGCGGGTCACGACGCGGCCGTCGGGGAACTCCACCTCGCCCGAGTCGTACGGGTGGTCCACCGTGACCACCACGTACCCATGGGACACCAGGTCCTCGACGACGAGGGTGCTGAACGTGCGGTCCGCGGTGTAGCCCGGCGAGTACAGCAGCACCGGCCGGCGGCCCGGCCGGGCAGGCGCCCGGTCCGCGCTGTGTGTCCACGGCAGCGCGTAGCCGTCCAGCGCGCCGCCGAAGCGGGCCTTCACCGCCCGCTCGGCACCGGGCGGCAGCCACGGCAGCGGCGCGTGCCCACGTACGTCGGCGGCCGGGTAGTGCACGGTCACCATCAGCTCACGCGGTTCTCCCGTGCCCGACCGGGGTTCGGTCCGCGACCGGTCGACCAGGTGCAGCTCCACGGCTCCCACCGGCTCGGGCCCGGTCGGTCCGGCCAGCCGGACGGGGAGGAGGCCGGCCGCCGAGGCGTGTCCGGGAGCGGACAGGGGAGCGGCGGCTGCGACGGCTCCGAGGCCACCGGCCAGGAGGGATCGGCGAGTGGGGCGTACGGGAGGCACCAGGCTCCTTCCGCGGCCGGACGCAGGCTCGGCGAGGACATCGCCGGCGCCCGGCCTGTTCATCGTCAAGTCCCTTGCACGCTAGATCATGTGGTCGACCGGCGCTGGACCTTTTACGGCCGAACGCGAGGGATCATTCGTCGCCGAACACCCCTACCGCCGCCTTCGCCGCCGCCTCCACCAGGGAGATCCCCCGCGCCTGGCTCGCCGTGCCGTCCGAGAGCACCGCCACCAGGTAGTCGGTCCCGTCCACCGTCACCCGGCCGATGCTGTTCACGTCCCACAGCCCCGTCGTGCTGCGCGGCAGCCACCCGTTCTTCAGCGCCCAGGAGTTGCCCTCGGCGGCGGCCGACACCCCCCACCGCTGGTCCGGCTCGACGGACTTCATCAGCCCCTCAAGGTACGTCCGCGAGGCGGCGCTCAGCTTCGAGCGCTCACCGAACACCTGCTGGAGGAGGACCAGTTGGTCGGCCGCGGTGGTCCGCGTCAGCCCCCACAGCTCACCGTCCCCGCCGGAGGTCCCCGTCAGCCCGAAGCGCTCGTTGGCCGCGTCCAGCCCGGCGGCCCGCCCGATCGTGTGCCACAGGGCGGTCGCGGACGCGTTGTCGCTGTTGACGATCATCTTCGTGGCGTACGCCCGCTCCGGCGCCGTCAGCCGCCGGCCGGCGTCCTGCGCCTGGAGCAGCAGCGCGGCCAGGATGTCGACCTTGACGATGCTCGCCGTGTCGAAGGAGGCGTCCCCGTACACGGCGCTCTCCCCGGACCCCGGCGCCAGCACCGCCGCCGACACCCGCGCGCCCGTCGGCACCCCGATCTTGGCCATGGCAGCGCTCAGCAGGGCTTTCCGGTCCACCGCCGCGGGCTCGCGCACGGACGCCTCCTCCCCGGCCCCGGCCGAGGCGGTGGCCGTGGGCGCCGCCGCCGACGATACGGCCACGGCCGCGGGGCGTGCCCGGCCCTGCACGTAGACCGTGCCGGCGGCGGTGACCCCGCCCACGGCGACGACGGCGAGGGCGGTGCACAGCAGGGCACGGCGCCGGGGCGGTCGCGCGCGGCGGCCACGGCGGGCTCCCGAGGACTCCATGCCGCGATGCTCGGGGCAGCGGCTGTGCGCCCCGTGGGACGGAGCTGGGAGCCGGGTCAGGGAAGACCGGGATCGCTGTGAACGCGCTGTCACCGGCGTCCCCGGCCCCGGACAGGCCCCGCAGCCGTCCCCCTATAGGGTCAGGGACCGTGGCGAACAAGAACATTCCCGACCCCGGCTTCTCCGACGACGACGGCTCCGCCGACCCCCGGCTGAGCGCGGCGCTGGCCGCCTGGGCCGAGGACCGCAGTGCCCTCGGGCCCGTCCTGGAGGCGCTCCGGGGCGCCCGTCTGCTGGTCCCCGTCGTCGCCGTGCTCGGCGAGGTGGAGGAGGACGAGAACGGCCTGCGCCGCGAGAAGACCAGCGACATGGCCGTACCCACCCTGAAGGCCGGCGGCCGCACCGCGCTGCCCGCCTTCACCTCCACCGACTCCCTCGCCCGCTGGGACCCCGCGGCCCGCCCGGTCGCCGTCCCCCTGCACCAGGCCCTCCAGGCCGCCGCGCACGAGAAGGCCGACACGGTGGTGCTCGACCTCGCCGGCCCCGTGCCGTTCGAGCTGACCGGCCCGGCGCTGCTCGCCCTCGCCGAGGGCCGCACCAGCACCGACCCGCTCGCCGACCCCGCCGTGGTGGAGGCCGTGCGTACGGCGGTGGCGGCGGAGCCCGCCGTGCTGCGCGCCCACCTCGGGCCCGGCCAGGCCGACGGCACCCTCGCCCTCGTCCTCGACCCGGCCGCGCCGCCCGCCGAGGCCGCCCGGGCGGTCGCCGAGCGGCTGGCGGCCGACGAAACACTGCGGGCCCGCCTGGTGCGCGGTCTCGACCTGGCACTGCTGCCGGCCGGGACCACGCCTCCGGGCGAGCCCCTGTACGTGAGGTAAGGGATCAGTCGCGGGGGAGCGGGTCAGCCGTAGACCGGGCCGGTGTACTTCTCGCCCGGCCCCTGGCCCGGCTCGTCCGGGACGATCGACGCCTCGCGGAACGCCAGCTGGAGCGACTTCAGGCCGTCGCGCAGCGGAGCCGCGTGGAAGGAGCTGATCTCGGTCGCGCTCGCGTCCAGCAGACCGGCGAGCCCGGTGATCAGTTTGCGGGCCTCGTCCAGGTCCTTGTACTTCTCGCCCTCCTCGCTGAGCCCGAGCTTCACGGCGGCGGCGCTCATCAGGTTGACGGCGACCGTCACGATCACCTCGACGGCGGGGACCTCGGCGATGTCCCGGGTCATCGCGTCGAAGTCGGGGACCTCTGAAGACTCAGCGGGCTCGGCAGGGGTGTCACTCATGCCCCACACCATAGGTGGTCGCGCCCGGCGCCCCTGAATTCGCCCTTGTCAAGCGATCCTGCTAATCTGGAGGACGACCGGCTGGACATGGTTGTGTCCGGCCCACAAGTGGAGGCTCCGATCTCCCACCCGACCGTCCCCTGGGACGGCGGGTCACCCGGTCAGGCGGCCGCCATCGTTCCGTACGGACGATGGAGTCGCCCGAAAGCGCGCCCCGCGGCATCGCGGCGGTGCTCCGGTCGTTTGGAGCCCCGCCTGTGATCGTCCGGGGCATTTTTTATGCTTCGGCGCGGTTAGGTCTCACGAAAAGAGACGTTACGCGGCTGTCCGCCAGACCGCCGTGTGGTGCTACCGAGGAGGATCCATCAGCGCCGAGCCCCGCATCAACGACCGGATTCGCGTTCCCGAGGTGCGACTTGTCGGTCCCAGTGGCGAGCAGGTCGGCATCGTGCCGCTCGCGAAGGCACTGGAGCTTGCGCAGGAGTACGACCTGGACCTGGTCGAGGTCGCGGCGAACGCCCGTCCGCCAGTGTGCAAGCTCATGGACTACGGGAAGTTCAAGTACGAGTCGGCCATGAAGGCCCGTGAGGCGCGCAAGAACCAGGCGCACACGGTCATCAAGGAGATGAAGCTCCGGCCGAAGATCGACCCGCACGACTATGACACCAAGAAGGGTCACGTCGTCCGGTTCCTCAAGCAGGGCGACAAGGTCAAGATCACGATCATGTTCCGTGGTCGCGAGCAGTCCCGCCCCGAGCTGGGCTACCGACTGCTGCAGCGGCTCGCGGAGGACGTCCAGGACCTCGGTTTCGTGGAGTCGAACCCGAAGCAGGACGGCCGAAACATGATCATGGTCCTCGGTCCGCACAAGAAGAAGACCGAGGCGATGGCCGAGGCCCGCCAGGCGCAGGAGGCCCGCAAGGCCGACGCGAAGGCGAACCCCGGCAAGTCGCAGAACCCTGCCGAGGCCGAGGCGCCGTTCGAAGCGCCGTCCGAGGAGTCGGCCGAGGCGCCGTCCGAGGAGCCGGCCGAGGCGTGATCCCGGGGGATGTACGTCCCGTACGTCCCCGAGGATGTAACCGACAGAAGAGAGCGACGCTCCACCGTGCCCGGTTTCACGACCGGGCACCGGAGCGCCACCGACGAGGAGATAACGGCGCTATGCCGAAGAACAAGTCGCACAGCGGTGCCAGCAAGCGCTTCAAGGTCACCGGCTCCGGCAAGGTGCTCCGTGAGCGCGCCGGCAAGCGCCACCTGCTCGAGCACAAGTCGTCCCGCGTCACGCGTCGCCTCACCGGCAACGCCGAGATGGCCCCGGGCGACGCCGCGAAGATCAAGAAGCTTCTCGGCAAGTGACGCGTCGGCGCGCTGAGCGCCGTGCGTCGGGACCGGGACCGAATCGATTCCGGGTCGTGTGAGGACCACCACGACCCCGCTACAAGGAGTTAACAAGTGGCACGCGTCAAGCGGGCAGTCAACGCCCACAAGAAGCGCCGGGCGATCCTCGAGCAGGCCTCCGGCTACCGCGGTCAGCGCTCGCGCCTGTACCGCAAGGCCAAGGAGCAGGTCACCCACTCGCTGGTCTACAACTACAACGACCGCAAGAAGCGCAAGGGCGACTTCCGTCAGCTGTGGATCCAGCGCATCAACGCCGCTGCCCGCGCCAACGGCATCACCTACAACCGCTTCATCCAGGGTCTGAAGGCCGCGAACGTCGAGGTCGACCGCAAGATCCTGGCCGAGCTGGCCGTGAACGACGCGAGCGCCTTCGCGGCGCTCGTCGAGGTCGCGCAGAAGGCGCTGCCGTCGGACGTGAACGCGCCCAAGGCCGCGTGACGCCGCGCCGGCTCTGAGCCGACGCTCACTGTAGGACCCGCAGGCTGTCACGGCTTGCGGGTCCTGTCGTTGGGCCCCTCGGCGGTCGTTCGGCCGACGGCCGGTGGGGGCCGGCCGCGCCCACGCGGCGGAGCCGCATATCGACAGAGCCCCGCGCCCCTTCGGGGGCGCCACGAGTTTCCGAAAGTACGAGGATGCCCCCCGCCACCCCTGAGCTGATCTCTCCCCGGTCCACCCGTGTCTCCGCCGCGCGGCGGCTGGCCAAGCGGAACTTCCGGGGGAAGGACCGGCTGTTCCTGGCCGAAGGGCCGCAGGCCGTCCGGGAGGCGGCCGGGCACCGGGTCGACGGCGTCCCGACCCTCGTCGAGCTGTTCGCGACCGTGGAGGCCGCGGAGCGGTACGCCGACATCATCGGCGCGGCCCGCGACGCCGGTGCCCGGGTGCACCTGGCCTCCGAAGAGGTCATCGCCGACATCTCCACCACCGTGACCCCGCAGGGCCTGGTCGGGGTCTGCCGCTTCCTGGACACCCCGTTCGAGGACATCCTCGCCGCCCGGCCCACGCTGGTCGCCGTGCTGGCGCACGTGCGGGACCCCGGCAACGCCGGCACCGTGCTGCGCTGCGCCGACGCCGCCGGTGCCGAGGCCGTGATCCTCACCGACGCCTCCGTGGACCTGTACAACCCCAAGGCCGTCCGGGCCTCCGTCGGCTCGCACTTCCACCTGCCCGTGGCCGTCGGCGTCCCCGTCGAGCGGGCCGTGGCCGCGCTGCGGGAGGCCGGGGTGCGCGTCCTGGCCGCGGACGGGGCCGGCGACCGCGACCTGGACGAGGAGCTGGACCGGGGCACCATGGGCGGGCCGACCGCCTGGGTGTTCGGGAACGAGGCCTGGGGACTGCCCGAGGAGACCCGCGCCCTCGCCGACGCCGTCGTACGCGTCCCGATCCACGGGAAGGCCGAGAGTCTGAACCTCGCCACCGCCGCCGCCGTATGTCTCTACGCGTCGGCCCGTGCACAGCGCGCCTCCGGAGGGTGCCGCTCCGTCACCGAGAGCTAGTAGGGTGACCAGCGCGGGGCCCTGCGCCGTCTGAGAGGTGGGGTACGGGGATGACTGTGGCCGGCACGAGCACCGCGCCGGAAGGACGGGACGCGCGGGGCGCGCCCGCGTCCCGGTGCGCCGGCTCCGGCGTCGATCCCGACCAGCTGCCCGACGGCCTCGTCGTCGCCGACGCACACGGCCGCGTGACCTGCTTCAACGCCGCCGCCGCACGGATCACCGCGGTGCGGCCCGCCGACGCCCTCGGACAGTCCCTGGAGAAGGCGCTGCCGCTGGAGGACCTGGAGGGGCGCCGCTGGTGGCAGCTCACCGACCCCTACGGCGGGCTCGCCATCCGGGTGCGGCAGCCGGAGCGCAACCTGCTGCTGCCCGGCGGCCGCGAGGTCCTCGTCTCCGCCCGCTACGTGCGCGACGCGCCGCTGGGTCCGGTGCGCAGCGTGGTCATCTCCCTGCGGGACACCGAGGCCCGCCGCCGCACCGAGCGCAGCCACGCCGAGCTGATCGCCACCGTCGCCCACGAGCTGCGCTCCCCGCTGACCTCCGTGAAGGGCTTCACCGCCACCCTGCTCGCCAAGTGGGAACGCTTCACCGACGACCAGAAGCGGCTCATGCTGGAGACCGTCGACGCCGACGCGGACCGGGTCACCCGTCTGATCGCCGAGCTGCTGGACATCTCCCGCATCGACTCCGGGCGGCTGGAGGTGCGCCGCCAGCCCGTCGACATCGGGGCCGCCGTCTCCCGGCACATCCAGGCCTACGTCGCCGCCGGCCAGCCCGCCGACCGGTTCCTGCTGCGGATCGAACAGCCGCTGCCCGCCCTGTGGGCCGACCCCGACAAGATCGACCAGGTGCTCAGCAACCTCATCGAAAATGCCGTGCGGCACGGCGAGGGAACCGTCACCATTGACGTCACGCCCACGCCGTCCCCGCGCGAGGGCGAGGAAACCGGCACGTCGGTCACCGTGAGCGACGAGGGGCCCGGCATCCCGGAGGAGTCCATGAACCGCGTCTTCACCCGTTTCTGGAGGGGCAGCAAGCGCGGCGGCACGGGCCTCGGGCTGTACATCGTCAAGGGCATCGTCGAGGCCCACGGCGGCACGATCACGGTCGGCCGGGCCGCCGGCGGCGGCGCCGAGTTCCGATTTACGTTGCCCGTGAGCGCGCCTGCGTATCTCGCCTAGCGGCCCACGGGCCATTCGTCTACGTCCACCCCGTTAGACTCGGCCTTTGGCACCTTTGTGTCCTGCACGGCCCTCTACGCCGGTCACGGGGACCATCCGCCAGGGGGCACCTCCCAGCGTCAGCTGGGGGACAATCGGAAGCACGGGAAGAGATGTCGGCACCCAATAAGTCGTACGACCCTGTCGAGGTCGAGGCGTTGAAACCGGAAGAGATCGAGCGCATGCGGGACGAGGCGCTCGCCGCCTTCGCCGCCGCGGACTCCCTCGACGCGCTCCACGAGGCCAAGGTCGCCCACACCGGCCCCGCCTCCCCGCTGGCCCTCGCCAACCGCGAGATCGGCGCGCTCCCCCCGCACGCCAAGGCCGAGGCAGGCAAGCGCGTCGGCATGGCGCGCGGCGCCGTGAACAAGGCCCTCGCCGCCCGCCAGGGCGAACTGGAGGCCGAGCGGGACGCCCGCGTGCTGGTCGAGGAGGACGTCGACGTCACGCTGCCGTACGACCGCGTCCCGGCCGGTGCCCGCCACCCGCTGACCACGCTCTCCGAGCGCATCGAGGACATCTTCGTGGCCATGGGCTACGAGGTCGCCGAGGGTCCCCAGGTCGAGGCGGAGTGGTTCAACTTCGACGCCCTGAACATCGGCCCGGACCACCCGGCGCGCGGTGAGGCCGACACCTTCTTCGTCCAGGGGCCCGACGGCGGCGCCGAGTCCGGTGTCGTGCTGCGCACCCACACCTCGCCGGTCCAGATCCGCTCCCTGCTCGACCGCGAGCTGCCGGTCTACGTGATCTGCCCGGGCCGCGTCTACCGCACCGACGAGCTGGACGCCACGCACACGCCCGTCTTCCACCAGGTCGAGCTGCTCGCCGTGGACGAGGGCCTGACCATGGCCGACCTCAAGGGGACCCTGGACCACATGGTCCAGTCGCTGTTCGGCGAGGGCATGAAGACCCGGCTGCGGCCGAACTTCTTCCCGTTCACCGAGCCGAGCGCCGAGATGGACATGCTCTGCTACGTCTGCAAGGGCGAGTCCGTCGGCAACCCCGACCGGCCCTGCCGCACCTGCTCCAGCGAGGGCTGGATCGAGCTGGGCGGCTGCGGCATGGTCAACCCGCGGGTGCTCACCGCCTGCGGCGTCGACCCGGAGAAGTACAGCGGCTTCGCCTTCGGGTTCGGCATCGAGCGGATGCTGATGTTCCGCCACAACGTCGACGACATGCGAGACATGGTCGAGGGTGACGTCCGGTTCACCCGGCCGTTCGGGATGGAGATCTGATGCGGGTCCCGCTTTCTTGGCTGCGGGAGTACGTCGACCTGCCGGCGACCGAGACCGGCCGTGACGTCCAGGCCAAGCTCATTTCGGCCGGTCTGGAGGTCGAGACGGTCGAGCAGCTCGGCGCCGACCTCAAGGGCCCCCTGGTCGTCGGCCAGGTGCTGACCATCGAGGAGCTGGAGGGCTTCAAGAAGCCGATCCGCTTCTGCACCGTCGACGTCGGCCAGGCCAACGGCACGGGCGAGCCCCAGGAGATCGTCTGCGGCGCCCGCAACTTCCAGGTCGGCGACAAGGTCGTCGTGGTCCTGCCCGGCGCCACGCTGCCCGGCGGCTTCTCCATCTCCGCCCGCAAGACCTACGGCAAGACGTCCCACGGCATGATCTGCTCCAGCGACGAGCTGGGCATGGGCGACGACGGCACCCACGGCATCATCGTGCTGCCGCCGGAGACCGAGGTCGGCAAGGACGCCATCGAGCTGCTGGAGCTGGTCGACGAGGTCCTGGACATCGCCGTCACCGCCAACCGCGGCGACTGCCTGTCCATCCGCGGTGTCGCGCGCGAGACCGCCATCGCCTACGGCCTGCCGCTGCGCGACCCGGCCCTGATCGACGTCCCGGCGCCGAACGCCTACGGCTACCCGGTCCAGGTCTCCGACCCGTTCGGCTGCGACCGCTTCACCGCCCGCACGGTCACCGGTCTGCACCCCGAGGCGCGCTCCCCGATCTGGCTCCGGCGCCGGCTCCAGAAGGTCGGCATGCGCCCGATCTCGCTCGCCGTCGACGTCACGAACTACGTGATGATGGAGCTGGGCCAGCCGCTGCACGCCTACGACCGGTCCCTGGTCCAGGGCACCATCGGCGTGCGCCGCGCGCGGGAGGGCGAGAAGCTCGTCACCCTCGACGGCACCGAGCGCACGCTGCACGCCGAGGACCTGGTCATCACCGACGAACGCGGCCCGATCGGCCTCGCCGGGGTGATGGGCGGCGCCAACACGGAGATCGCCGACCACGAGGTGACCGAGGACGGCGTCAACGGCACGACGGACGTGGTCATCGAGGCCGCGCACTTCGACGCCGTCTCCATCGCCCGGACGGCCCGCCGCCACAAGCTGCTCTCCGAGGCGTCCCGCCGCTTCGAGCGGGGCGTCGACCCGCAGGCCGCCGCTGCCGCCGCGCAGCGCACGGTGGACCTGCTGGTCCTCCTCGCGGGCGGTACGGCGGAGGCCGGCGTCACCGAGATCATCGCGCCCTCGGCGCCGCACACCATCACCCTCCCGGCCGGCCACCCGGACAAGGTCGCGGGCGTCGACTACGGCCGCGAGACGGTCGTACGCCGTCTCCAGCAGGTCGGCTGCGACGTGTACGGGCAGGACGAGCTGCTGGTCACCGTGCCGTCCTGGCGTCCCGACCTGGTCGACCCGAACGACCTGGCCGAAGAGGTCATCCGGCTGGAGGGCTACGAGAACCTGCCCTCCACGCTGCCCAAGCCGCCCTCGGGCCGCGGTCTGACGCACCGCCAGCGGCTGCACCGGCGGGTCGGCCGGGCGCTGGCCGGCGCGGGCTACGTCGAGGCGCCGAACTACCCGTTCGTCAGCGAGCAGGTCTTCGACCAGCTCGGGCTGGAGGCCGGTGACCCGGCCCGCCGCGTCGTGAAGCTGGTCAACCCGCTCAGCGACGAGGAGCCGGCGCTGCGCACCACGCTGCTGCCGGGCCTGCTCGGCGCCCTGCGGCGCAACGACGGCCGGGGCTCGCACGACCTCGCCCTGTTCGAGACCGGGCTGGTCTTCCTGCCGCGCGAGGAGTCGCGCGGTGCCACGCACCTGCCCGTCGACCGGCGTCCCACCGACGAGGAGATCGCCGCGCTGAACGCCGCGCTGCCCGAGCAGCCCCGGCACGTGGCCGTCGTCCTCGCGGGCGCCCGTGAGCAGGCCGGCTGGTGGGGCAAGGGCCGTCCGGCCGACTGGGCCGACGCCGTCGAGGCCGGGCGCGCCGTCGCCCGGGAGGCCGGTGCCGACCTGGTCGTCCGCAAGGGGCAGTACGGTCCGTGGCACCCCGGCCGGTGCGCCGAGCTGGTGGTCGTCGCCGACGGCGCGGAGCAGGTCGTGGGTCACGCGGGCGAGCTGCACCCGAGGGTCCTCAAGGCCCTGGGGCTGCCCGAGCGCACGTGCGCGATGGAGCTGGACCTGGACGCCCTGGAGGCGGTGGGCGACGGCGTTCCGCAGGCGCCGGGCATCTCCACGTTCCCGGTCGCCACGCAGGACGTCGCCCTCGTCGTCGACAAGCCGGTGCCGGCCGTGGAGGTCGAGGCGGCGCTGCGCGAGGGCGCCGGTGAACTGCTGGAGTCCATCCGGCTGTTCGACGTGTACGAGAACGCCGAGCAGCTCGGGGAGGGCCGCAAGTCGCTCGCGTACGCGCTGCGGTTCCGGGCCGCCGACCGCACGCTGACCGTGGACGAGGCCTCGGCCGCGCGGGACGCGGCGGTCGCCCTCGCGGGTGAGCGGACCGGGGCGGTGCTCCGGGGCTGAACGCCTCCGCCAGCTGCATAAATGCGGGCTGACCGACGGAGGCTCACTCGTTCGGGTGGGAAGTGAGGGTGATCCTCGCCGCCCGGGTCATGCCGTCGACAGAATCGGACCGGCCTTTCGGGGCCGGTCCGATTCCTCTGTCAGGCCCATATGGGGGACCAGAGGCATGATCCGCATCAAGGCACGGGCGCCCACCGGGCGGGTGGCAGTACTGCCCACGGTCTGGGGAGCCGTCGCGGTCGGCTACAAGTTCGGCTGTCCGCTCGCCCAGCAGAACGGGCTCGGGGCCCGCATCGTCACCAGTGCCGTGTTCTTCGCCGTCGGCACCGGCCTCATCGTCCATGTCCGCCACTCCCTGCTGCGGGAGCTGCGGCTCGCCCGGCGGGCGGCGAACGCCGCGCAGGACGTCGTCCTGCGTCCGCTGCCGCCACGGCTCGACGGGATCGACGTCGCCGCCGCCCAGCTCTCCGCCGACCGGGGCGCTAGCGTCGGCGGCGACCTGTACGAGGCCGTCGCCACCGAGCACGGGGTCCGGGTGGTGATGGGGGACGTACGCGGGCACGGCCTGGCCGCCCTCGGCACCGTCGCCGCCCTCCTCGGCAGCTTCCGCGAGGCCGCCCACGACGAGCCCGGGCTCGACCGCGTGCTCCGCAGACTGGACCGCGCCCTCGCCCGCCACCTGCGCGAACGCGCCCGCGCCGAGCACCCCGCGCACGGCCGCTGCGACCTCGACCACCCGGTCGCCGAGGAGTTCGTCACCGTGCTCCTCCTGGAGATCGGCCGGGACGGCGAGCTGCGCGCCCTCAACTGCGGCCATCCGTGGCCGTACGCGCTGCGGGGGACCAGGGTCGAGCAGCTGACCGGCGCGGACCCCCTTCCGCCGCTGGGGGCGTTCCCGCTGCCGGCCGAGCTGGAGGTCCTGCCCTGCGGCCGGCTGGGTCCGGGGGAGTCGCTGGTCCTCTTCACGGACGGGGCGGAGGACGCCAGGGACGGCCGGGGACGGTTCTTCTCGCTGCCGGAGGCCCTGCGCGCGGCCGTCCGGGACCACCCCGTCTCACCCCAGAAGGTCCTGCGCACCGTCTTCACGGGCCTCCTGCGCCACACGCTCGGCAGGACGACGGACGACGTCGCGGTACTGGTCCTGCGGAACGGCCGGCGAGGGGCGGGCCACGACTCCCCGGGGGCGCGGGGCGACGGCATCAGCGACTCCGCCGCGTGCGCGGGTACGGCACCCACCCGCCCGCAGCCGACGACGTACGGCTAGCGGCCGGGCCGCCGTCGTTCGAGGGGGAGCCGGCGGCCCGGCCGGCCTCTCGCGAGGCATCTCAGTCAACCGGATCGACACGCTCCGCAACAGCGCGCGTACGCCACGGATACGGGCACTCGGTTCACACCCCGTGTGAACGCCCAGCCACTACGCTGACCGCACCAGGCCACTCGGGGGGCATCCCATGCAGCCCAACACCCTGCTCGACGCCATCCTGGACGAGGCGGGCATCTCGCACGCCGGTCTCGCCGCCCACGTGAACCAGGCGGGCCGCGCCCGCGGACTCGCGCTGCGGTACGAACACACCGCCGTGGCACGCTGGTTGAAGGGCCAGCGGCCCCGCGGTCAGGTGCCGGACCTGATCTGCGAGGTGCTCGCGGCACGGCTGCAACGCCCCGTCACGCTCGACGACATCGGGCTCGGCGTGCCCGGTGAGCCCAGCACCCCGCACCCCGGTTCGCTGGGCGGGTTCGTGGAGCGGGCCACCGCCCTGTGGCGCTCGGACGAACAGCAGCGGCCCCATGTGCTGGGCGCCCCGGCCGTCACCGGGACGCCGGCGGTGATGCCGGTGTGGGAGTGGGAGAACCCGCCCGAGGACGTCGACGTCTCCCGGGGCGGCCGGCACCCGGTGACCACGGCCGACATCGAGATGCTGCGCGCCGCCCGGACGCACTACGAGCAGATGTACCGCAAGACCGGCGGTGTCGCGACCCGCTCACGGATCGTCGGGTTCCTCAACTCCGAGGCCGCGCCGCTGCTGCGCGGCAGCTACACGGACGCCACCGGCCGTCAACTGCACCGGGCCACCGGCGGCCTGGTGGCGATCGCGGGCATCTGCGCGTACGACTCCGACGCGCACGGGCTCGCCCAGCGCTACTTCCACCAGGCGCTGCGGCTGGCGAAGGCCAGCGGGGACCGCGGTCTCGGGGCGTACGTCATCGCGCTGCTGGTCAACCAGTCGCTGTTCATGCGGGAGTACCGGCAGGCCGTCGCCTTCGCCGAGGCCGCGCTGCGCGCCGCCGGCCGGCACATCACCCCGGCGCTCGCCTCCGACCTGTACGCGATGCAGGCCAAGGCGTACGCGCACCTCGGGGACAGCACGAGCGCGCTGTCGTGCATCCGGCGGGCGGAGACGGCGGCCGAGCGGATCCGGCGGGGCCACGAGCCCGACGAGACCGGGTACGTCCAGCCGGGGCTGGTCAACGTGCAGGTGGCCGAGGCGCTGCTGAGCCTCGGGGAACTCGCCGCCGCCCGGGAGCACGCGGCGGAGGCCGTCGACAACCCGGCCCACGACCGGGGCCGGGTGCACCGGCTGGCCATGCTCAGCACCATCGAACTGCGCCAGGGCAACGCCGACAAGGCCGTCGCCACCGCCGTGCAGATGGCGGAGCAGGCACGGGGAATGGAGTCCCAGCGGCTGCGCGACAGACTGCGCGCGGTACGCGAGCACCTGGTGCGTTGCGGCTCGGCCGGCACCGCCGAAGCCGCCGAACTCATCGACGGGGCACTGCGCGTACCGCTGTAGGCCCTCTGTAGGCGCACCGTCCCTGCTGCGATATTGCCACTTACTCGGCGGAAGGTGGCAGAACCGTGCAGTGGACGAAACAAAGCGAACAGACTGTGTATGAAAACCGCTGGTTCAGCGTCAATCTCGCGGACGTCGCGTTGCCGGACGGCCGGCACCTCGACCACTTCCTGATCCGGCTGCGCCCCGTGGCCGTGGCCACGGTCGTCAACGAGGCGAACGAGGTGCTGCTGCTGTGGCGGCACCGCTTCATCACCGACAGCTGGGGCTGGGAGCTGGCCGCGGGCGTCGTCGAGGACGGCGAGGACATCGCGAGCGCGGCGGCCCGGGAACTGGAGGAGGAGACCGGCTGGCGGCCGGGGCCCCTGCACCACCTGATGAGCGTGGAGCCGTCCAACGGCCTCACCGACGCCCGGCACCACATCTACTGGTCCGACCGGGGCGAGTACATCGGGCACCCCGTGGACGACTTCGAGTCGGACCGGCGGGAATGGGTGCCCCTGAAACTCGTCCCCGACCTGATCGCCCGTGGGGAGGTCCCGGCCGCCAACATGGCGGCCGCGTTACTCCTGCTGCACCACCTCAGGCTCGCGGAAGGCTAGGGAGCCGGCGGCTAGCGGGCGGCCAGCGCCTGCCACACCGTCACCACGAGCGCACCGAGCGCGGTCAGCGCGGCGAGCGAGGGCAGCGGCCAGCGTGCGTGTTCCAGCGAGGCCATCCGGGTGTTCAGCTCGTCCAGTTCCTTGGCGGTCTCCTCGGTACGGTGGCGCAGCAGCGCCAGTCCTCCCTCGACACGGGCATAGGCCACGTCGAGGCGGCGCCGTAACTCTGCGAGTTCTCCATGGACCACGGGATGCTCCGGTTCGGCGGTCACAGGTCCGCTCCTTTCGGTGGTCGAAATGGATGGTTCCGCATCCCTTGCATGCGCATGATGAGTCAACTCGCCTGGTGGGCGCGTGGGGAGCGTGTGTGGCGGGCATATGCGTGCCCGGCGCGCACACGGTGTGTGAAACGGACGGGCCCGGCACCGGATTCCGGTGCCGGGCCCGTGGGCGTCGCTGTTCGTAATCAGCCGTAGGTGTAGAAGCCCGAGCCGGTCTTCCGGCCGAGCCGGCCCGCCTCCACCATGCGCTGGAGCAGCGGGGGAGCGGCGTACAGCGGCTCCTTGTACTCGGCGTACATCGAGTTGGCGATGGAGACGATGGTGTCCAGGCCGATCAGGTCGGACAGCTTCAGCGGGCCCATCGGGTGGGCGCAGCCCATCTCCATGCCGTTGTCGATGTCCTCGCGGCTCGCGATGCCCGACTCGAACATCCGGATCGCGGACAGCAGGTACGGCACGAGAAGCGCGTTCACCACGAAGCCGGAACGGTCCTGGGCGCGGATGGCGTGCTTGCCGAGCACCTTCTCGGCGAAGACCTGGGCGCGGCTGAGCGTGCCCTCGGAGGTGGTGAGCGCCGGGATCAGCTCGACCAGCTTCTGCACCGGGGCCGGGTTGAAGAAGTGGACGCCGACCACGTGGTCCGGGCGGGAGGTGGCGACCGCCAGCTTCACCAGCGGGATCGAGGAGGTGTTGGAGGCCAGGATCGCGTCCGGCCGGGTCACCACCTGGTCGAGCACCTGGAAGATCTCCGTCTTGACCTGCTCGTTCTCGACGACGGCCTCGATCACCAGGTCCCGGTCGGCGAACTCGCCGAGGTCGGTGGTGAAGCTCAGCCGCGCCTGGGTGGCGTCCCGCTCCTCCTCGGAGATCTTGCCGCGCTCGGCGGCCTTGGCCAGGGAGTTGTACAGCCGGGTACGGCCGATCTCCAGGGCCTCGCCGGTGGTCTCGGCGACCTTCACGTCCAGTCCCGCGCGGGCGCACACCTCGGCGATGCCCGCGCCCATCTGGCCGCAGCCCACGACTCCGACGCGCTCGATGTCGGTCACATCGTTCCCTTCGCTGAGTTCTCCGGCTCGCTGGCAGACCTCCGGGTTCGGCGCCTGCTCCGATCGTGCACGTTACCGCCAAGTATCGATGATCGATCGCGGGGGTGGGGGATCCTGAACCGCACAGCGGTCCGTGACCGAGCGGATCCCGAGCGAATGAGGGTGTGCCGATGGGGCGCATGTCGCGGCGGACCTTCGCCCTGGGCGCGCTGTCCACGCTGGCCACGGCACCGGCCGTGCCGACGCGGAGCACGCCGGTCCCGGGCCGGGCCGGGCCCGCTCCCACGCCGCACGCCGCCGGCCGCGCCGCGCGCGCCGCCGGCCGGATGCGGGGCGTGTGGATCGCCACCGTCGCCAACCGGGACTGGCCCTCGCGGGCCGGCCTCCCGGCGAGCGCGCAGCGCGAGGAGCTGACCGCCCACCTCGACCGTGCGGTCCGCGACCGGCTCAACACCGTGATCCTCCAGGTGCGGCCCACGGCCGACGCGCTGTGGCCGTCGCCGTACGAACCCTGGTCCGAGTACCTCACCGGCACCCAGGGCAGGCACCCGGGCTGGGACCCGCTCGGCACGGCCGTGAAGGAGGCACACGCCCGGGGCCTGGAGCTGCACGCCTGGTTCAACCCGTACCGGATCGCCCAGCACACCAATCCGGGCCGGCTGACCGCCTCGCACCCGGCCCGCAAGCACCCCGACTGGGTGGTGCCCTACGACGGCCGGCTCTACTACAACCCCGGCCTGCCCGAGGTGCGCGCCTTCGTGCGGCAGGCGATCCTCGACGCGGTCGCCCGCTACCCGGTCGACGCCGTTCACTTCGACGACTACTTCTACCCCTATCCGGCCGACGGGGAGACCTTCGACGACGACGACGCGTACGACCGCCACGGCGGTGCCTTCTCCTCCCGGGCCGCCTGGCGCCGGAACAACATCGACACCCTCGTGCGCGAGACGGCCGCCGGCATCAAGCGGGTCCGCCCCGGCACCCGGTTCGGCGTCAGCCCCTTCGGGGTATGGCGCAACGCGTCGACCGACCCGCGCGGCTCCGACACACAGGCGGGCGTGCAGACGTACGACGACCTGTACGCGGACACCCGCACCTGGGTCCGCAACCACTGGATCGACTACGTCGTCCCGCAGCTCTACTGGCACATCGGGGACCCCGCCGCCGACTACACCCGGCTCCTGGACTGGTGGGCGCGGGCCGCCGAGGGCACCAGGACCCAGCTCTACATCGGCGAGGCCCTGTACCGGGCGGGCGCCGCCGGGGAGTCGTCGGCCTGGCGGGACCCGGTCGAACTGTCCCGGCACCTGACCCTCGCCGCCCGGTACCCGCAGGTGCGCGGGCACGTGTTCTTCGCCGCGGCGGACGTGGCCGCCGACCGGATCGGGGCGATGGCACGGGTGGTCGCCGACCACTACCCCGGGCCGGCGGACCCACCGCGCTGACTAATGCTGTTGCTCGTTCCTGTGCTTGACCTGGCAGTCGGGGCCGGGGGACATGATCGCCTCGTGCCCGTCCTCGAAACGGACGCGGTACGGCGGGTTGCCCTCCTGCCCGAGCACTTCTACGACTTCCGAGACGTGGTCGTGCTGACCCACCACCCTGCCGTGCTGGACCAGCTTGTCGCCCTTGGACGCGCGCATCTACAGGCCCTCCTCACGATCACGACCGCTGGGTGACGGCGATGCACACGAGCACCGCGAGGGCGGTCAGGGGAGCGGCCACCGTGAAGTGCTCGCCCAGCAGCAGCGCCGACCACACCAGTGTGAGCAGGGGCTGAGCCAACTGCAACTGGCTGGCCCGGGGTATGCCGATGGCCGCCATTCCGCGGTACCAGACGACCAGCCCGAGGAACTGCGAACCGAGCGCCACCCACACCAGGCCGGCGACGCCGTGCGCGCCCAGGCGCACCGGCTCGTACGACAGCGCCAGCGCCGCGGCCGGCACGGTCAGCGGCAGGCACAGCACCAGCGCCCAGCCGATGACCTGCCAGCCCGGCATGACCCGGGCCAGCCGGCCGCCCTCGGTGTACCCGGCCGCGCACACCAGCAGCGCCCCGAAGAGATAGCCGTCGGCCGTGGTGAGCGCGCCGCCGCTCTGGCCGACGGTGAAGGCGAGCACGGCCGCCGCGCCCGCCACGGCCGCCAGCCAGAACCGGCGGGAGGGCCGGGCGCCGGTGCGCAGCGCCGAGAAGACGGCGGTGGTCAGCGGCAGCAGGCCCACCACGACGGCCGCGTGGGCGGTGGTGGACGTCTGGAGCGCGAGCGTGGTCAGCATCGGGAAGCCGAGCACCACTCCGGCGGCGACCACCGAGAGCCCGGCGAGGTGCCGCCGCGCCGGCAGCCGTACGCGCAGGGCCAGCAGACAGCCGCCGGCGACCAGGGCTGCGAGGACGCCGCGCACCGCCACCAGCGACCACGGGCCGAAGCTCTCCAGGCCCCAGGCGGTCGCGGGGAAGGTCAGGGAGAAGGCGACCACGCCGAGGGCGGCCTGGACGGTGCCGAGTCCCCGGAACTCCCCGGGGGTGCCGACTGCTATCGGACTCGCGGTAGTAGCGCTACTCTGTACTCTCATGCAAGAGCGTAGCAGTGTGGGCGAACTGGCGGAACAGTTGAGGAGAGAGCTCGACCGCTACTCTCCAGGTGGAAAGCTCCCGTCGAGCCGGGCGCTGGTCGAACGGTTCCGGGTGAGCCCCGTGACCGTCTCCCGGGCACTCGCCCGGCTCGCCGCCGAGGGCCTGGTGGTCACCCGGCCCGGCGCGGGCGCCTTCCGGGCCCGGCCGCACGGCGGCGAGACCCTCGCCGGCGACACCTCCTGGCAGGAGGTCGCGCTGAGCGCCGACGGCGCCGCCGACCTCGTACCGCGCACCGTGGACGCCTCGGGCGTCACGGTCTCGCTCGCCGCGCCGCCCCCCGGGGTCCTGGAGCTCAGCGGCGGCTATCTGCACCCCTCGCTCCAGCCCGAGCGCGCCATGGCGGCGGCCCTCGCCCGGGCCGGGCGGCGGCCCGGCGCCTGGGGAAGACCGCCGCTGGAGGGGCTGCCGGAGCTGCGGGAGTGGTTCGCGCGCGGGATCGGCGGCGCCGTCACCGCGGCCGAGGTGCTGATCGCCGCGGGCGGCCAGGCCGCGCTGGCCACCGCCCTGCGCGCGCTCGCCCCGCCCGGCGCCCCGGTGCTCGTGGAGTCGCCCACCTACCCGGGCATGCTGGCCCTCGCCCGCGCGGCCGGACTGCGTCCCGTCCCGGTGCCCGTCGACCCCGACGGGGTGCGCCCGGACCTGCTCGCGGACGCCTTCCACGCCACCGGTGCCCGCGTCTTCGTCTGCCAGCCGCTGTTCCAGAACCCCACCGGCGCGGTGCTGGCTCCCACCCGGCGCACCGAGGTGCTGCGCATCGCCCGGGAGGCCGGCGCCTTCGTCGTGGAGGACGACTACGTCCGCCGGCTCGTGCACGCCGACGCCGGCCCGCTGCCCCGCCCGCTGGCCGCCGACGACCCGGACGGCGTCGTCGTCCACGTCGGCTCGCTGACCAAGGCGACCTCGCCCAGCTTCCGGGTGAGCGCCCTGGCCGCGCACGGGCCGGTGCTGGAACGGCTGCGCGCCATCCAGGTCGTGGACAGCTTCTTCGTCCCCCGGCCGCTCCAGGAGGCCGCCCTGGAACTCGTCGGCTCCCCGGCCTGGCCCCGCCACCTGCGGGCGCTGTCGGTCGAGCTGAAGACCCGCCGCGACGCCATGACCAGCGCGCTCGCCCGGCAGCTGCCGGACCTGGCCCTGCCGCACATCCCGTCCGGCGGCTACCACCTGTGGGTGCGGCTGCCCGACGGCGCCGTCGGCTCCGGGGCGGAGGCCGCGCTGACCGCGGCGGCCCTGCGCGCCGGTGTCGCCGTCACCCCCGGCCGCCCCTACTTCAGCGCCGAACCCCCCGCCGCCCACCTCCGCCTGAGCTTCGCCGCGGTCGCCGGCACCGGGGAGATCGCGGAGGGGGTGCGGCGGCTGCGGGCGGCGTACGACGAAGCCGTGCGCAATCCGCTCGCCGGCGAGCAGCCGGGCCTGTGAGGATCACCGTATGAGCGATGCATCCGACCTGCCCGAGGGGTACGAGTTCTCCGCCGATTCCGACCGCGTCGACGTCGAGCGCGTGCACGGCTGGCTGTCGTCCGACGCGTACTGGGCGGTCGGCCGCCCGCGGGAGAAGCACGAGCGGGCGATGGCGTCCTCGCTGAACTTCGGGGTGTACGACACGTGCTCGGGGGAGCAGGTGGCGTACGCGCGCGTGGTCACCGACCAGGCGCTCTTCGCCTGGCTCGCCGACGTGTACGTCGACCCGGCGGTGCGCGGCAAGGGCGTCGGCGCGGCGTTCGTCGCCCGCGTCCGCGCGCACCTGGAGCCGCTCGGCCTGCGCCGCCTGCTGCTGGCGACGCAGGACGCGCACGGCCTCTACGAGAAGCTGGGCTTCCGGCCGCTGGACCGCCCCGAGCTGTACATGGTGCACACCTTCGGGCGGACGGCCGGCGCCTGACCGCGCCGCTTCTCTTGACCTGCTGCTCGCCGGGGCCCACCATCACCGCATGCCACTGAGGCTGACGTTCGTCGCCGCCGCGCGCGGTGCCGCGCCGCTCGCGGAGCGCTTCGAGGACGACCGGCCGCTGGACCAGGGCGGCTGGGACGAGGTGCAGCGGGTCGCCCGGGACCTGCTGCCGCTGGCCGCCGCCGAGCTGCGCTACTGCTCGCCGACGCCGCGCAGCCGGGCCACCGGCGACGCCCTGGGCTACGCCCCGCTGGTCCAGCTCGCGCTGCGGGACTGCGACATGGGCCGCTGGCGGGGGCTGACGCCGGGCGAGGCGATGGCCCGGGAACCGGACGCGGTGGACGCCTGGCTCGCCGACCCGCGGTCCGCCCCGCACGGCGGCGAGTCGTTGCTGGCGTTCATCTCCCGGGTAGGCGGCTGGCTGGACACCCGGCCGGCGGACGACGGCGGCCGGATCGTCGCCGTGGCCGAGCCGTCCGTGATCCGGGCGGCCCTGGTCTACGCGCTGAAGGCGCCCCCCTCGTCCTACTGGAACATCGACGTCCGCCCGCTGTCCACGACGACGGTCACGGGCCGCGCCGGCCGCTGGAACCTCCGCTTCGACGGGGTTCCGGCTCAGGCCCCGCGCGGATAGCGGGCCGCTGCCTCGCGCACGTAGTCGGTGGTGAGGACGAGGTCCTTCGCGGGTCCGCCGACCCGCCACACCGTGCGCCAGCGGTCGGCGTCCCGGACGGTGAACTCGCCGCGGTAGAAGTCGGCCGCGCAGGGGTGGCCGGCGACGTACCGGCCCGTGGTCAGGTCCAGCTCGTGGAAGGGCCGTCCGTCCGCGAACCGCACGTCGGCCCGGCCGGGCGTGGGTCCCGGCAGGAAGCGCAGGGTCCGGGTGGCGGGCCGGGCCACCCCCTGCCAGGTGAAGGTGCCGGACTCCTCGTGCAGCAGCCCGCCGCCGTCCAGCGCGGTGAAGACGGTCGTCCCCGTGAAGTGCCCCGCGTCCCCGCTCGCCAGGTCGCGCACGTCACGCTCGACGCGCCACCGCCCGGCCAGATGGGCCAGCACGTCGGGCACCGGCCAGAACTCACGCATGTCCCGGAGCTTACGCGGCCCCGGTGCCGCCGGGTGCGGGGTGCCGGGTGCCCCGTGGACGCGCACGACCGCCGTCGGCAATCAGGCGGAGATGGCGGCGGCACAACCCGCCGGTCACACCCCGAAGTACTTCTGCGCCGCCCGGACGCCGTCCACCAGCGCGTCCACCTCCTGAAGGGTGTTGTAGACGTAGAAGCTCGCCCGGGTCGTCGCCGGGATGCCGTAGCGGCGGACGACCGGGCGGGCGCAGTGGTGGCCGACACGGACGGCGACGCCCCGCTCGTCCAGCACCTGGCCGACGTCGTGCGGGTGGACGCCGTCGACCGTGAAGGAGACGGCCGAGCCGCGGTCGGTGAGGTCCGCGGGGCCGACCACCCGGACCCCGGGCACCTCGGCGAGCAGCTGGAGGGCGCGGGCGGTGAGCGTGTCCTCGTGCGCGGCCACCTCGGCCATGCCCAGCCGCTCCAGGTACTCCACCGCCGCCGCGAGCCCCACCGCCTGCGCGGTCATCGGCACCCCGGCCTCGAAGCGCTGCGGCGGCGGCAGGAAGGTGGTGCGGTCCATCTCCACGACCTCGATCATGGAGCCGCCGGTGAGGAACGGCGGCAGCCCGGCGAGGAGCCCGGCGCGGCCCCACAGCACACCGACGCCGTTCGGCCCGAGCATCTTGTGCCCGGAGAAGGCGAGGAAGTCCGCGCCCAGCTCGCCCACGTCGACCGGGCGGTGCGGGACGGACTGGGCGCCGTCCACGACCACGAGGGCGCCGTGCGCGTGGGCGCGGTCGGCGAGGGCGCGCACCGGGTTGACGGTGCCGAGGACGTTGGACTGGTGGGTGAGGGCGAGCACCCTGGTGCGCTCGTCCAGCAGCTCGTCCGCCCGGGACAGGTCGAGGCGGCCGTCGTCGGTGAGGCCGAACCAGTCGAGCGTGGCGCCGGTCCGCTCGGCGAGCTGCTGCCAGGGGACCAGGTTGGCGTGGTGCTCCATCTCGGTCACCACGATCCGGTCGCCGGGGCCGAGCCGGCCGGCGTTGCCCAGCGCGTAGGCGACCAGGTTGATGCCCTCGGTGGTGTTCTTGGTGAAGACCACCTCGTCGTCGGCCGCGCCGATGAACCGGGCGACGGTGTGCCGGGCCTGCTCGTACGCCTCCGTCGCCTCGCCCGCCAGCTGGTGCGCCCCGCGGTGCACGGCCGCGTTGCGCGTGAGGTAGAAGTCCCGCTCGGCGTCCAGCACCTGGAGCGGCTTCTGGGTGGTCGCCCCGGAGTCCAGGTAGACGAGCGGCGCGCCGCTCGCCACCGTCCGCCGAAGGATCGGGAAGTCCTTGCGCAGTGCGTCCACGTCGAAGCCCACGACGGCTCACCTCTCACGGTTTCGTTCTCGATTCACCGTGAGACACGCTAAGTCCTCCTCACGCGGAACCGCAAGGATTACCATGAGAGCCGTGCGTCCCGAGGCCCCCGTCCACCTGCGCCAGCTCCCCGTCCCCGGCGAGGACGAGTACGCCGCGCTGGCTCTGGTCAACACCCGGTTCACGGTCAGCCACGGCCAGGTCGACCTGCTCGACGACACCGAGGCCGCCCACCTGTGGCTGGTCCGGCACGCGCTGCTGCCCGACCGGGTGAGCCTGAACGGCAGGCAGTCCGGCCGGCTGCGGGCCCTGCGCGAGGCGCTGCGGGCCCTCTTCGCCGCGCGGGCCGCCGGGACGCGGCCGCCCGCCGACGCCCTCGACACCCTCAACGCCACCCTCGCCGCCGCCCCCGCCACGCCCCGGCTGGCCTGGACCGCCGACGGCCCCCGCCGCGCCGACGTCCCCGACACCGGCAACCCGGCCGCCGCCGCGCTGTCCCAGCTCGCCGAGGACGCCACCGATCTGCTCACCGGCGCCGACGCGGACCTGCTCACCGAGTGCGCCGCCCAGGGGTGCGCCCGCTGGTTCCTGCGCTCCCACGGCGCCCGCCGCTGGTGCACCACCAAGTGCGGCAACCGGGTCCGGGCGGCCCGGGCCTACGCGGCCCGCAAGGCCGGTTCACCCTGAGAACACCCGCCGGAAAGCGAATGTTTTCCGGAAGGACATCGAATTCACGCGGTGTTTCCCGTGTGCGGAAGAGGTCGCCCTATTTTCCGGTGGGCGGGCAACCATCCGGAATCCCGCCCCGTCTAAGTCGGCGAATCGATGGGGCACACATTCCGTGAGGACCGCCGAAAATGCAGCGCAATACCCCGCCCGGCGAAAGCGGCACCGCGCACGGGAACCCGCACCGGCACCCGGACAGGAACAGGGTGTGAAAGCGGTCGCCCGGCCGCGCCAGGCCGCCGCCCTGCTCGCCGCCGCCGTCACGGTCACCGCCTTCTGCGCCGGTGACGTACTGGCGCGCGGCTATCCCTTCGGCCCCCGCACCCGCAGCGTCAACGACCTCGGCAACCAGTACGTGCCCTTCCACGCCCACCTGTGGGACCTGCTGCACGGCAGGGGCCACGGCGGCCTCCTCGTCAACTGGCAGTCCGGCTACGGCGCCGGCTTCCTGCCCGACCTCGGCACCTACCTGGGCAGCCCCTACGCCCTGCTCGTCGCCCTCTTCCCGCGCGACGAGATCGACCTCGCCGTCTACGCCGTCACCGTGCTGAAGACCGCCTCCGCCGCGGCGGCCATGGCCTGGCTGCTGCTCACCCTGCGCCCCGGCCGCTGGTGGGCGGCGGGCCTGCTCGGCACCTCGTACGCGCTGTGCGGCTGGAGCACGGCCGACGCCTCCTACAACCCCATGTGGCTCGACGGCCTGATCGCCCTGCCGCTGCTGTGCCTGGTCGGCGAGTGGGCGCTCACCGGACGCCGGCGCCTGACCGGCGTCCTGGTCGTCGCCCTCGCCTGGACCGCCAACTTCTACACCGCCTACATGGCCACCCTCGGCGCCGCCCTCGTCCTGCTGCTGCGCCTGCTGCTCGCGCGCCCGCCGCGCCGGCAGGCCCTCGCCGCCGCCGGCCGCGCCGCCCTCACCACCGCACTCGGCGCGGGCCTCGCCGCCCCGCTCGTCATGGTCGTCTACTTCGGCACGCAGCACGCCTACCCCGGCCGCGTACGCCACTTCGCCCCCGTGCCCACCGAGGACGTGGCCGCCCGGCTGCTGCCCGCCACCTACGGCTTCGGCTCCCCGGCCCTCTACGTCGGCGTCACCGCCCTGCTCCTCGCACTCGCCCTGCCCTTCCACCGCGCGGTCCCGGTCCGGGAGCGCGCCGGCTGGACGGCGCTGGCGCTCGCGGTGCTCCTCTCCCTCCAGTGGGGCCCGACCCACCTGCTGTGGCACGCCTTCGCCACCCCGCAGGGCAGCGCCTACCGGCAGGCGTTCGTGCTGTGCGGCCTGCTGGTCGTCGCCGCCTGGCACGCCGTGGCGTACGGCCTGCCCGACCGGCGCGCCCTCGGCGCCGCGGCCGCCCTGCTCGTGCTGGTCGTCGCCGTCGCGAGCCGCAGCACGCTGGTCCGGCCGTACACCTGGCCGGTGCTGCTGCTCGCCCTCGCGGGCACCGTCGGCGGCCTGGCCCTGCTGGGCCGCGCCGGACACCGCACCCGGCTCGCCGGGCTGGCCGTCGTCCTGCTCCTCGGCGCCCAGGTGGGCGAGACGGCCGCCACCTCGGCCGTGGCCACCCGGCTGCGCCTCGGGCACCTGGACGACTACGCGCCCTGGGGCGAGCGGCAGCGGACGCAGGCGGCGGCGATCGCCGGGGCCGACGGCTGGCCGCGGTACCGCACCGACCCCGGCCGCGAGCAGACCGTCGGCAACGACCCGCTGCTGGTGGGCGGCGAGGGCGCCCAGTACTACAGCAGCCTGACCTCGGACGTCCTCAGCCGCACCCTCACCGCCCTCGGCGACGGCTGGACCTCGCGCGGCCGCAGCCCGCAGAGCCTGGACAACGCCGTCACGGACGTCGTCTTCTCCGTCGGCGCCCGGGTGCACTCCCCGCCTGACCCGCACCAGAAGGACCCGTCCCCGTACGCCGGGCCGGTGACCGTCACCCGCCGGGACGTACCGCCGCTGGTCACCGTCCGGGCCGCGCCCGACAGGACACCGTTCGGACCGTCGCCGTACCGCAACCAGGAACTGCTGCTCGGCAGCCGCGTCTACACCGTGTCCCGCGTCACCGTGCGCGACGACGCCGGGCGGCCGCTCCCGTCCCGCCGGGTCGGCACCGGCAACGCCCTGGTCCGGCCGACGATCACCGCCCGGTGCCCGGCCGGCACCCAGGTCCACCTGTGGGCCCCGAACTTCTCCGGCACCGCGCGGCTCGCCGGCGCCAGGGAGCCCGCCCGGTTCCGGTCCCGGTTCCCGCGCAACCGCGCCGCCATGGAGCCGCTCGGCACCGCCCCCGCCTCGGGTCCGCTGCGGATCGAGCTGCGGCCGGACCGGCCCGGACGCATCCCGTCCGCCGCCGTCGGCTGCCTGGACCCGGCGCGGCTGGCCGCGGCCGCCGCCCGCCTGAAGGCGGCCGGCGCCACCGAGGTGACCGTCTCCGGTGCCACGGTACGGGCCCGGCTGCGCCCCGGCAGCAAGGGCGTCGCGGTCGTCGCGGCACCCCGGATCGCCGGCTGGCGCTGCGCCACCGGCCACGGACCCGAGCGGCCCGCCGACACCTTCCACGGCCTGATCGCCGTGCCCCTCGACGGCACCGCCACCAGTCTGACCTGCACCTTCCACCCACCCGGCCTGCGGCTGGGCACGGCCGTGGGCGCCGCCTCGCTGCTGACGCTCGTCGTGCTCACCGCCCTCACCGCCGTCCGCCGCCGGCGCGCCCCGGCGCCGCCCACGACCACTTCGCCGCGCGAGTGCCTGACCGCCGCTCACTGACCGCGCCCAGGGGGGACCCCGCATGCTGATATCGATCGTCGCGCCCTGCTACAACGAGGAGGACGTCCTCGCCCGCTTCCACGAGGAGGTCCAGAAGGTCGCCGAGGAACTGCTGCCGCTCGGCCACGACATGGAGTTCGTGTACGTCGACGACGGCAGCCGGGACCGGACGCTCGCGGTCCTCAGGGAACTGGCGGACCTCGACTCCCGGGTGCGCTACGTCTCCCTCAGCCGCAACTTCGGCAAGGAGGCGGCCCTGCTCGCCGGCCTGCGGCACGCCTCGGGCGACTCGGTGATCGTCATGGACGCCGACCTCCAGCACCCGCCGGCGCTGATCACGCGCATGGTCGAGCTGCGCGAACAGGGCCACGACCAGGTCATCGCCAAGCGCACCCGCACCGGCGACCGGTTCACCCGGACCCTCACCGCCCGGCTGTACTACCGGCTCGTCAACCGCCTGGTCGACGTCGAACTCGTCGACGGCGTGGGGGACTTCCGGCTGCTGTCGCGGCGGGTGGTGGACGCGGTGCTGGCGCTCACCGAGTACAACCGCTTCTCCAAGGGCCTGTTCGCCTGGGTGGGCTTCCCGAGCACCACCTTCGAGTACCGCAACGCCGCGCGCGAGGCCGGCCGCAGTTCCTGGAACCTGCGCGGCCTGCTCAACTACGGCCTCGACGGCCTGCTGTCCTTCAACAACCGCCCGCTGCGCGCCGCGCTCTGGCTCGGCGTGGGCCTGCTGCTGTGCGCGGGCCTCTACACCGCCTGGATCGTGGGCGCCGCGCTCGTCCACGGTGTCCAGACCCCCGGCTATGTGACCATCATCACCGCCGTCACCGCCCTCGCGGGCGTCCAGATGGTCATGCTGGGAGTCATCGGGGAGTACACCGGCCGCATCTACTACGAGGTGAAGGGGCGTCCGCACTTCCTGGTGAAGGCGACCAACGTGGAACGGACGAAAGATCTCATCCCCTGATGCGGCAGATTCTGACCTTCGCGGCGGTCGGCGTCGTGAACACGGCGGCCTACTACTGTCTTTACCTGTTGTTCCTGACCGCCCTTCCCTATCTGGCCGCGCACGTCCTGGCATTTCTGCTCAGCATGGTCGGGTCTTTTTTCCTGAACGCGCGCTTCACCTACCGGACCCGGCCCACCTGGCGGAAATTCCTGCTGTTCCCGCTGACGAACGTGACGAATTTCCTGATCACCACCGCGGGCGTCTACGTCATCGTCGACCTCCTGCACGCCGGCAGCCGCTTCGCGCCGCTGCTCGCCTCCGCGGCGGCGATCCCGGTCACCTTCCTCGTCTCGCGCCGGGTGATGTCGCCCCGATCGATTGCATAAACGTGCAGCGATACGTATAGTCATGCCATCCAGGAGGAGGATGGACATGGCGGTACGTGCGGCGGTGGCCGGAGCGAGCGGATACGCGGGCGGCGAGGTCCTGCGCCTGCTCCTCGCGCACCCCGGGGTCGAGATCGGTGCCCTGACCGGGAACTCCAACGCCGGACAGCGGCTCGGCGCGCTCCAGCCGCATCTGCTGCCGCTGGCCGACCGCGTGCTCGCCGAGACCACGCCCGAGGCACTCGCCGGGCACGACGTGGTCTTCCTCGCGCTGCCGCACGGCCAGTCCGCCGCCGTCGCCGAGCAGCTCGGACCCGACGTCCTCGTGATCGACATGGGCGCCGACTTCCGGCTCGAGGACCCGGCCGACTGGGAGCGGTTCTACGGCTCCACGCACGCCGGCACCTGGCCCTACGGCCTCCCCGAACTCCCCGGCGCCCGCGCCCGGCTCACGGGCTCCAAGCGTATCGCGGTGCCCGGTTGCTACCCGACCGCCGTCTCCCTCGCCCTGTACCCGGCCTACGCGGCCGGAATCGCCGAGCCCGAGGCGGTGATCGTCGCCGCGTCCGGCACCTCCGGCGCGGGCAAGGCCCCCAAGCCGCACCTGCTCGGCAGCGAGGTCATGGGCTCCATGTCGCCGTACGGCGTCGGCGGCGGCCACCGGCACACCCCCGAGATGATCCAGAACCTCAGCGGCGTGGCCGGGCAGGCCGTGAAGGTCTCCTTCACCCCCACCCTCGCCCCGATGCCGCGCGGGATCCTCGCCACGTGCAGCGCGTCCGCCGCCGAGGGGGTCACGGCCGACGCGGTGCGCGCCGCCTACGAGAAGGCCTACGCCGACGAGCCCTTCGTCCACCTGCTCCCCGAGGGCCAGTGGCCCGCGACGGCGTCCGTCCACGGTTCCAACGCCGTTCAGGTGCAGGTCGCGTACGACGCCGCCGTGGGCCGCATCATCGCGATCAGCGCCATCGACAACCTGACCAAGGGCACCGCGGGCGGTGCCGTCCAGAGCATGAACATCGCCCTGGGTCTCGACGAGACCACCGGGCTTTCCACGATCGGAGTCGCACCGTGAGCGACGTACGTGCAGCCGCCGGGCCGCAGACGACGACGATGGCCGCACCGCCGCGCTGCACGGGCGGAGAAGCGAACAAGGAGAAGCAGTGAGCGTCACGGCAGCCAAGGGATTCACGGCCGCGGGGATCGCCGCCGGGATCAAGGAGAACGGCAACCCCGACCTGGCCCTCGTGGTCAACGACGGGCCCCGCCGTGCCGCCGCGGGCGTCTTCACCTCCAACCGTGTGAAGGCCGCGCCGGTCCTCTGGTCCGAGCAGGTCCTCAAGGGCGGCCAGGTCTCGGCGGTCGTCCTCAACTCCGGCGGCGCCAACGCCTGTACCGGTCCCCAGGGCTTCCAGGACACCCACGCCACCGCCGAGAAGGCCGCCGAGGTGCTCGGCCGGGGCGCCATCGAGATCGCCGTCTGCTCCACCGGCCTGATCGGCGTGCCGCTCCCCATGGACAAGGTCCTGAAGGGCGTGGAGACGGCCGCCGCCTCCTTGAGCGAGCACGGCGGCGAGAAGGCCGCCATCGCCATCAAGACCACCGACACCGTCCACAAGACGTCCGTCGTCAGCGGCGAGGGCGGCTGGACCGTCGGCGGCATGGCCAAGGGCGCCGGCATGCTCGCCCCGGGCCTCGCCACCATGCTCGTCGTCCTCACCACCGACGCCGACCTGGACGACGCGACCCTGGACCGGGCCCTGCGCGCGGCGACCAGGGTCACCTTCGACCGCGTCGACTCCGACGGCTGCATGTCCACCAACGACACCGTCCTGCTGCTCGCCTCCGGCGCCTCCGGCGTCACCCCGCGGTACGAGGAGTTCGCCGAGGCCGTACGGCAGGTCTGCGCCGACCTCGGCCGGCAGCTCATCGGTGACGCCGAGGGCGCCAGCAAGGACATCAGGGTCGAGGTGGTCAACGCGGCGAGCGAGGAGGACGCCGTCGAGGTGGGCCGCTCCATCGCCCGCAACAACCTCCTCAAGTGCGCGATCCACGGCGAGGACCCCAACTGGGGCCGCGTGCTCTCCGCGATCGGCACCACCAAGGCCGCCTTCGAGCCGGACCAGCTCAACGTCGCCATCAACGGCGTGTGGGTCTGCAAGAACGGCAGCGTCGGCGAGGACCGCGACCTGGTCGACATGCGCTACCGCGAGGTCCACATCGTGGCCGACCTCGCCGCCGGCGCCGAGACCGCGACCATCTGGACCAACGACCTGACCGCCGACTACGTCCACGAGAACAGCGCCTACTCCTCATGACCACGACGCGGAAACACACGGCACTGCCGAAAGCCCAGATCCTCATCGAGGCCCTGCCCTGGCTGACCCGGCACCACGGCAAGATCGTCGTCATCAAGTTCGGCGGCAACGCCATGGTGAACGAGGAGCTGAAGGCCGCCTTCGCCCAGGACGTCGTCTTCCTGCGGCACGCCGGTCTCAAGCCCGTCGTCGTGCACGGCGGCGGCCCGCAGATCAGCGCCGCCCTCGACCGGCACGGCATCGTCAGCGAGTTCAAGGCGGGCCTGCGCGTCACCACCGAGGACGCCATGGACGTCGTACGGATGGTGCTGGCCGGGCAGGTGCAGCGCGAGCTGGTCGGCCTGCTCAACCAGCACGGCCCGTTCGCCGTCGGCCTGACCGGCGAGGACGCGCACACCATCACCGCCACCAAACACACCCCTCAGATCGACGGCGAGCCGGTCGACATCGGGCGGGTCGGCGAGATCACCGCCCTCGACACGGGCGCCATCGAGGCGCTGCTCGCCGACGGCCGCATCCCGGTCGTCTCCTCGATCGCCCGCTCCCAGGACGACGGACATGTCTACAACGTCAATGCTGATACGGCGGCTGCGGCACTCGCTGCGGCACTGGGCGCCGAAACCCTCATGGTCCTCACCGACGTCGAGGGCCTCTACGAGGACTGGCCGAACTCCGACGAGGTGATCAGCCGGCTCACCGCTGCCGAGCTGGAGAAGCTGCTGCCGGAGCTGAGTTCCGGCATGGTGCCGAAGATGGAGGGCTGCCTGCACGCCGTGCGCAACGGCGTGACGACCGCCCGCGTCATCGACGGCCGGGTCCAGCACTCGATCCTGCTGGAGATCTTCACCGACGAGGGCATCGGCACCATGGTCGTGCCCGACGAGCTTGAGGGGGACGTGCAGTGACGGGCCACCAGGGCAACCAGGGCAACCAGGAGCTGACCGAGCGCTGGCAGGGCGCGCTCATGAACAACTACGGCACCCCGCGGCTGCCCCTCGTCCGCGGTGAGGGCACCCGGGTCTGGGACGCCGCGGGCCGGCAGTACCTCGACTTCGTCGGCGGCATCGCCACCAACGCGCTCGGCCACGCCCACCCCGCGATCGTCGAGGCCGTGACCCGGCAGATCGGCTCCCTCGGCCACATCTCCAACTTCTTCATGGCCGAGCCCACCGTCGCCCTCGCCGAACGGCTCCTGACGCTGTTCGGCCGGGAGGGCAGGGTGTTCTTCTGCAACTCCGGCGCCGAGGCCAACGAGGCCGCCTTCAAGATCGGCCGGCTCACCGGGCGCACCCACATGGTCGCCACCGACGGCGGCTTCCACGGCCGCACGATGGGCGCCCTCGCGCTCACCGGCCAGCCCGCCAAGCAGGAGCCCTTCCGGCCGCTGCCCGGCGAGGTCACCCACGTCCCCTACGGCGACGCGCAGGCGCTGGCCGCCGCGGTCACCGAGGACACCGCCCTGGTGGTCATCGAGCCGATCCAGGGCGAGAACGGCGTGGTCGTGCCCCCGGCCGGCTACCTCAAGGCGGCCCGCGCGATCACCGCCGCCACGGGTGCGCTGCTCGTCCTGGACGAGGTGCAGACCGGCATCGGGCGGACCGGCACCTGGTTCGAGTACCAGGCGCACGAAGGCGTGCTGCCCGACGTCGTCACCCTCGCCAAGCAGCTCGGCGGCGGGCTGCCGCTCGGCGCGACCGTGGCCTTCGGCCGGGCCGCCGAACTGCTCCGGCCCGGCCAGCACGGGACCACCTTCGGCGGCAACCCGGTCGCCTGCGCCGCCGGGCTCGCCGTGCTCGACACCATCGAGGGCGAGGGCCTGCTCGACAACGTCAAGCGGCAGAGCGAGAGGCTGCGGGACGGCGTCGAGGCCCTGGACCACCCCTTGGTCGATCATGTCCGGGGTGCGGGCCTGCTCCTGGGTATCGTGCTCACCGGGCCGCGCGCACCGCAGGTGCAGGAGGCGGCCCAGGAGGCCGGATTCCTGGTGAACGCGCCCGCCCCCGACGTCGTACGGCTCATGCCGCCGCTGAATCTGCGCGACGACGAGGCGGGTGCGCTGCTCCGGGCGCTGCCCGGCATCCTCGACGCGGCGAACCCCGCCGACGGGGAAGGACGATCCGGAGAATGAGACGACGATGAGCGAGGCGCAGGACTACGAGGCGGGCAACGGTGCCGGGCCCGCCGTGCCGCAGACCCGCACCGCACGGCACCGGCGGATCGTGGACATCCTCAACCGGCAGCCGGTGCGGTCGCAGAGCCAGCTGGCGAAGCTGCTCGCCGACGACGGGCTGAGCGTGACCCAGGCGACGCTCAGCCGGGACCTCGACGAGCTGAACGCGGTGAAGATCCGCAACACCGACGGCGACCTGATCTACGCGGTGCCGAGCGAGGGCGGCTTCCGCACGCCCCGCGCTCCGCTCGGGGAGTCGGCGAAGGAGGAGCGGATGCGGCGGCTCTCCCAGGAGCTGCTGATCTCCGCGGAGGCCTCGGCGAACCTGGTGGTCCTGCGGACTCCTCCGGGGGCCGCGCAGTTCCTCGCCTCCGCCATCGACCAGGCGGAGCTGCACGACATCCTCGGGACGATCGCCGGTGACGACACGCTGCTGCTGATCAGCCGGGACCCCAGCGGGGGCCAGGCTCTGGCCGACCATCTGCTGCGGCTGGCACAGAACGGGCACTGACCGGGTGCGGGGCCCGGCCGCCCGGCGCAGAATGGGCATGTGATCTTCCGCGGCGAGCGGCCAGCGGGACGGGCAATCCCCTGGCGGCCGTCGAACGTACACAGAGGTGTGTCGGGTCATCGGTTCGCCGTCGGCCGCCTCCCGGACGAGGCGCTGCTGTCCGGGCTGGCCGCCGGAGATCCGGAGCTGGCCGTCATCTTCGTACGCAGGTTCCAGCACCGGGTCTTCGGCGTCGCCATGGCCGTCACCGGGGACCAGCAGCTCGCCGAGGACGTCGCCCAGCAGACGTTCGAGCGCGCGTGGCGCCACGCGCAGATCTACGACTCGCGCCGCGGCTCGGTCATGACGTGGCTGACGACCATCGCGCACAACCTGGCCGTCGACGCGGTCCGGGCCCGGCGGACGGAGCCGGTGGCTCCCGAGGACCTCGAAGACCTCCTGGACGCCGTCACCGAGACTCCCGAGCGGTGGGCACTGGCCGACGAGGCGTCCGCCCAGGTCCGGTCCGCCCTGGCACGGCTGCCACGGGAACAGGCCAGGGCGCTGATGATGGCCGGCGTCTACGGCATGACGGCCCGGCAGGTCGCCGACGCGGAGCGGATCCCGCTGGGTACCGCCAAGACGCGGATCAGGACGGCGATGGCGCGGCTGCGCGCCGCCGTCGCTTCTCGGGAACGGGGCGGCCATGTCCAGTGACGCGAACTGCGAGAAGCTGCGGGAGATCGGTCCCGAGCTGGCCCTGGGCGTGCTGCCCGGCCGGGAACGGGCCGAGGCGGTCGCCCATCTGGACCGGTGCGCGGACTGCCGGGAGTACGTCCGGCAACTGACCCTGGTCGGCGACCGGCTGGTCGGTCTGCTCCCGGACCGCGAGCCGCCGCCCGGCTTCGAGACCCGCGTGGCGCGCGGCCTCGCCCGGTCGGCGGCGTCCGAGGGGCAGCGGCCGGCGGGCGCCCCCGGCCGCTCGCGCCGGGGCCTGCGCCACGGCGCCCGGCGGCACCGGGTACGGGTCGCCGCGGTCGGTGCCGCGCTCGCCGTCGCGGTCGGCTTCGCCGGCTGGGCAGCCGGCACCGCCGTCGAAGAGGTCACCGCCTCGCCGCCGCCCGCCGTCGAGTCCGAGCCGGTGCTCGTCGGGGACATGACCCCGGCCGGGCGCGGCGGGCAGTCCGCCGGCGAGGTCTACGCCCACCCCGGCGCGCCCGGCTGGATGTTCCTGACCGTCGCGCTCACCCGCCCCGGCACCCGGTACACCGGAAGGGTCACCTGTTTCCTGGAGCGCGCCGACGGCACCAGCGTCCGCGTCGGCGACTTCACCGTGCGCGACGGCCACGGCGCCTGGGGCGTGGCCGTCCCCGTCGACCTCACCCGGTACTCCGGGGCCCGTCTGACGTCGTCCGACGGCACCGTCCTCGCCACCGCGCGGCTGCGCGAGGCGCAGGTCGTCACCCCGAAGACGTGAACCGGTCCGCTCAGCCGTCGCGGGGGCGGCACGGGAGGGCCCGGCACGGTCACGGTGGCGCGGCCCGTGGGCCGTCCGGACGGGCGTCGGGACCGGTCGGGTGCCGGGGGCCAGGGGGCGTCCGGTTCGGCGGTGACGCTCATGCTCCCACCGCTCCCGTGTGCAGCCGGTGCAGCCGGGCGTAGGCGCCGCCCTGCCCGAGCAGGTCGGCGTGGGTGCCGTGCTCGGTGATCTGGCCGTGGTCGAGCACCAGGATGCGCGTGGCGTCGCGGACGGTCAGCAGGTTGTGGGAGATGACGACGGTCGTGCGCCCGGCCATGAGCCGGCGCAGCGGGTCCATGATCCGCCGGCCGGACCGGGCGTCGAGCCCGGCCGTCGGCTCGTCCAGGAGCAGGACGGGCGCGTCCCGGACCATCGCGCGGGCGATCGCCAGGCGCTGGCACTGTCCGCCGGACAGGGTCCGGCCGCGCTGGCCCACCAGGGTGTCGTAGCCCTCCGGGAGCAGCTCGATGAAGTCGTGGGCGTCCGCGGCCCGCGCCGCCGCGACGATGTCCGAGTCCGTGGCGCCCGGCCGCCCGTAGGCGATGTTGTCCCGCACGGTGCCGTGGAAGACGAGCGTCTCCTGGAGCACCACCGCCACGCTGTCCCGCACGTCGGACAGGCCGAGCCGGCGCAGATCGGTCCCGTCGAGGCGGACCGCGCCCCGGTCGGGGTCGTAGAAGCGCAGCTGGAGCTTGGCGATCGTCGACTTGCCCGCCCCGCTGGCCCCGACCAGCGCCAGCGTCTCCCCGGGCGCCGCGTGGAAGGATACGTCCGACAGCGCCCAGGAGGGGCCGCCCGGGTAGCGGAACCACACCCCGTCGAACTCCACGTCCCCCCGGGCGCGGCCGGTGCGCCGGGCGTGCGGGGACTCGGTCACCTGGGGCCGCTGGTCCAGCAGCTCGATGATCCGTTCCGCCGAGGCGGAGGCCGCGTAGAAGGTGGTGCCGAGGCGGGACAGGCCGCGGACCGGGCCGTACAGCTTGCCGATCAGCGCGAGGAAGACCAGCAGTCCGCCGAGCGTGAGCTGCCCCTGGGCCAGCTTCCAGGTGCCCAGGCCCAGCACGGCGAGGCCGCCGGCCACCTCGATGACCTCCACGACGGGCCCGTACACGGCACGGATCCGCGCCGAGGCCATCGCCGCCCGGAACCGGCCCAGGTTCTCCCGCTCGAACCGGCGCTGCTCCCAGCCCTGCCGGTTGTACGCCTGCACCAGGACGACATTGCCCAGCGACTCCTCGGCGATCGCGCTGAGCGAGCCGCTGCGGCGCCTGCGCTCCCGCGACGCGTCCTTGAGCAGCCGTGAGAAGTGCCGGGCGGCGCCCCAGAACAGGGGCACGACGACCAGGGCGAACACGGTCAGGTCCCAGCGCAGGCAGACCAGCAGGCCCAGGAAGACGGCCAGGCGGACGGCGTAGTAGAGGGCGTCCGCCACGCCCGAGAGCAGGAACGTCTCCACCGCGTCGACGTCGCCCGTGACCCGGGACAGCACGTCGCCGAGCCTGCGGCGCTCGAAGAAGCCGAGCGACAGCCCCTGGACGTGCCGGAACACCTCCGAGCGCAGGGCGAGCAGGAAGCGCTCGCCGACCCAGGTGGACGTCACGTCGTCGGCGAAGCCGAGGATGCCGGAGCACAGGACCAGGCCCAGAAAGGCCGGCGCGATCCACAGGAAGGGGTGCAGGTCCCGGGGGACGAGCACGTCGTCCACGAGGATCTTGAAGAGCCACAGCTCGGCGGCGTCGACGGCGGGGCCGGTCACGCTGAACAGGACGACGGGCACGAGCCAGCGCCGGCCGCCGCGGGTGTACGGCCAGAACCGCCGGAACACCTCGCGCGGGGGGACCCTCGGCGCGGTCGCGACCACGGCATCGGAGCTCTCCCCGCTCGGGAGCGGACGCCGCAGGACATGCGCCATGGCACGGGTTCCTCGTCACGTGCGTCGGGGTCGCGTCGCCCGGGGCCGCGTTCCCCGGGCACCGGCCGGGCGGACCGGGGCCTTGGTCCCGCGGTCCGCTCGGCTTCGTACGCGGTCAGTAGGTGTCGTGGTCGTGGCGGTCGCCGTGACCGTGGCGGTCGTCGTGGTCGTGGCGGTCGCCGTGGCCGTGGCCGTGGTCGTCGTCGCGGTCGTGACCATGTCCGTGCCGCGAGCCGTCGTCCCTGTCGCGGTTCCGCATCGCGGGCAGCAGACTGCTGAAGATGGCCATGTCGTCTCCTCCTGGAAATCGCCCCACAGGGGATACGTCCGAGGGCGGACGTCGGATGGCGTCGCGGGGGAGGGAATTCCGGACGGCGGACCGGGAGCCGCGTGAACTCCCGGGCGGTGCACGGGGAGCGGGCCGCTCTCAGCCCAGCCGCGCCGCCAGCCCCCCGGTGCACCGCACCTCGTCGCCGGCGGTGATCAGCAGGGCCTCCACGTCCGGCAGGGACTCCAGCCAGTCCAGCCCCGCCCGGGAACCCATCGCGAACGCGGCCGTGGCCCAGCAGTCGACGAACGTCAGACGCGGCCCCACGACCGTGACCGCCACCAGGTCCGTCACCGCGGACCGGCCGGTGCGCGGGTCCACGATGTGCGCCCCCCGCTCCGCCGTACCGGACGTCGCCACCGCCAGCTCCGCCGTGCCCGCCGCCGAGACCACCGCCGCCAGCCCGCCGGGCCGGAGCGGATCGGACACCCCCACCCGCCAGGCACGCTGCGGCTCGGGCGCGCCCAGCAACTGCACGTCCCCGCCCCCGTTGACGCTCACCCCCCGCACCCCGGCCAATGCCGCCAGCAGCCGCGCCGCCCGCTCGGCCGCCCAGCCCTTGACGATGCCGGTGGGGTCCAGCGAGCCCCGGTAACGGGTGCTGAACCACCCCTCGCTCACCCGCTCCGCCTCGGCCGCCAGCTCCAGCACCTCGGCCACCTCGGGGGCGCACCGGGAGACGTCCAGCTCATCCCGGGCCAGCCGTGACACCTCGCTGTCCTCGCGGTAGGTGCTGAACAGCGCGTCCGCCCGGTGCAGCCCGGCGACGGCCTCGGCGAGCGCCGCCCGTACCGCGTCCGGCTCCCCGCCGCGGACGTCGAAGGAGAAGACCGTCCCCATGACCTCCTCCGCGTGACGCACCGTGGCGGGCGCCTGAGCCTCCTCGGCCATCGTGTCAGCCACCGGCCTGGTCCAGGGCCGACTGGAGGGACTGCCGGTAGCCGGTGCTGGTGTAGGTGGCCCCGGAGACGGAGTCGATGTCCGCCGTTCCCGCCGCCACGGCTTCCTGGTTGAGTCTGGGGACGGCGAGCTGGGTCTTCTGGTCGCTGAGGCCGCCCTTGGGGGCCTGGACCGCCTCGGCCTTCGTGATCTTGCCGGCGGTGAGCGTGATCCGCACCTGGACCGGCCCGTACTGGGTCTGCGCGGTCTGCCCGGTGACGGTGCGCGCCTGCGTCGAGCCGGTGGTGCCCGAGGTGCCCGGTGACGCCGGTTCGACCTTGTCCAGCGCGGACTGCAGCGACTTCTTGTAGCCCTCGCTGGTGTAGGTGGCCCCGGAGACGGCGTCGATGTCCGCCGTTCCGGCCGCCACGGCTTCCTGGTTGAGTCTGGGGACGGCGAGCTGGGTCTTCTGGTCGCTCAGCCCGCCCTTGGGGGCCTGGACCGCCTCCGCCTTCGTGATCTTCCCCGCGCTGACGGTCAGCCGTACCTGCACGGCCCCGTACTGCGTCCGCACCGCGTCACCGGTCACCGTGCCGGAGCCGGCCGGGGCCGCGCCCCGCGCTCCGCCCTGCGGCGACTCCTGCCCGGCCGCCGGCGCCCGCGGTGCCGCGCCCGCCGCCGACGCGGCGGCCGGATCCGACGCCGGCTTCAGCGACAGCAGCAGCACGACACCGGACACGGTCGCGGCGGTGGCCAGCACGACCCGCCGCACGGGGTGGCTCTTCCTCATCGCTTCGCAGCTCCGCTCACATCTCGAACGACTCGTGGTGGATACGGCGGGCGGGGACCCCCGCCTCGCGCAGTGCCTCGTACACGGACTGCGCGAACCCGGGCGGACCGCACATGAAGACGTCGTGCCGGTCGACGTCCGGGATCTTCCGCCGGAGGTTCTCCGCGGAGATGTCCGGCCGCTCGCCCTCCGGGCTGTTCACCGCGTACATCAGCCGGGCCCCCCGCTCCTCGGCGATGGCCGCCAGCTCGTCCCACAGTGCCAGGTCCTGGGTGGTGTTCGCCCGGTACAGGAGCGTGATGTCACCGGCGGCGCCGGGCAGCGTCTCGAACAGCGCCCGCATCGGCGTGATGCCCACCCCGCCCGCGACCAGCAGCACCTTGCCCCGGCTGCGCCGCTGCGCGGTGAGCGCGCCGTACGGGCCCTCCGCCCACACCTTCGTCCCGGGCTCCAGCTCGCGCAGCCGGGCGCTGTGGTCGCCGATCGCCTTCACCGTGATCCGCAGCATCCCGGGGCGCGGCGCGGCCGAGAGGGAGTACGGGTGCGAGCTGAACCGCATCCCCGGCGCGAGGAACCGCCAGCGGAGGAACTGGCCCGCCTCCGCGCCCATCCGGTGCAGCTTCCGGCCGCCGATCAGCACCGACACGATGCCCGGCGTCTCCTCGATCACCGCTTCCACGTACATGCGGTGCCGCAGGTTCAGCCGGATCGGGGTGAGGATCCGGTACCAGAGCACCAGCGCGGTGACCGCGCCGTACAGGCCGTACCAGAAGGTCTTGGCGGCGGGCTGAACCGCGAAGTCGTTGCCGGTGGTGATCTGGTGCCAGAACGTCAGGAACACCGCCGCGTAGGTCAGCAGGTGGACGTGGTACCAGGTGTCGTACGGCAGCCGGCGGCGTACCGGGCCGATCGACGTCAGCCCGATGACCACGAACAGGCCCGTGCCGACGGCCGCCTTGCCCATGTCCGGCAGCTGGCCGACGGAGTCGGCGGTCTGCTGGACGATGTCCCCGAGGGACCTGCCGGCCTGGCGCGCGTACCCCCACATGACGAGGAAGACGTGGGCGACGACCAGGCACAGCGTGTACCGGCCGCTCATCGCGTGCCAGCGGGCCACCCGGTCGGAGCCGACCCGCCGCTCCAGCGCCGGCACGCGCGCCATCTGGAGCACGACCAGCGCCATCAGATAGCCGGCCAGCAGACCCGTGATCCGGCCCGCGCCGAGGATGCGGCCGGTGTCGTCGGCGATGGACGGGGTGTCGTGCCACCAGAGCCACAGCACGGCCGCCGCGCCCGCCCAGACGGCGAGCAGCAGCGGTACGGCCGGGGAGCGGCGCGGGCGGATGCGGCGCATCGTCTGTCGGCGGGCGGCACGTCCGCCTGCGAGCGTGGTGGTCACGGTTCCTCCGTGGGGACTTGACCCTTGGCCCACAGATACGTGCCGCACGACGGGAGTGTTCAGAGCCCCGCCGAGTCCAGCGCGGACTGGAGGGACTGCCGGTAACCGTCACTGGTGTACGTCGCTCCCGACACCGTGTCGATCTCCGCGCTCTGCGCCGCCAGCGCCTCGCGCCGCAGCTGGGGCAGCGCGTAGCTGTTGATCTCCTGGTCGCGCGGGTTGTCCTGCGGGTAGCTGACGGCCGTGACGTCGGTGAGCCTGCCGTCCCGCACGGTGACGCGCACCTGGACCGGGCCCCAGCGGGTCTGCACGGTGTCCCCGGTGGCCGTCGCGGTCCCGGAGGCCGAGCCGGAGCCGTGCGCCGGACTGCTCGACGCGGCCGGGGACCTGGTGCTCGCCGACGCCAGCGTGGGCGCCGTGTGCGGCTTCAGCGCCAGCAGCAGCACCATCCCGGAGACGGTCGCGGCGCTCGCCAGCACGATCCGGCGCAGGGGACGGTTCTTGTTCAACGCGTGCATGTCCGGCTCTTCTCCGTCTCTTCGCGGGCCTTGCCCCGGCTCACAGCTCGAACGACTCGTGGTGGATGCGGCCGTCCGCCACCCCGGCCTCCCGCAGCGCCCGGTACACGTCCTGGGCGAAACCGTGCGGCCCGCAGAGGAAGACGTCGAGGTCGTCGGCGAGGCCCGGGAAGGTGGCGCGCAGGGAAGCCGCCGTCAGGGGCGGGCGCTCCCCGCCCGGACCGTTGAGCGCGTACAGCACCCGCCCGCCGCGCCAGCGGGCGATCGCCTCCAGCTCGCCGCCCAGCGCCAGGTCCTCGGCCGAGCGCGCCCGGTACAGCAGCGTCACCTCGCCGGGGAGCGTCTCGAACAGCGCCCGCAGCGGAGTGATGCCGACACCGGCGGCGATCAGCAGGGTGCGCCGGCCGGCGGCCCGGTCGGCGGTCAGGGCGCCGTACGGGCCCTCCGCCCACACCCGGGTGCCGGGGCGCAGCAGGGAGACGGCCGCGCTGTGGTCGCCCAGCGCTTTGACCGTGATGCGCAGCAGGTCCGGGCGCGGCGGCGCCGACAGGGAGTACGGCGTCGACGTCCGGCGCATGCCCTCGGCGAGGAACCGCCAGCGGAGGAACTCGCCCGGCCGCGCCCCCAGTTCGTCCAGGCGCCGGCCCCGGACGACGACCGAGTACACCCCCGGCGCCTCCCGGTGGACGGAGTCCACACGCAGGCGGTGGCGCAGGTTGAGCCGCACCGGGGCGAGGACCCGGAACCACAGCACCAGCGCCGCCACGCCCAGGTACAGCGCGTACCAGGCGGCGGTCGCGACCGGTTCGCCGTTGAACTGGTCACCGAGGGCCAGCTGGTGCCCGAAGGCGAGGAAGACGGCCGCGTACGTCAGCAGGTGGACGTAGTACCAGAACTCGTGGCTCGTCCGGCGGCGCACGGCCCGCGCCGAGGTGACGCCGACCGCGAGGAGGATCACCGTGCCGGCGGTGGCCTTCAGCATCTCCGGGTAGTCGAGGACGACGGTCACCGTCTCGTGCCAGAGGGAGGCCCCGTCCTGGGCGGCGTACCCCGCGAGGATCAGCACGACGTGCGCGAGCAGCAGGCAGACGGTGTACCGGCCGGCCTGCGCGTGCCAGCGCGCCACCCGGTCCGAGCCGACGCGCCGCTCCAGCAGCGGCACCCGCGCCATCAGCCCGACCAGCACCGCGCAGGCGTACCCGCACAGCAGCCCGGCGATCCGCCCGGCCCCGGTCAGCCACCCGGCCGCCCCGACGACGGACCCGGTGCCCGCCCACCAGAGCGCGAGTACGGCCGCCGCGCCCGCCCACAGCAGGGCCAGCACGGGCCCGGCGGGGGAGCGCCGTGCGGTCACGGGCAGCGGCGGGGCCGGGGCCGCCCGCCGCGTCTCCACGGTGGTCATACGATGTCGCCGTCCTTTCGTCCGTCGGCCAGGCCACTGTGCGGGGCGAAGCTCTGAAACAGCTCTGAGCGAGGCCCCGCCGGGGCGTACTCACAGGAAACTCAGAGGCGGCCGCCTCACCCCGGGCCCCGCGGACCGGCGATGCTGGGAGGCGCGATGAACACCACCCCCTCCGGCCGCCCCGCACTCACCCGCCCCGACGGCACCCCGCTGCGCGTCCTCGTCGTCGACGACGACCCCGACCTCGCGGAGGTGCTCACCGGAGCCCTGCGCTACGAGCGCTGGGAGGTACGCGCGGCCGGCGACGGCGCTGCCGCCCTCGCCGCCGCCCGCGAACTGATGCCCGACGCCGTCGTCCTGGACGTGATGCTCCCCGACACCGACGGCTTCGCGGTGCTGCGCCGCCTGCACGAGGTGAAGCCCGACGTGTGCGTGCTCTTCCTGACGGCGCGGGACGCGGTCGAGGACCGTATCGCCGGGATCACCGCGGGCGGCGACGACTACGTCACCAAGCCCTTCAGCCTGGAGGAGGTCGTCGCCCGGCTGCGCGGCCTGCTGCGCCGGGCCGGCATGGCCCGCACGCAGGAGGAGGGCCCGCGGCTGGCCGTCGGTGACCTGATGATGGACGAGGACGCCCGCGAGGTGACCCGGGCCGGCGAGCTGATCGACCTGTCGCCGACCGAGTTCGAGCTCCTGCGCTTCCTCATGCGCAACCCGCGCCGGGTGCTCAGCAAGGCGCAGATCCTCGACCGGGTCTGGTCCTACGACTTCGGCGGCCGGGCGCACGTCGTCGAGCTGTACATCTCCTACCTGCGCAAGAAGGTCGACGCGGGCCGCGAACCCATGATCCACACCGTGCGCGGCGCCGGCTACGTCCTGAAGCCGGTGACCAGGTGACCCCGCCGCGTCCCCGTGCTGTGCGTCCCCGCACCCTGCGGGCCCGGCTCACCGTCGGACTGGTGACGCTGCTCGCGGTGAGCTGCGCGGCCGTCGGCCTGGCCGCGGTCGTGGAACTGAACGGCTTCCTCACCCAGCGCCTGGACGAACAGCTCACCCAGGTCGGCACCCGCTTCCCGGAGAGCCTGGAACACGACGGCCTGCTGCCCCACGCACGTGACGACCACGACGGCGACGAACAGGGCGACACCCGCCGCATGGCCACCGGCACCTTCGGCGCCCGCCTGCTGAACGGCACGGTCACCAACACGGGGCTGATCCGCTCCGGGAACCCCGCCGCCGACCTGGACGTCGACCTCACCGCGCGGGACGCCGGCCGGCTGGCCCGGGTACCGGCCGACGGCAGACCCCACACCGTCGACCTGTCCGCCCTGCACGACTACCGGGTCGTCGCCTCCCCGGGCCGGGACGGGGACGTGCTGCTCGTCGGCCTCCCGCTGGAGCCGGTCCAGGCCGCGGTCCACCGGCTGGAACTGGTGGCCGGCGTCGTCTTCGGCCTCGCCCTGGTCGTCACGGGCGTGGCCGGAGCCTGCTGGGTCCGCTGGTCGCTCCGGCCGCTCAGCCGGGTCGCCGCCACCGCCACCCGGGTCAGTGAACTCCCGCTGGCCAGCGGCGAGGTCGCGCTGCCGCCACGGGCCCCGGACACCGACCCGCACGGCGAGGTCGGCCAGGTGGCCACGGCCTTCAACCGCATGCTGGGCCACGTGGAGGACGCGCTCACCAAGCGGCACGCCGTGGAGGAGCGGCTACGGCGCTTCGCCGCCGACGCCAGCCACGAACTGCGCACCCCGGTCGCCTCCGTGCGCGGCCACGCCGAGCTGGCCCTCCTGCACCCCGGTCCGGTGCCCCCGAAGGTGACCCGCGCCCTGAGCCGCATCACGGCCGAGTCCGCCCGCATGGGCGAGATGGTCGACGACCTGCTCCTGCTCGCCCGACTGGACGCCGGCCGCCCGCTGGAACGCCGGCCGGTGGACCTGACCCGCCTGGTCCTGGACGCGGTGACGGACGCCCGCGCCGCGGGCCCGGCCCACCGCTGGACCCTGGACCTGCCCGAGGAACCCGTGACGGTGCCGGGCGACGCCCACCGCCTCCACCAGGCGCTGGCCAACCTGCTGGCCAACGCGCGTCTGCACACACCGGCCGGCACCAAGGTGACGGTCACTGTGGAGGCGGGCACCGCCCACGCCACCCTCTCCGTCCACGACGACGGCCCCGGCGTCCCGGAGGACATCCGGCCCACCGTCTTCGAACGCTTCACCCGGGCGGAACACCGCCGCCGCACCGATGCCCCCGGAGGAGGAGCGGGCCTGGGCCTGTCGATCGTGGCGGCGGTGGCGGAGGCACACGGGGGGAGCGTGGAACTGGAGAGCCGGCCGGGTGCCACGTCGTTCACGGTGAGGCTGCCCACGGCGCCCTGACGGGCGCTGTCACAGCTCCGGCCGGAAGAGGGCGCCCAGCCTTCTCGGCGGGGCGAGGCGTTCGTACGCGGCGGCGGCGCCCGAGCGCCCTAGGACCGCGCGCGGATGGCGAGGGCCTCACCGGTCAGCGGTGTCCACCGGGGCGACCCCGAACCACTCGTCGTCTTCAGTAACGGCCGACCGCCGTGGCGCCCTTCGCCGTGCCGATCGCGATGTGCGGCTTCGCCGCGGGGTCGGTCCAGGTGAGGATGCGGCGCATGGCGTCCTGGGGCACCGACACGCAACCGGCCGTCGCGCCGCGGCCGTTGACGTGCAGGAAGATCCCGGCTCCGCGTCCGCGCACCGGCCGGTCGTAGTTGAAGGCGATGACGAGGCCGTACGCGTACTGGGTGCCGTAGTCGGTCAGGTGCTCGGACTGGGCGGCGCGGCAGTCGGCGGGGAGCGGGTCGACCCAGCGGTTGTAGGAGCGGGAGTCGTTGTCCTGGCACCACCAGGAACTGTCCCGGACCGGGCGGTACGCGACGCGTGTGCCGGCCGGCGCGGCCTTGGTCCCGAAACCGAAGGGGAGGCCGTACAGCCCGGTCGGTGTCGTGTTCGTGCCCTGGACGCGGGCGGCGCCGTCGACGAGCCCGCCCGCCCCGAACCGTGCCGGTGCGGAGCCGGCCCGGACCCACTGGCCGTCCCGCAGGTCCCACCAGCTGACCGTGCCCGTCGTGGCCGCGGTGTCCGGGGCCTGGGCGACGATCAGCTGGCGGCCGCCGCCCGTGTCCGCCATCCCGGCGGGCAGCGGCACCGCGCCGCGGCCGGGAGCGGCGCCGAGCAGGGCGAGGGCCGAGGCGGAGACGAGGGCGAGGAGCACACCGGGGCGCATGGCTCAGACGGTAGAGGGCGGCAGCGGCAACGGCAGCCCGGGTAGGCCGTCCAGGCTAGTGGCGATGTGCTCCTTCTTCTCGAAGTACGCGTTCAGCGAGACGTCGTCCTCGCGGGCGAAGCGCCTGCCGTGCAGTTCGCGGTCCTCCTCGTACGCCATGTGCGGGACGGCGTATCCGCAGCTGTCCCGGATCAGTTCGGCGTGCACCACGATGACCGCGCGCAGCCCGTGCCGGCCCGGGTCGACGTCCGGGAAGAGGGCGAGCAGTTCCGGGAAGCGAGGGTCGTCACGGAAGACGGGCTCGCCCCGGCCGTGCACGCGCACGATGTTCGGCGGGCCCTGGAAGGCGCACCACATCAGCGTGATCCGCCCGTTCTCCCTGAGGTGCGCGATGGTCTCGGCGGTGGACCCGGCGAAGTCCAGGTAGGCCACGGTGAGTTCGTCGAGGACGGCGAACGAGCCCTTGAGGCCCTTGGGGGAGAGGTTGACCGTGCCGTCGCCGGAGAGCGGGGCGGTCGCGGTGAAGAAGAGGGGCTGCTCCTCGATGAACGTGCGCAGCCGGCCGTCTATGCGCTCATAGGTCTTTCCCATGTCTGCCGAGTATCGGCGCAAGTTCTTCGACTGTCTAAGTAATTGCCGGATCCGGCGCGGAGAGGTTCACCGTGGCCGCCCCGGCCGGCGCTTCCACGGGGCGGCCACGGCTGCCTGTCACCTCACCGGGTGAGGGTGCAGGCGGCCAGCGAGTCCAGCCCGGCCGGCCTGGCGGAGGCGCGGCCGATGGCGATGGCGATGCGGTCGATGGTCGAGGCGCGCTTGTCCTTCAGCGGGCCGAGGATCGCGTTGTTCACGAAGTCGGGTCCGCCCTGGCCGACGGTGTCGGCCAGCCGGGTGTCGGCCTCCTTGATCTGGGTCTGGAGGAGGGTGAGGTTGCGGTCGACCTCGGCCTTCGCGGACGCGGGGACGGCGGGCAGCTTCGAGGCGACGTCCGGGCAGGTGATCGTCCCCGCCCCGGTGTTCCCGCCGGCCGTGCCTCCCCCGCCCGCCGCCGCGCCGCCCCCAGCCGGCTGCCGAGTGGCGGGAGCGCTCGGGGCCGCGCCGGCGGACGCCCCGCCGCCGCCCGCGTTCAGGGTGCAGGGCGCCAGCGCGTCCAGCCCGGCCGGCCTGGCCGCCGTACGCCCGATCGCCGTCGCGATGCGGTTGACGGTGGCCACGCGCTTGTCCTTCAGCGGGCCGAGGATCGCGTTGTTCACGAAGTCGGGTCCGCCCTGGCCGACGGTGTCGGCCAGCCGGGTGTCGGCCTCCTTGATCTGGGTCTGGAGGAGGGTGAGGTTGCGGTCGACCTCGGCTTTCGCGGACGCGGGGACGGCGGGCAGCTTCGAGGCGACGTCCGGGCAGGTGATCGTGCCGGGGCTCGCCAGGGTGCGGGCACCGGCCGCGCCGTCGTCCCCGCCGGGGGTGCCGGCGAGGGCGGAGCCGGCGATCACCGCGCCGGACAGCACCGCGGCGGCGGCGCCGCCGATGACCGCCACGCGACGCTTGTCGTACTTCGGAAGAGCCCTGGACATGCGAATGCCTCACTCGGGTCGGGGAGTGTCGTCGTCGGACGAACGCGGCGCCTGCGTCCGGCGGGGAGTACGAGAAAGCGGTTGCGCGTGTTCAACCCCAGCGGAGATTGACGAATCATGCAGAGTTCTGCATACTCATGCATGTCAGCGAATGCACTGTGAGGAGAAACCCGTGACCGAGCGCGTCGTACTCGCCTACTCAGGCGGTCTGGACACCTCCGTCGCCATCGGCTGGATCGCCGAGGAGACGGGCGCCGAGGTCATCGCCGTTGCGGTCGACGTCGGCCAGGGCGGCGAGGACCTGGACGTCATCCGCAAGCGCGCCCTCGCGTGCGGCGCCGTCGAGGCCGAGGTCGCCGACGCCAAGGACGAGTTCGCCGACGAGTACTGCCTCCCGGCGATCAAGGCCAACGCCCTCTACATGGACCGCTACCCGCTGGTCTCCGCGCTGTCCCGGCCGGCGATCGTCAAGCACCTCGTCGCCGCCGCCGAGAAGCACGGCGCCACCACCGTCGCCCACGGCTGCACCGGCAAGGGCAACGACCAGGTCCGCTTCGAGGCCGGCATCGTCGCCCTCGCCCCCGGCCTCAAGTGCATCGCCCCGGTCCGTGACTACGCCATGACCCGGGACAAGGCGATCGCCTTCTGCGAGGAGAAGCAGCTCCCGATCGCCACCACCAAGAAGTCCCCGTACTCCATCGACCAGAACGTCTTCGGGCGCGCGGTCGAGACGGGCTTCCTGGAGGACATCTGGAACGCCCCGATCGAGGACATCTACGAGTACACCTCCAACCCGGCCGTCCCGCGCGAGGCCGACGAGGTGGTCATCTCCTTCAAGGAGGGCGTCCCCGTCGCCATCGACGGCAAGCCCGTCACCGTCCTCCAGGCCATCCAGCAGCTCAACGAGCGCGCCGGCGCCCAGGGCATCGGCCGGATCGACATGGTCGAGGACCGCCTCGTCGGCATCAAGTCCCGCGAGGTGTACGAGGCCCCAGGCGCCATCGCCCTGATCACCGCCCACCAGGAGCTGGAGAACGTCACCGTCGAGCGCGAACTCGCCCGCTACAAGCGCCAGGTCGAGCAGCGCTGGGGCGAACTGGTCTACGACGGCCAGTGGTTCTCCCCGCTCAAGCGCGCCCTGGACGGCTTCATCAACGAGGCCAACCAGCACGTCACCGGCGACATCCGGATGACCCTGCACGGCGGCCGCGCCGTCGTCACCGGCCGGCGCTCGCAGGAGTCGCTGTACGACTTCAACCTTGCCACCTACGACACCGGCGACACCTTCGACCAGTCGGCGGCCAAGGGCTTCATCGACATCTACAGCCTGTCGTCGAAGATCGCGGCCAAGCGGGACCTGGCGTAGCCGCGACCGGTCACACGCACGGGTTCACCTCACACGCATCAGCCTGACAGCCGCCTCCTCGCCTGGAAAGGTGGGGAGGCGGTGGCACACCTAGAGCTTCGAGGAGCAACGCAAGTGAGCAGCAACAGCGGTGACGTACGGCTGTGGGGCGGCCGTTTCGCCGACGGCCCGGCCGAGGCCCTGGCGAAGCTGTCCGCGTCCGTCCACTTCGACTGGCGGCTCGCCCCCTACGACATCGCCGGCTCGCGTGCCCACGCGCGCGTGCTGCACACGGCGGGGCTCCTCACCGAGGACGAGCTCCAGCGCATGCTCGCCGGACTCGACCGGCTGGAAGCCGACGTGGCGGCCGGCACCTTCGTCGGCACGATCGCCGACGAGGACGTGCACACCGCCCTGGAGCGCGGCCTCCTGGAGCGCCTCGGCCCCGACCTCGGCGGCAAGCTCCGCGCCGGCCGGTCCCGCAACGACCAGGTCGCCACCCTCTTCCGCATGTACCTGCGCGACCACGCCCGGATCATCGGCGGCCTGATCGCCGACCTCCAGGACGCCCTGATCGGCCTCGCCGAGGCCCACCCCGACGTGGCGATGCCCGGCCGCACCCACCTCCAGCACGCCCAGCCGGTGCTCTTCGCCCACCACGTCCTGGCCCATGTCCAGTCCCTGTCCCGGGACGCCGAGCGGCTGCGCCAGTGGGACGAGCGGACGGCCGTGTCGCCGTACGGCTCCGGCGCTCTCGCCGGCTCCTCCCTGGGCCTGGACCCGGAGGCGGTCGCGCGCGACCTCGGCTTCGAGCACGGCAGCGTTGCCAACTCCATCGACGGCACGGCCTCCCGGGACTTCGTCGCCGAGTTCGCCTTCATCACCGCGATGATCGGCGTGAACCTCTCCCGGATCGCCGAGGAGATCATCATCTGGAACACGAAGGAGTTCTCCTTCGTCACGCTGCACGACGCGTTCTCCACGGGCTCGTCGATCATGCCGCAGAAGAAGAACCCGGACATCGCCGAGCTGGCCCGGGGCAAGTCCGGCCGGCTGATCGGCAACCTCACCGGGCTCCTCGCCACCCTCAAGGCACTGCCCCTCGCCTACAACCGCGACCTCCAGGAGGACAAGGAGCCGGTCTTCGACTCCTGCGACCAGCTCGAGGTGCTGCTCCCCGCCTTCACCGGCATGGTCGCCACCCTCACCGTCCACCGCGAGCGCATGGAGGAACTGGCCCCGGCCGGCTTCTCCCTCGCCACCGACATCGCGGAGTGGCTGGTCAAGCAAGGCGTGCCGTTCCGCGTCGCGCACGAGGTCGCGGGGGAGTGCGTCAAGGTCGCCGAGGCGGAGGGCAAGGAGCTGGACGACCTCACGGACGAGCAGTTCGCGAAGATCTCCGCGCATCTCACTCCGGAGGTCCGCTCCGTCCTCAGCGTCCCGGGCGCCCTCGCCTCCCGCGACGGGCGCGGCGGTACGGCCCCGAGCGCGGTCGCGGTCCAGCTGGCGGAGGTCAAGGCGGACGTGGCGGCCCAGCACCAGTGGGCCGAGGCGAAGAAGCAGGGCTGAGGGGCAGCCCCCCGCCCCTGCACCGCGATCACCAGGGCATCGCGGGTTACGTTGGTCGCGAGCCTCACCGAGCCGACCGAACGGAGCCCGCGATGCCCTTCGCGCGACTGGCCACAGCGACGACCCCCACCTGCCACATCGGACTCGGCCTGGCCGCGGTGGGCCGCCCCGGCTACATCAACCTCGGCCGCGACGAGGACCTCGGGGACGACCGCAGCGTCGAGGCACTGCGCACCCGGACCCACGAACTTCTCGACGCCGCCTACGCCCAGGGTGTCCGCTACGTCGACGCCGCCCGCTCCTACGGCCGCTCCGAGGAGTTCCTCGCCGAGTGGCTGAACGCCCACCCCGAGGCCGGCGACGTGGTCGTCGGCAGTAAGTGGGGCTACACGTACACCGCCGGCTGGTCCACCGACGCCGAGCGGCACGAGGTCAAGGACCACGGCCTCGCCACCTACGAACGGCAGCGCGCCGAGACCGACGCCCTGCTCGGCGACCGGCTCGACCTCTACCAGATCCACTCGGTGACCCCGGACAGCCCGGCCCTCACCGACAAGGACCTGCACGCCAGGCTGGCGGAAGCCGCCGCCCAGGGGCTGACCGTCGGCTTCTCCACCAGCGGCCCCGCCCAGGCCGACGCCATCCGTGCCGCCCTCGCGGTCACGGTCGACGGCGAACCCCTCTTCCGTACCGTGCAGTCGACGTACAACGCGCTGGAGACGTCGGCCGGCCCCGCCCTCGCCGAGGCGCACGACGCCGGGCTCACGGTGATCGTCAAGGAGGGCATGGCGAACGGCCGGCTGGCCGGGCAGCACGCCCCGGACGCGCTGAAGGCCGTGGCCGCCGAGACCGGCATGGGCTGTGACGCCGTCGCCCTCGCCTGGATCCTGCGCCGGCCCTGGGCCGGAGTCGTCCTCTCCGGCGCCGCGACGGTCCCGCAGCTCGCCTCCAACCTGCACGCCCCCGCCGTCGACCTCGACGAGGAGCAGCTCACCCGCCTCGACGCGCTGGCGGAGGACCCGCGCGTCTACTGGGAGCGGCGCGGGCAGTTGCCCTGGCACTGACGAGCACCCCGCTCCGGCCACCCTTCGTGAGGCATCCGCGCTCCTCATGAGACACCAATGTCTCACATGGGCTACCCTTGTCTCATGGCCCTCGATCGTGACCACGTGCTGCGCAGCGCCGCCGCCCTGCTGACCCGCAGATCCACCGCGACCATGGACGAGGTCGCCAAGGCCGCCGGGATCAGCCGGGCCACGCTGCACCGCCACTTCGCCGGCCGGGACGCGCTCGTCCGGGCCCTGGAACAGCTCGGCATCGCGGAGTGCGAGGGGGCGCTGGACCGGGCCCGGCCGGAGGAGGGGTCCGCCGCCGAGGCCGTCCGCAGGCTGGTCCGCGAGATCCAGCCGGCCGCCGGACTGCTCGCGTTCCTGTACGGCGAGAGCCAGCTGTGGGAGGGCGACCGGCAGAACGAGGGCTGGCAGCGCCTGGACGCCCGGATCGGCGCCCTCTTCCAGCGCGGACAGCGCGACGGCGAGTTCCGCATCGACCTCAGCCCGGTCTGGCTCACCGAGGCGCTGTACGGACTGATCGCCTCCTGCGCCTGGGCCACCCTGGACGGCCGCGTCGCCTCCCGGGACTTCCCGACCATGATCGCCGAGCTGTTGCTCGGCGGCGCTGTGCGAAGAGAGGGATCATGACCAGCACCGTGCGGCCTGCGCACACGACCGGGGCGGTGAGGCGTCCGGGCCGCTGGGTCGCGCTCTCCGTCCTCGTCCTGGCCGTGCTGCTGGTGGCCGTCGACGCCACTGTCCTCGGCCTGGCGACCCCCTACATCAGCGAGGACCTGAACCCCTCCGGCACCCAGCTGCTGTGGATCGGCGACGTCTACTCCTTCGTCATCGCCGGTCTGCTGGTCTCCATGGGCAGCCTCGGCGACCGCATCGGCCGCAAGCGGATCCTGCTGGGCGGGGCCACCGCGTTCGGCGCGCTGTCCGTGCTCAACGCCTACGCGACGACGCCCGAACTGATGATCCTGGCCCGCGCGCTGCTCGGCGTCGCCGGCGCGACCCTGATGCCCGCCACCCTGGCCCTGATCCGCAACATCTTCCACGACCCGCGCGAGCGCAGCCTCGCCGTCGGCATCTGGGGCGCCACCGCCTCCGCCGGCACGGCCGTCGGCCCGATCGCCGGCGGGTTCCTGCTGGAGCACTTCTGGTGGGGCTCGGTCTTCCTGATCAACCTGCCGGTGATGGCGGTCCTGGTCCTGGTCGGCATCCGCACCCTGCCCGAGTCCCGCAACCCGCACCCCGGCCCCTGGGATCTGAGCAGCGTCCTGCTCTCGCTGGCCGGCGTGATCGGCCTGGTCTACGCGGTCAAGGAGGCCGCCGCCCACGGCCTGACCGGGACCATCCTCGGCGCCGGTCTGCTGGGCGCGGCGGCCCTGTACGGCTTCGTCCGCCGCCAGCTGACCATGCCGGTCCCACTGCTGGACATGCGGCTGTTCCGCCGCCGTGGCTTCAGCGGAGCGGTCCTCGCCGACCTGCTGACCGTCCTCGGCATGTCGGGCCTGGTGTTCTTCCTCTCCCAGTACCTGCAACTCGTCCAGGACCGGCGCCCGTTCGAGGCGGGCCTGGCCGAACTGCCCGCCGCGGTGGGCGCGGTGACGGCCGGTCTGGCCGCGGGCCGGGCCGCCCGGCGCTTCTCGGTCCGCGCGGTGGTCTCCGGCGGCCTGGCCGCGGTCGGCGCCGCCCTGGCCGCGCTGACGACCCTCGGCGAGTCCACCGGCTACCCGGTCCTCGGAGCCGCCCTGCTGGTCGTGGGCGTCGGCGCGGGCTTCTCCTTCACGGTGACCGCCGACGTCATCCTCTCCAGCGTCCCCAAGGACCAGGCGGGCGCGGCCTCGGCGGTGTCCGAGACGGCGTACGAACTGGGCGCCGCCCTGGGCATCGCGCTGCTGGGCTCCATCGTGACCGGCGTCTACCGCGGCTTCGCGGGCCCGTCCGGCACCCCGGCCGGCGCCCACGAGTCGCTGGGCGCGGCGGTGGAGGCGGCGGCGCACCTGCCCCCGCAAGCGTCGGCGGCCCTTCTGGACGCGGCCCGGGACAGCTTCGTCCACGGCCTGCACCTGGCCTCCGGAGCGGGAGCGGCGGTCCTGCTGGCGGCGTCGGCGGCGGCGTGGTTCCTGCTGAAGGACCAGGCGCTGGAAGGGTCCGGGTGATCCGGCCGGCCCGGGGGCGCGGGCAACCGCGCGCCGAGCCGCCACGCGGCCGCGCCCGGAGCACGACCGGACCACCCCGGACTCAGCGCTTGTAACCCAGCACCGTCATCATGCCGCTCTCCGAGTGGTACTGGTTGTGACAGTGCAGCATCCACAGCCCCGGATTGTCGGCGTCGAAGTCGAGCACCAGCTTGCGGTGCGGCAGCACCAGCGCGGTGTCCTTGAGCGCCCCGACGGAATCCAGCCCCTTCAACGAGAACGTGTGTCCGTGCAGGTGCATCGGGTGCCACATGCCCGTGGCGTTGATGAGGGTGAGCCGCACCCGCTCACCGGCGCGGACGGGGTGGCGCTGCTGCGGGGAGTAGGGCTTGTGGTCGAACCCCCAGTCGAACTTCTGCATGGTGCCGGTGATCCGGATGCGGATCTCCCGGTCGGGGTCCCGGTCGGTGAGCGCCACCGAGTCGGCGGGCAGCAGACGGCGGGCGGGGACGGTGTTGCCGTCGAGTTCGTCCGGGTGGACGTCGGCCCGGGGCAGGTTCCCGCTCCCCTTGCCGGTGCGCAGGACGGCGACGGCCCGGCCCTTCTTGCCCTCGGGCAGCGCGACCAGGGGGAAGACCCCGTCCCGGGCGGTGATCAGCACGTCGTACCGCTCCGCCATGCCGATGAGGAGGGCGTCGGTCCTCTTGTGCTTCACGGGGTAGCCGTCGGTGTGGGTGACGGTCATCGCGTGGTCGCCCAGCGCGACCCGGAAGGCGGTCTCGGAACCGGCGTTGATGATGCGCAGCCGCACCCGGTCGCCGGGACGGCAGCGGAACACCGACGGATCGTCCGGCAGGCGCCCGTTCACCAGGTAGTACGGGTAGGCGACGCTGCCGCCCTCCCCGTTCAGCATGCGGCTGTGGGAGTCGTGCAGCACCCGGTTGGGGCCCGTGGATCTCCCCGCGGACTTCCCGGACCCCGACCGGTGCGCGTCCGGCCCGTGGGCGCTCGGGCCGCCGTGGCCGGGACCCATGGCCATGCCGCCCATGTCCATGCCGCCCATGTCCGTGGCGCCGCCGGGCTTGAGCTGGCTCAGGACGCCCTCGGGCGTGGAGCCCTGCACGCCGTCGAGCCAGTCGTCCAGGACCACGACCCACTCCTTGTCGTAGGAGAGGGGCTCCTTGGGGTCGTCGACGATGAGCGGCGCGTACAGGGCCCGGTCGGGCTGCATCCCCACGTGGGAGTGGAGCAGGTAGGTGCCCGGGTGCTTGACGACGAAGCGGTAGCGGAAGTCGCTCCCGGGGTGGATGGCCCGCTGGGTCAGGTCCGGCACGCCGTCCATGTCGCAGCGCAGCCGCACCCCGTGGGAGTGCAGCGTGGTCGTGGCCGGCAGCCGGTTGGTGAGCGTCAGGTCGAGCACGTCGCCGGCCGTGACCCGCACCAGCGGGCCGGGTACCTCCTCGTTGTACGCCCACGTGCGGACCGAACGTCCGCCCAGGTCCAGCTTGGCCTCGGCGGCGGTGAAGCTGAAGGTGCGTTCGCGGCCGGCCCCGCGCTTGCGCTCGGCGGCCAGGACTTCCGGATCCGAAGGGTTGACGTACCCCCGGGGTCCGGCCGGGACGAACTTCTCCCCGCCGTGCGAGTGTTGGGGGCCGGAACTGGGATCGGAACCGGAACTGGTGCAGGCTGCCAGGAATCCCGCGCCGGCGACGGCGACCGGGGTACGGAGCAGAGTACGCCGAGAAGGTTTGGACATGTCTGAATCAGACATGTTGTGTGGTCATATGGCCGTCTGATACGGCCGAATGCCCGATGTGTCGGGGGCAGATTCCACCGGCAGGCGGACGGCGGCCGGTCCGGCACCGGTCCGCCGAGGCGTCCGGGGGCCGTCTGACGGACCCTCTAGGCGGCCTTCGCCTTCGTGGCGTACATGTCCACGTACTCCTGCCCGGACAGCCGCATCACCTCGGTCATCACCGAGTCCGTCACCGCCCGCAGCACGTACCGGTCCCGGTCCATGCCGTCGTACCGCGAGAACTCCATGGGCTCGCCGAAGCGGACGGTGACCCGGCCGGGCCGCGGGATGCCCCGGCCCCCCGGCTGGAGCTTGTCCGTGCCGATCATCGCGAAGGGCACCACCGGCGCACCGGTCATCAGCGTGAGGCGGGCGATACCGGTGCGGCCCCGGTACAGGCGTCCGTCGGGCGAGCGCGTGCCCTCCGGGTAGATCCCGAAGATCCTGCCCTCCTCCAGGATGCGCCGCCCGGTCATCAGCGCGGCCACCCCGCCGCTCGCCCCGTCGCGGTCCACCGGGATCATGCCGACGCCGGTGAAGAACCACGCCATCAGCCGGCCCTTGACGCCCTTGCCGGTGACGTACTCGTCCTTGCCGATGAAGCACACCTGCCGCTTGCTGACCAGCGGCAGCACCATCGAGTCGATGAACGTGAGGTGATTACCGGCCAGAATCACCGGACCCTCGCCGGGGATGTTCTCCACGCCCTCCACCTGTGGGCGGAACATCAGGCGCATGATCGGTCCGAGCACTGCCTTGATGAGCGCGAAGCGGGACAACGGGTCCTCCGATGTCAAAGGGGGCGATATGAGTCTGTGCAGGTGAGGACATTACTCGCGGCGCCGGGCCGCGCGCACATCGGGGACGTCCGGTTCACCGAGGTCTTACGAAGTGTTGACGCGGGTTTACCTGCGGTGGCGTGCGCGGGACGGCGCGTGACCGCCGCGCGCCGATGTGACGGACATCGCGCCGCACGGGAGCCGCGGGCCTGGCGACGACACGTCATCTTCCGCCGTTCGCAGGACATCCGACGGCACCCGGCTGTTCGGACCGGAGCCTCCCTCCCGTCATGTGCACGCCCCTACGATCGGGCCGCACCGATGGACGAAGGCGGCAGGAGAGCGCTCATGGACAGCGACCAGGCGAACGAGCAGACGCAGACGACGGGACGGAGGGCGCTGCTCGGCGCCGCGGTGCTCGGCGCGGGCGGAGCGGTCCTCGGGCTGTCCGGCACGGCCCGCGCGGCCGAGGCCCGGACGGCCGGGCACGGAGGCGGCCGCGGACTGAAGGGCCTGCCGGTGCCGACGGTCATCGGCCACCGGGGTGCCAGCGGCTACCGCCCCGAACACACCTTCGGCTCGTACGAGCTGGCCCTGGACCTGGGCGCCGACGTGGTCGAGGCGGGCGACCTGGTGCCCACCAAGGACGGTCACCTGGTCTGCCGGCACGAGCCGGAGATCGGCGGCACCACGGACGTCGCCTCCCACCCGGAGTTCGCCGACCGCAGGACCACCAAGGTGCTCGACGGGGTTCCCACCACCGGCTGGTTCACCGAGGACTTCACGCTCGCCGAGCTGAAGACGCTGCGCGCCGTCGAGCGCATCCCGGCCAACCGGCCGCACAACACGCTCTACGACGGCCGCTGGGAGATCCCCACCTTCGAAGAGGTCCTGCGGTGGCAGGACGAGCAGACCCGCAAGCGCGGCAAGCAGGTCTGGATCTACCCGGAGACCAAGCACCCCACCTACTTCCGCAAGCTGGGCCTCGGCCTGGAGGAGCGGGTGGCCAAGCTGCTGCGCAAGTACGGCAAGGACGGCCGGAACTCCCCGGTCATCCTCCAGTCCTTCGAGCCCGGCAGCATCCAGCGGCTGAACCGGCTGGTCGACAACCCGCTCGTCGTCCTGCTCTCCTCGGCGAACAGCCGCCCGTACGACTTCGTCGAGGCGAACGACCCCCGCACGGTCGCCGACCTCATCACGCCCAAGGGCCTGCGCGAGATCGCCGGTTACGCCCAGGGCATCGGCCCGACCCTGGACCTGGTCATCCCGAAGAAGGCGGACGGCACCCTGGCCGAGCCGACCACGCTGGTCTCCGACGCGCACAAGGTCGGCCTGATCCTGCACCCTTACACCATGCGGAACGAGAACCCCTTCCTGCCGGCCGAGTACCGCAAGGGCACCGCGGCCGACGCCTACGGCGATGTCTTCGGCGCCTTCAAGAAGTACTTCGCGACCGGGATCGACGGCGTGTTCACCGACAACGCCGACACCGGACTGCTCGCCCGCGCCGACTTCCTGAAGGGCTGACGGCTCCCGTCCGGACGGCCGGCGGCACCCCGGCGCGTCAACCGCCGCGCCGCCCGGCACCCCGTTCGGGGTGACTGTGCGCCGCCCCGGCAACCCGCCGCCGGGGCGGTTCGTCGTTCCGCGTATGACGCACGACCTGGTCGCCTCCCTGCACCCCCTGCTCACCGCCGAGGCCTCGGCCGAGGCATATGCCTGGGGAGGCGAGCCGGGCGACCTGGAACAGGCCGTCTGGCTCCGGCTCCTGGAGCGGCTGGAGACCGACGGGCCACCGCCGGACCCGCACGGCTGGCTGCGCAAGGCGGTCCGCGCCGAGGCCCGCCGCACCCGCCGCACCACCCGCCTGGAGCGGCCCTACGGCACCGACCCGGCCGACGACCTGCGCGCCGGGCCGGAACAGCGCGCCCTGACCACCGCCCGGCACCGCGCCCTGCGGGACGCGGTGCGCCGCCTGCCCGGCCGCTGCCCCCGTCTCCTCGAGGCGCTGCTGTCGCCCGAGGACCCCACCTACCGGGAGATCGCGGGGGAGTTGGGTATCTCACAGGGCAGTCTCGGCCCGGAACGCTCCAGATGTCTGGGATGTCTGCGCCGATTGCTCACACCGGAGGTTGCGGCACGCGAAGCGCGGGGATAGGAGTGGGGGACGACAGGTGATCAGGTGAGCGGGAGGCATGCGCACATGGGCATGAGCGTGACCATCTCGGTGGCGACCGAACAGGACGCGGAGCAGATCTTCCGGCTCCAGTACCTGTGCTTCCAGAGCGAGGCGGCGCTGTACGGCAACTACCGCATCGACCCGCTCGTGCAGACCCTGGAATCCGTCCGCGCGGAGGTCGCCTCCGACTGCGTCTTCGTCGCCCGGCTCGGCGACGAGGTGGTCGGCTCGGTGCGCGGCAGGGTCACCGAGGACGGCGCGGCGGCCATCGGCAAGCTCTGCGTCCACCCCCGCCTCCAGGGCCACGGCATCGGCGCGAGGCTGCTGCGCGCGGCCGAGGCCGCGCTGGCGGACGAGCGCGGCGCCACCCGGTTCCGGCTCTTCACCGGCCACCGCAGCGAGGGCAACCTCCGCCTGTACCGCCGGTCCGGCTACGAGACGGTCGGCAGGGCCAAGGGCGCCGACGGCGTCGAGATGATCATCCTGGAGAAGCAGGCGGGCGCGTACGCGCAGACGGCGTGAGGGCACGCGCCCCGGACGGGGCGCGGCCGGCCGCCCGGGCGACCGCGCCGTGCCCGCGGCGGCCCAGGTCCCTCAGGCGCCCCTTCGGACCGACGCCTTCCGCAGCCAGTACAGCGCGGAAAGCGGCAGGAGCACGGGGATGAAGACGTACCCCATCCCGTACTTCGACCACACCGTCGCGTCCGGGAACGCGGACGGCTCGACCAGGGTCCACGTACCGACGATCAGCACGCCCGCGAGCTCCGCCGCACAGCACACCAGCGCCGCCCGGCGAGCCGTCTCCCCGCCGCGCACCAGCGTGTACGTGATGAAGCCGTACACCACGCCGGCCACGGCGGACAGGGAGTACGCGAGCGGCGCCCGGTCGAACTCCGTGGAGATCTGGTACGCGGACCGCGACACGGCGCCGACCACCATCACGCCGTAGAACCAGACGAGCAGCATGCCCGGCCCGCTGATCAAACGGGCCGGCTTCTCCTGCGCCACCGTCACCTCAGCCTCCCCAGATGTCGAAGAGCCGCACTTCCAGCACGGCCAGCACCACACCGCCGGCGGCCACCGTCACGGAGCCCCAGCGGCTCCGCTCGGCCAGCGACATGAAGCCCGCCGCCGGAACGCACGCGAACGCGCCCAGCAGATACGCCACGAAGATCGTCGTGCCCTGCTCCGGCTTCTCGCCCCGCGCCAGCGCCACGATCCCGATGACCAGCTGCACCAGGGCCAGCAGCGACACCACGGCCATGCCGATGAAGTGCCAGTCCTTGGTCGGCTGGTCACGGTAGGCGGCCCAGCCGCACCAGGCGGCGAGCAGCAGCGCGGCGACCCCGGTCACCAGCGTCAGGGCATTGAGCATGCCGTGACCTTATTACGGCGGAAACGGCCCATCGTCCCCGCCCCCGCCGTACGCGGTCCCAAGCGGCCACCGTGGCATTGGCCACAACGCACCGGGCGGCCGCACCGGACGCCGGCCCGGTGGAGGGCACCGCCGCCCTTGTCCGCACTGGTGAGGGACGGGGGAGCGGGGCCATCGTGCCTGGCCAGGTGTCCCACCGTGACTGTCCGCAGCTGTCCAGCATGCGGACAGCGGCGGCCGGTCAGGACCGTTCGTCTGCTTTACTTCTCACATGACCACGACGAGCTGCCGCACCCTTGCGACCGAGGCGACCCTGACGCCCGGTGCTCGTTGTATGTGTCGCCTGATGTGTCGAATGTGCGCCTTCTAGAGGGCCCCCGCATCAGCTGAGCCTCGCGCCCCGAAGCGAGACCCCCGGCATGTCCGTGCGCCGTAGGCCGTACGAGACGCACCCGCTCCCCCATGCCGGAACCGCATGCACCCGTGCCCGGGCACACCCACGCCCGCGCACTCGACAGTGACGGAAACCCACGTGATCACCACCTCGGGCCTGACCAAGGTCTACCGCTCCCGCGGCCGTGAGGTCACCGCCCTCGACGGCGTCGATCTGCACGTCCGCGAAGGCGAGGTCTACGGCGTCATCGGCCAGTCCGGCGCCGGCAAGTCCTCGCTCATCCGCTGCGTCAACCTGCTGGAGCGCCCCACCTCCGGCACCGTGACCGTCGCCGGGCAGGACCTCACCGCCCTGGCCGGACGCGGCCCGCGCGCCGGCAGGGAACTGCGCCGGGCCCGCAGCCGGATCGGCATGGTCTTCCAGCACTTCAACCTGCTGTCCTCGCGGACCGTGCAGGACAACGTCGAACTGCCGCTGGAGATTCTCGGCCAGTCCGGCCGGGCCCGGTCCCGCAAGGCGCTGGAGCTGCTCGACCTGGTCGGCCTCGCCGACAAGGCCAAGGCCTACCCCGCCCAGCTCTCCGGCGGCCAGAAGCAGCGCGTCGGCATCGCCCGCGCCCTCGCCGGCGACCCCAAGGTGCTGCTCTCCGACGAGGCCACCAGCGCCCTCGACCCGGAGACCACCCGCTCCATCCTCCAGCTGCTGCGCGACCTGAACCGGCAGCTGGGCCTGACCGTCCTGCTCATCACCCACGAGATGGACGTCGTGAAGTCGATCTGCGACTCCGCCGCCCTGATGGAGCGGGGCCGGATCGTGGAGTCCGGCACGGTCAGCGAGCTGCTGGCCACCCCGGGCTCGGAGCTGGCCGCCGCGCTGTTCCCCGTCGGCGGCGAGGCCACGGGCAGCGACCGGACCGTCCTCGACATCACCTTCCACGGTGAGACCGCCACCCAGCCCGTCATCTCCCAGCTCTCGCGCACCTACAACATCGACATATCGATCCTCGGCGCCGCCATCGACACCGTCGGCGGCCTCCAGATCGGCCGCATGCGCATCGAACTGCCCGGCCGCTACGAGGACAACGTGGTGCCGGTCGGCTTCCTGCGCGAACAGGGCCTGCAGATCGACGTGGTGGGCCAGGAGGCCCTGCTGGTGAAGGAAGGTGCCAAGTGACCTGGTCCGAGATGCAGCCGCTGCTGTCCCAGGCGTGTTCCGAGACGCTCACGATGGTGCTCTGGTCCACCCTGATCGCCGTCGCGGCCGGCCTCCCGCTCGGCCTCCTCCTCGTCGTCACCGACCGGGACGGCCTGGTCCAGAACGTCGTCGCCAACAAGGTGGTCGGCCAGGTCGTGAACATCGGCCGGTCCATGCCGTTCATCATCCTGATGGTCGCGCTGATGAGCTTCACCCGCTGGGTCACCGGCACGACCATCGGCACCACCGCCGCGATCGTGCCGCTCGCCATCGGCGGCATCCCGTTCTTCGCCCGCCTGGTCGAGACGGCCGTCCGCGAAGTGGACCACGGCCTGGTCGAGGCGGTGCAGTCCATGGGCGGCAACACCTGGACGGTCGTCCGCAAGGTCCTGATCCCCGAGGCCCTGCCCTCGTTGATCGCCTCCACCACGACCACGCTCATCGCCCTCATCGGCTACTCCGCCATGGCCGGCACCGTCGGCGGCGGCGGCCTCGGCGACCTCGCCGTCCGCTACGGCTACCAGCGCTTCGAGACCCAGCTCATGTGGATCACCGTCGCGATCCTGGCCGTCGTCATCTCCCTCATCCAGTTCGCCGGCGACTTCGCGGCCCGCTCCCTGTACAGCCGGGGCGGCCGGTCGGGCCCGGCGCCCAAGCTCCGCCTGCTCAAGGCCAAGGAGCCGGCGGCGGCCGACGTCAGCAAGGTCGCCTGAGCTTCCACCACCACCCCGCAACGACGGCGCTTCGCCGACAGCCCCTGATCCGGGGCCGCACCACCCTTAAGGAAAGGCACTTTTCGTGCGTAACACCGCCAAGATCACCACCGCCGTCCTCGCCGCCGGAGCCGTCACCTTCGGGCTCACCGCCTGCGGCTCGGACAAGGACTCCGGCTCCTCCGACTACAGCGGCCCGCTGGTCGTCGCCGCGAGCCCGACCCCGCACGCCGAGATCCTGAACTTCGTCAAGGACAAGCTGGCGAAGAAGGCGGGCCTCGACCTGGAGGTCAAGGAGTTCACCGACTACATCACGCCGAACACGGCGACCGAGGACGGTTCGGTGGACGCCAACTACTTCCAGAACCAGCCGTACCTGGACGACTTCAACAAGAAGCGCGGCACCCACATCGCGCCCGTCGTCACGGTGCACCTGGAGCCGCTCGGCCTGTACTCCCACAAGGTCAAGAAGGTCGACGCCCTCGAGAGCGGTGCGACCATCGCCGTCCCGAACGACGCCGTCAACGAGGCCCGCGCCCTGAAGCTGCTCGCCGCCAACGGGCTCATCACCCTCAAGGACGGCGTCGGCACCGAGGCGACCCCGCAGGACATCACCAAGAACCCCAAGGACCTCAAGTTCAAGGAGGTCGAGGCGGCCCAGACCGCGCGCTCCCTGGACGACGTGGACGCGGCCGTGATCAACGGCAACTACGCCATCTCCGCCGGCATCAAGCCCGCCAAGGACGCCCTGGTCCTGGAGTCCGCGAAGAACAGCCCGTACGGCAACTTCCTCGCGGTCAAGGAGGGCAACCAGAAGGACCCGCGCGTGAAGAAGCTCGCCAAGCTCCTCACCTCGCCCGAGGTCAAGAAGTTCATCGAGGACAAGTACCAGGGCTCGGTCATCCCGTCCTTCTGAGCCGCGAGGAAGACCGACCGATGCGCGTATCCGTCATCGCCGTGGCGGCCCTGGCCCTCGGCCTGACCGCCTGCGGCTCCGGCACGGACTCCGGCAAGGGCGGTGGCACGGACGACACCCTCGTCGTCGGCGCCACCGCCGTCCCGGCCGGCGAGGTGCTCACCTATGTCAGGGACCACCTCGCCGCCAAGGCCGGCCTGAAGCTGGAGGTCAAGGAGTTCACCGACTACGTCCTGCCGAACACCGCCCTCCAAGAGGGCGAGCTGGACGCGAACCTCTACCAGAACCAGCCCTACCTGGACGACTTCAACAAGTCCAAGGGCACCGACCTCGTCCCCGTGGTCAAGCCCTACCTGCCGCCCATGGGCGTCTACTCGCACAAGGTGAAGAAGGTCACCGAGCTCGCGGACGGGGCCACCGTCGCCGTGCCGAACGACATCACCAACGAGGGCCGCGCCCTGAAGCTGCTGGCCGCGGGCGGCGTCATCGAGCTCAAGGCCGGCGCCGGCACCGACGCGTCCCCCGCGGACGTCACGTCCAACCCCCGGCACCTGAAGATCCGGGAGCTGGAAGCCGCCCAGCTGCCCCGCTCGCTCGACGACGTGGACGCCGCGGTCATCAACAACAACTACGCCCAGGACGCGGGCCTCAGCCCCACCGGGGACGCGATCCTCCTGGAGTCGGCGAAGGACAACGCTTACGCCAACCTCCTCGCCGTCAGGCGCGGCGACGAGGACGACCCGCGGGTGAAGAAGCTCGCGAGGCTGCTCGTCTCGCCTGAGGTGCGGACGTTCATCCAGGACAGGTACCACGGGTCCGTCCTGCCGGCGGCCGGCGGCTGACGGCACGTACACGGCGTTTCGCGACGCACGGGGTCCACTCCCTCACCGGGTGTGGACCCCGTCGTGCGGTTCAGTGGTCCCATGCTGCATGCTGGGCAGTTCAGCAGACCTGACGGTCCTGACGGTCTCTCGAGGAACTTCCGAAGGTTACGGAGCGGCGCATGACGAGCACCTTCCCCAACATCTCCATCAGCACGGAGCGGTTGGTGCTGCGCCCCCTCGACGAGGACGACGCGCCCGCACTGGCGGACATGATGAACGACGAACAGGTCGTCGCCTGGACCACCGTCCCGCACCCCTACACCGAGGCCGACGCCCACCGGTGGATCACCGGCGTCGCCCCGGGCGAACGCACCGCAGGGCGCGGGATAGTCCTCGCCGTCACCGAGTTCCTCACCCAGCGGCTCGTCGGCGTCGTCCACCTCAGGAACACCGACTGGCGCGTCCGCTCCAGCCAGATCGCCTACGTCATCGCCCCCTGGGCGCGCGGCGAGGGCTACGCCTCCGAAGCCGTCCTCGCCACCGCGCAGTGGCTCTTCCACGACCAGAAGTTCGAACGTCTCGAACTGCGCACCGCCGCCGACAACACCGCCTCCCAGCAGGTGGCCCAGAAGATCGGCTGCATCAGCGAGGGCGTCCTGCGCAACGCCTGGACAGCCCGCGCCAGGACCGGGGACGGTGCCTGGACCGAGGTGCGCACGGACGTCATCGTCTGGAGCCTGCTCCCGGAGGACCTCGCCGGGGCCGGCGAGCAGCCGGCCGACAGCGGGGGTTTCACGTCGTACTCGGACTGGAACTGAGCCTCCCCGGCACCACCAGGTACTCTCACGGAGCCCGCCCCGGGCTCTTCCCCCCCCCCAAGACCCGCGCAGAACCACTGGAGACTGACGACGATGGCCGACCGGGTCACGGTGATCGGCTGGGACGGCTCGCCGCCGACCGACGCGGCACGGGCCGCCCTGGGAGCCGCCACCCTCGTGGCCGGCGCCGCCCACCACCTGGCGCTGCCCGAACTCCCGCCCAGCGCCGAACGCGTCCGCCTCGGCAGCCCCGCCCTGGCCGCCCGCCGCATCGCCGCCCACCGCGGCACCGCGGTCGTGCTCGCCGACGGCGACCCCGGCTTCTTCGGTGTCGTGCGCACCCTGCGCGCCCCGGAGTTCGGCCTGGAGGTGGAGGTGGTCCCCGCCGTCTCCTCCGTCGCCGCCGCCTTCGCCCGCGCCGGCATGCCCTGGGACGACGCCCAGGTCGTCGTCGCCCACCCGCGCAGCCTGCGCCGCGCCGTGAACGTCTGCCGCGCCCACACCAAGGTCGCCGTCCTCACCTCGCCGGGCGCCGGCCCCGCCGAACTCGGCCTCCTCCTGGAGGGCGTGCACCGCACCTTCGTCATCTGCGAGGAACTGGGCACCGAACGCGAACAGGTCAGCGTCGTCACCTCGGACAAGGCCGCCGACCACACCTGGCGCGACCCCAACGTCGTCATCGTCATCGGCGGACCGGCCGGCGCGCAGGAGGGCGGCGGCTGGATCGCCGGACGCGACCCGGGCGCCGGACCGCGCGGCTGGGTGCAGCCCGACGAGAGCTACGGCGCCGGTCCGGCCGGTGGTCTCGGCGAGGGCGAGAACCAGCTGCTGCGCGCCGCGCAACTCGCCCGTCTCGGCCCGCGCGTCGGCGACCTCGTCTGGGACATCGGCTCCGGCAGCGGCGCGTTCGCCACCGAGGCCGCGCGCGCCGGCGCGGCCGTCATCGCCGTCGACCACGACCCGGCGGCCTGCGCCCGCACCGAGAACGCCGCGCGCCGCTTCGGCGTCCAGCTCCAGATCGTCCACGGCAGCGCCCCGCACGTCCTCGAAAACCTGCACGAACCGGACGTCGTACGGGTCGGCGGCGGGGGACCGGCCGTCGTCTCCGCGGTCGCCGACCGGCGCCCGCAGCGGATCGTCACGCACGCCGCCAACCGGGACGTCGCCGAACGCGTCGGCCGCGACCTCACCGAGCACGGATACCGGGTCGAGTGCGCCCTGCTCCAGTCCGTCGAACTCGACACCCGGGCCTGGACGGAGACCGAGCGGAACGTGGCGTTCCTGCTCAGCGGGGTATTGCCGGACCGCGCCCCGTGATCCTGTTGTCGTACCGCGCGCGGTAGGCTGGCCGATCGTTGTACCGCACCGGTGGGCCGAACTTCGTTCACCAATGTCCGGAACGCACGCCCGTTTTGGGGTGGGTGTGGTACGGCGGAACCGGAGGACGCGCAACGTGGCGCAGTCCACAGCGGGCTGTCGCGGATCTTGCTGTCGCGACGGCACGGCGACCGGGACAATGCCACTGAATGGCTTTGTCGCCTTTTCCGGCGGGTCGTTCGTGCCGCTGGGCACGGACGCTCGTTCTTCACTGCGGGCGGTCGGTGCGCCGTTCCGGGTGAGCTGGTCGTAGGAGCACTAACCGATGGGCGAGGGGTACGCATGACCGACACCGGCCAGGTCCCGGGCGAGGGGCAGCCGGAGAGCGCAGGCATGGTGGAGCAGCCGGGCGTCCCCCCGCACGGTGCGTACACCTACCTCTCCGAGGCTCCCGCCGAGGACGAAGACCTGCTGCTGCCGGGTGCCCAGGGCGCGTGGGGCAACGAGGTGCCGCCACCCGCTCCGGAACCGGTGGTGGAGGCCGTCCACGAGCCGGGCCCGCACGAGACGGCCGGACGTGACAGCGGCTCGGTCGACCTCAGCGGTGTCCGCCTGCCCGATTCGGGCCCGGCGTCGGTGCCGCCGTCGCCCATCCTCTCGGCGCCGCACGACCCGACGGCCGCCCCGCAGCCGCCGCGCCGCCCGCTGCACCTCGGCCCGCCGATCCCGGACACCTCCGCCAGCCCGGTCCGCTCCCTCGCCGACCGCGGCCCCGCGGGAGCGCCGGTACGGCAGCCCGGACCGGCAGTGGGCGGCCCCGAATACCTCGAAGCCCAGTCGCAGGCGGCCCCGCAGAGCGCGGCACCCTGGGGCGCGGCGCAGGCCGCCCCGCAGGCCCCGGCTGCCGAAACGGTTGGCCCCTCCGACGCGGCCCAGGCCGCGGTGGCCCGGCTCACCGGCCAGGCGTCCTCCCCGGCCGACACCGGCCACGTGCAGGTCGTCCACGGTCACGACGGGGTCCAGCCGGCCCACGCGCACGACGGGGTCTACACGGCACCGGCGACGCCGGGCGCGGCTTCCGGTGACGCAGGGCCCGCCGCCGACGCGGCGCCCGCCGCGGTACAGGCCGCTGACGGAGCGCCGGGACCGGCGCACGGGGTGCCGCCGACGGCGGAGGCCCAGAGCGTTCCGGCCGAGGCGGTGCCGGGACAGGCCGCACCGACCGGCGCGCCGCCCGCGGAGGCCACCGGTGCCGAGGGGGCCGCGGAGGCGGTGGCGGTCGCCGGGCCGGCGGCCCAGGAAGTGACCGGGGACGCGACTCAGCCGCCGGCACCGGCGGAGCCGGCCGACGGCGCACAGCCGACCGAGCCGGCGCAGCCCGTGCAAGTGCAGTCCGCTGAGGTTACGCAGCCCGCAGAGGCGGCTCAGCCTGTCGAGGCCGTGCAGGTCGCCGAGCCTGTGCAGGTTGCGGAGCCTGTGCAGGTTCCCGGTGTCGGGGAGGTCGTGGCTGCGGAGCAGGTCGTCGCGCAGGCCGTTGAGGTTGCGCAGGCTGCCGAGGCGGCTCAGCCTGTCGAGGCTGTGCAGGTTGCGGAGCCTGTGCAGGTTGCGGAGGCCGTGCTGGTTGCCGGTGCTGGGGAGGTCGTGGCTGCGGAGCAGGTCGTCGCGCAGGCCGTTGAGGTTGCGCAGGCTGCCGAGGCGGCTCAGCCTGTCGAGGCTGTGCAGGTTGCG
>NZ_JBEYRP010000008.1:280461-372074 GCF_040704085.1 Streptomyces sp. NPDC047841
CGGAGCCTGTGCTGGTTGCCGGTGCTGGGGAGGTCGTGGCTGCGGAGCAGGTTGTCGCGCAGGCCGTTGAGGTTGCGCACGCTGCCGAAGCGGCTCAGTTCGCCCAGCCCGCGCAGGCTGCTGCCGTCGGGCAGGCTTCTGACGCGGTGCCGGTTGCGGATGGTGTCCAGGTCGCCGAGGTGCCGCAGGCCGCCGAAGCCGGGGATGCCGCTGACGTGGCGCAGCCCGCCGGTGCCCCGCAGCCCGCCGACGCCGCCCAGGTTCCCAGCGGTGACCAGATCGCCGAGGTGCCGGAGGTCGCCGTTGCGCAAGCCGCCGACGCCGCACAGCCCCACCTTCCCGCAGAGGCTCAGGTGCCCGCCGAAGCCCAAGCCGCCGTCACCCCCCAGGGTGTGGTGGAGTCCGCCGACGCGGTTGCCGTCCAGAGCGCGGCCGCGACGCACGAAGCGGCCACCGTCCAGCCTGAGGAAGCGGCCGGCGCCCAGCCTCAGGACGCGCCCGTCCAGGTGACCGTCGACAGCGCCGCCCCGGCCGTCGCCGAGCCCGCCGTCGCCGCCCATCCCACGGCCGCCCAGGTACCGGAGCCAGCCGCCCCGGTCGCGGAGGCACCGCACGGTGACGGCGTCCAGGCACCGGAGCCAGCCGCCCCGGCCGCCGCGGAAGCACCCCAAGCCGACCCGGCTCCCCAAGCCGACCCGGCTCCCCAAGCCGACCCGGCTCCCCAAGCCGACCCGGCACCTCACGCCGACCCAACGCAGGCCCCCGTACCCACAGCCGCCGACGGAGAGACCGCCGTACCCGTCGCCGCCGGGCCGGCCCCCGTACCCGCCGCGCCCGCCGGTGACAGCGCCGCCGAGGCCGTAGGGGTGGCCGAGCCGGCCGTGCTCCAGGGCCCGCAGCTCGCCGAGAGCGTCCCGCAGGCCCCCGGTGCCCCGGCCGCCCCGCAGCCGGACGCCGCCGTACCCGGAGCCCCGCACCCGCAGGGCCCCGCGCAGGAGCCCGCCCAGGTCCCGGAGCAGCCGCTGCCCTCCGGGCTCCCCGCGGGCGCGGATCCTCGGCCGCTCGGGGAGTTCGTGCCGGTGGAGGGGCAGGTCCCCACCACCCCGCACCTGGCGCCCACCCCGCCGCACCCCCTCGTCGTGCCCGCACCCCGCGACGGCGAGCCTGCCCCGGCGCCCGCCCCCGATGTCGTCCAGCACGCGGAGGACCTGCGGACCAGGGGCGCCGACCAGGAAGAGGACACGGTCCCGGTGGCGGAGGCACGCCAGTCCGCCGGCCCCGCCGCGCCGGGCTACGCCGACGCCGAGCGCGAGGCCGTCCTGAAGGTGATGCGCGAGCGCCGCGACATCCGCAACGGCTTCCGCGGCGACCCCATCCCGCACGAGGTGCTGCTCAGGGTCCTGGAGGCCGCGCACACCGCGCCGTCCGTGGGCCACTCGCAGCCCTGGGACTTCGTCGTCATCCGGTCCGCCGAGACCCGGCGGACCATGCACGAACTGGCGATGCGGCAGCGCGAGGCGTACGCCAAGTCGCTGCCGAAGGGCCGGGCCAAGCAGTTCAAGGAACTGAAGATCGAGGCCATCCTCGACACCCCGGTCAACATCGTCGTCACCGCCGACCCCACCCGCGGCGGCCGGCACACGCTCGGCCGTCACACCCAGCCGCAGATGGCGCCCTACTCCTCGGCGCTCGCGGTGGAGAACCTCTGGCTCGCCGCCCGCGCCGAAGGCCTCGGCGTCGGCTGGGTCAGCTTCTTCGACGAGCGGGAGATGGTCCGCGCGCTCGGCCTGCCCGAGCACCTGGAGGTCGTCGCCTACCTGTGTGTCGGGTACGTCGACGAGTTCCCGGACGAGCCCGAGCTGATGCAGGCCGGCTGGTCCAAGCGACGCCCCCTGTCCTGGGTGGTGCACGAGGAGACGTACGGCCGCCGCGCCCTGCCCGGAGAGGAACCCCACGACCTGCTTGCCGAGACCGTCGCACAGATCCGCCCGCTCGACGCCAAGGCGCTCGGCGAGGCGTGGGAGCGCCAGAAGCGCATGACCAAGCCGGCCGGCGCGCTCGGCATGCTGGAGATCATCTCCGCACAGCTGTGCGGGCTGTCCCGGCAGTGCCCGCCGCCGATCCCGGAGCCCGCCGCCGTCGCCATCTTCGCCGGCGACCACGGCGTGCACGCCCAGGGCGTCACCCCCTGGCCGCAGGAGGTCACCGCCCAGATGGTGGCCAACTTCCTCGGCGGGGGCGCCGTCTGCAACGCCTTCGCCAGTCAGGTCGGCGCCGAGGTGTGCGTCGTGGACGTGGGCGTCGCCGCCGACCTGCCGGCCACCCCCGGCCTGCTGCCCCGCAAGATCCGCGGCGGCACGTCCGACATGACCACCGGACCCGCGATGACCCGCGAGGAGGCCAAGGCGGCCATCGAGGTCGGCATCGAGACCGCCCGCGACCTGGTGGCGGCCGGCAACAAGGCCCTGCTCACCGGGGAGATGGGCATCGCCAACACCACCGCCTCCGCCGCGCTGATCTCCGTGTTCACCGGCGCCGACCCGGCGGAGGTGACCGGGCGCGGGACGGGCATCAACGACGAGACGCTCGCCCGCAAGACGGAGGTGGTCCGCCGTGCCCTGGAAGTCCACCAGCCGGACCCGGCCGATCCGATCGGCGTCCTCTCGGCGATCGGCGGCTTCGAGCACGCGGCCATGGTGGGCCTGCTGCTCGGCGGTGCCTCGCTGCGCACGCCGGTGATCCTGGACGGCGTGAGCGCCGGCGCGGCCGCCCTCGTGGCCCGCGCCATCGCCCCGGAGGTCCTCGCGGCCTGCATCGCCGGCCACCGCAGCGCCGAGCCGGGCCACGTGGCGGCCCTGAACAAGCTGGGCCTGCGCCCCCTGGTCGACCTGGACCTCCGTCTCGGCGAGGGCACCGGCGCCCTGCTCGCGCTGCCGCTGGTGCAGAGCACGGCGCGGGCCATGCACGAGGTGGCCACGTTCGATTCGGCGGGGGTCACGGAGAAGTAGGCCCGGCGGCACGGGCGGTCCGGTGTTCAGCTGCCGGACCACCCGTGCCCCGCGCCCTGCCCTCCGCTTAAAATCTGCACGTCAGGGCCGCTCCGAAGGTGCAGCGCGCCCATCGCACAGCTGCACGAGGAGCCGTCCCTCATGGCCGAACACCCCGCCTACCCCGTAGGCCTCCGCCTCTCCGGCCGTCGCGTGGTCGTCCTCGGCGGCGGCCAGGTCGCGCAGCGCCGCCTCCCGGCGCTCATCGCGGCCGGCGCGGACGTCGTCCTCGTCTCCCCGGAGGCGACCCCCTCGGTGGAGGCCATGGCGGACGCGGGCGAGATCACCTGGGTGCGGCGCGGGTACGCGGACGGCGACCTCGCCGAGGCCTGGTACGCCCTCATCGCCACCAGCGACCCCGCGGCGAACACGGCCGCCTCCGCCGAGGCGGAGCGCCACCGCGTCTGGTGCGTCCGCTCCGACGACGCCGACCAGGCGACCGCCTGGACCCCGGCGACCGGCCACAGCGAGGGCGTCACCGTCGCCGTGCTCACCACGCACGCGCGGGGCCGCGACCCCCGGCACACCGCGGCCATCCGGGACGCGGTCGTCGAGGGCCTGCGCGACGGCACCCTCGTCGCCCCGCACCACCGCACCCGCACCCCGGGCGTGGCCCTGGTCGGCGGCGGCCCGGGCGACCCGGACCTGATCACGGTCCGCGGCCGGCGCCTGCTCGCCGAGGCGGACGTCGTCATCGCCGACCGGCTCGGCCCGCGCGACCTGCTCGCCGAGCTCCCCCCGCACGTCGAGGTGATCGACGCGGCGAAGATCCCGTACGGCCGGTACATGGCCCAGGAGGCCATCAACAACGCGCTCGTCGAGCACGCCAAGCAGGGCAAGGCGGTCGTCCGGCTCAAGGGCGGCGACCCGTTCGTCTTCGGCCGGGGCATGGAGGAGGTCCAGGCGCTCGCCGAGGCCGGCATCCCGTGCACGGTGGTCCCGGGCATCTCCAGCTCGATCTCGGTGCCGGGCGCGGCCGGCATCCCGGTCACGCACCGGGGGATCGCCCATGAGTTCACCGTGGTCAGCGGCCATGTGGCGCCCGACGACGAGCGCTCCCTGGTCGACTGGGCCTCGCTGGCCAAGCTCACCGGCACCCTGGTGGTCCTGATGGGCGTCGACAAGATCGGGAAGATCGCCGAGACGCTCGTCGCCCACGGCAGGCCGCCCGCGACGCCGGTCGCCCTGGTGCAGGAGGGGACGACGGCCGCGCAGCGGCGCGTGGACGCCACCCTGGCCACGGTCGCCGAGGCGGTCCGCGCCGAGGACGTGCGGCCCCCGGCGGTCATCGTCATCGGCGACGTGGTGCGGGTCGGCCCCGCGCCGGTGGCCTGACCCCGGCCTGATCACGCGTAACCCGGGGTAACCCATCCGTTGGCACCACCTCCAGGACAAGGCAGTATCACCCCGTGGCCGATCTCATCACCGTCGAGGATCCCGACGACCCGCGCCTGGCCGACTACACGGGCCTGACCGACGTGGAGCTGCGCCGCAGGCGTGAGCCCGCCGAGGGCCTGTTCATCGCCGAGGGGGAGAAGGTCATCCGCAGGGCGAAGGACGCCGGTTACGAGATGCGGTCGATGCTGCTCTCGGCCAAGTGGATCGACGTCATGCGCGACGTCATCGACGAGCTGCCCGCGCCGGTCTACGCCGTCAGCCCCGAACTCGCCGAACGGGTCACCGGCTACCACGTGCACCGCGGCGCCCTCGCCTCCATGCAGCGCAAGCCGCTGCCGACGGCCGGCGAACTGCTCCGCTCCGCCCGCCGGGTGGTGGTCATGGAGTCGGTGAACGACCACACCAACATCGGCGCCATCTTCCGCTCGGCGGCGGCCCTCGGCATGGACGCGGTGCTGCTGTCGCCCGACTGCGCCGACCCGCTGTACCGGCGGAGCGTCAAGGTCTCCATGGGCGCGGTGTTCTCGGTGCCGTACGCCCGGCTGGAGACCTGGCCCAAGAGCCTGGACTCGGTGCGCGAGGCCGGCTTCACCCTGCTCGCGCTCACTCCGGACGAGAAGGCCCGCACCCTCGACGAGGCCGCCCCGCACAGGATGGACCGGGTGGCGCTGATGCTCGGCGCCGAGGGCGACGGACTGTCCACGCGGGCGCTGGTCGCCGCCGACGAGTGGGTCCGCATCCCGATGTCCCACGGCGTCGACTCGCTCAACGTGGGCGCGGCAGCGGCGGTCGCCTTCTACGCGGTGGCCACGGGCCGGCCGGAGTCCTGACCGGGCACACCCCGGGCCGCCGAACCGCCCCGCGGGCGGCCCTCAGTTACCGGCGTCGCGGCTCACGGCGGACGTGTCCGGGTTCGGCACGAACGTCGCGTCGCCCAGCGGGAAGTGGCCCGGCTGGGTGTGCTGCTGCCGGGGGACGCCGTCGTCGCCGAGCCCGCGCGCCGGTCCCTGGCAGCCCTGGGCCACCGCGATGCCGAGCGCCACGAGCAGCGTCACCACCACGAACACGAACAGCCGCTGGCGCAGCAGCCGCGGATTGGCCGGCCGCCGCAGGCTCCCCGTAGGGCGCTGCCCCGGCCGGCCGGAACCACCGCGCTGAGCGGGCCGGCCGCCACCGGAGCGCGGACCCCTGCCGCGCGGCACCGGGGTGGGGCGCGCCGTACCCGGCCGGGAGGACCCGGCGCCGCGTGAGGGCACCCCGCCGCGCGAGGACGCCCCGCCACGGGACGGCACCTCGCCGCGCGAGGACAACCCGCCCCTGGAGGACACGGAGGGCGCGCCGCCCCGGGCGGGGGTGCCGCCGCGCGGCAGCGGGGTGCCGGGGGAGGCGCGCCGCTGGGTGCGCTGCTGCTCGGGGTAGGTGTCGGCGAGCCGTCCGGTGGGCCGGTCCGCCTCGGCGGCACGCGGCGAGGGCGGCCGTACGCCGTCCAGGCCCTGCGCCTCCCGGGCGGCGATCTCCTTCAGCCGCAGCGACAGCTGGAGCGTGCTGGGCCGCTCGTTGGGGTCCTTCGCCAGGCAGGCCCGGATCAGCGGGGCCAGCGCGTCCGGGACGCCGTACAGCTGCGGCTCCTCGTGCACCACCCGGTACAGCATCACCTCGGAACTGCCCTGCCCGAACGGCGAGTCGCCGGTCGAGGCGTACGCCAGGGTCGCGCCCAGGGAGAAGACGTCGGTGGCCGGGGTGACCGCGGCCCCGCGCACCTGCTCCGGGGCGAGGAAGCCGGGGGAGCCGACCGCGGTGCCCACGTGGGTGAGCGTGGAGGCACCGGTGGCCCAGGCGATGCCGAAGTCGATGATCCGCGGCCCCTTCGGGGACAGCAGGATGTTGGAGGGCTTCAGGTCCCGGTGGACGACCCCGGCCTCGTGCACGGCGACCAGCCCCTCGGACAGGGCCGCGCCGATCGCCGCCGTGTCCGCCGCGCCGAGAGCGCCCTCCTCGGCGACCTTGTCGTGCAGGGACGGGCCCGGTACGTACTGGGTGGCGAACCAGGGCCGCTCGGCCTCCAGGTCCGCGGCGACCAGCCGGGCCGTGCACCCGCCCCGGATCCGCCGGGCCGCCGACACCTCGCGCGCGAAGCGCGACCGGAACTCCTGGTCCTCCGCGAGATCGGGCCTGATCACCTTCAGGGCGACCCGTTGCCCCTTCTTGTCGGAGCCGAGATAGACCACGCCCATCCCGCCCGCGCCGAGCCGTCGGTGAAGCCTGAACGAGCCGACGACGCGCGGGTCCTCGCGCCTCAGGCGCATCATCGCCATGTTCATCCCCGCTGCCCGGTCCCTGTGACGTGGCACAGCTTACGTTTCCACGGCCGCCAGCGCGCAGAGGCCGCGCCCTCCGGGCCGGATGGATTGTGTCGGCCGTCCGGGGGAGGTGAAAGGCGGTCAGCAGGCTCCGGCGAGCGGCGACTTCGCGCCACCGGTGGCCCCAACCGGTCGGTGGGGCAGGCAGGTTGACGTTCTGCTGGGCGGCGGTGCACGGGCCGGTACGCCCACCGGCCCGTGCCCGGCGGCGACCCGCGGCCGCGCCCGCGCCGCGGATGCCGGTCCATCCCCGGCGCTCCCTCCGACCCGGACGGGAGTGATCGAAGTCACTCAACTCATCCCATAGAGCGCGTCGGAAATAACAGGACGAAGTGGGCTACCCCTCCGGGAAGACCCCGAGACGCCGGCCCACGTCTCCACCCAGGGGAGTACGTCGCAGGTCACGGCTCATCCTCATGGAGGCCCGGCAATCGGTACGCGGGCATGACGCCCGGTGGGAGCCGCGCGCCTAGATTTGAGGTCAAGCGGCGGGTGCAGCACTCGTCCCCCGAGGTCACCACCCGCCGCTGCCGACGACAACCGAAACGGTCAGGAGAGGGACCATGGCCCACACGGCACCGCGACGCACGGCGCTCGCCACCCGCCGGACGGGCCGTCGCCACCCCCTGGTGGCGACGCTCATGGCCCTTCCCCTGGCGGCCCTGCTCCTGCTCGTCTTCGACGGCTGGGAGACGGTGGCCACACAGGCGTCGTCCGTGGGTGCGATGCTGGGGCGCTGAGCGGCGTCCCCAGGCCCGGAAGAGCGGTCCGGGCGGGGACATCCATCCATGAAACCCCGTGGGGACGGGGGTACGGCGGACGGCACAAATGCCGGCGCAGCTGGGGAGCTGCGCCGGCATTGGCCGTTCCCCGGCGTCGCCGGCCCGCGGTGCGCACGGCCGCGAGGCACCCGGGGCGGTCTCACCCGGTTCGCCCGACCCCCGCCGCCCCGCACCCCGGTACGCTCACCCGAGCACCCCGCCCCAGCCCGTCCGAGGCCCTCCTTGACCGCAGACACCGACACCGGAGCCGCCGGGACCGACGACCCCGCCCTCGGGTCCGCGCTGGCCGACCGGGCCAAGGCCGCCGCTCACCCCCGTACCCCCGCCGTCCCCTGCTCCTGCCCCAGCACCCCCCTCGCCGACCGCCGGGACGCCACCGTCGTCCGCCACGACACCACCGTCGCCAAGGCCCACGCCCCGGACACCGACCCCGCCGCGCTCACCCTCCGCGTCGCCACGGCCGCCCGCCTCCCCGGCCTGCTCCTGCCCCCGCTCACCCCGGTCACGGACACCCTGCGGGACCGCCTGGTCACCTTCTGGCCGTACGGCGCCCCCGTGGACCCGGACGACCCGGACGCCGCTCCCTGGGAGGCCGCCGCCACCCTCCTCGCCCTCCTGCACCGCACCCCCGTCCCCGCCGGCCTCCCCCCGATGCGCGGCCCCGTCAAAGCCGCCCGCGCGCTCGACCGGCTCCGGGCGGCCCTGCGCACGACGCCCGGCCGGGCCGCGCACCCGGCCGCCCGGCCCGTCCTGGAGGCCTGGGCCGCCCTGCCCGCCTGGGCCCGCGCGCAGGCGCCGATGCCCGGCCCGCCGGCCCTCTGCCACGGCGACCTGCACCTCGGCCAGCTCGTCCGGCACCCCGCGCCGGACGGCCCGTGGCAGCTGATCGACGTGGACGACCTCGGTGCCGGCGTGCCGGCCTGGGACCTCGCCCGCCCCGCCGCCTGGTACGCCTGCGGACTCCTCCCGCCCGAGGAGTGGACCCGCTTCCTGACCGCCTACCGGCAGGCCGGCGGCCCGGCCGTGCCCGCGGACGGCGACCCCTGGACCGCCCTGGACGTCCCGGCCCGCGCGCTCACCGTGCAGACGGCGGCCCTCGCGGTCACGAAGGCGCTCGCCGCGGACCGCCCGCTGGACGAGGTGGAACAGGCCGTGGTGGACGCGTGCGCGCGCATGCCGTCCGTCCCCGCCGGCTTCCCGCGTCCCCCGCGGCCCGCGCCCTGATTCCCGGTCCAGGCTGCAACCGCCCGGGGCCGGACGGAGTCTGTCCTGGGGAAACACGAAGCACGACCGACTGGCGAGGAGTTGAGCCGACCATGCAGTGTCCGAAGTGCCATGCGCCGATGCACACCTACAACCGCAACGGCATCCAGATCGAGCAGTGCAGCGGCTGCCGCGGCATATTCCTCGACTACGGCGAGCTGGAGGCGCTGACCCGCCTGGAGGCCCAGTGGTCGCAGCCGGCCCCGCCGCCGCCCGCCGCACCGCAGGCCTACCCGGCGGCTCCGCCCGCACCTGCCTGGGGCGCCCCGCACGGCGGCCACGGCGGTCACGGTCACTACGGCCACCACCGCCACAAGAGCTTCGGGCACATGCTCTTCTCCAGCTGATCACCCGCTGGGCACGCGCAGGAGCCCCCGGCCGTACGAGACGGCCGGGGGCTCCTTGCTGCGTGGACGATACTGGGATTGAACCAGTGACCTCTTCCGTGTCAGGGAAGCGCTCTCCCGCTGAGCTAATCGTCCGCGGGCTGTGACCCGTGAGTCACAGGCAGTGCGCGATACTGGGATTGAACCAGTGACCTCTTCCGTGTCAGGGAAGCGCTCTCCCGCTGAGCTAATCGCGCGGGCAGGATCTCCGAGAAGACCCAGGATCCGAAGATCCAGTGGACGATACTGGGATTGAACCAGTGACCTCTTCCGTGTCAGGGAAGCGCTCTCCCGCTGAGCTAATCGTCCTTGGAGGTGGAGACGGGATTTGAACCCGTGTAGACGGCTTTGCAGGCCGTTGCCTCGCCTCTCGGCCACTCCACCAGGAGTGTAAGGGGATCGGGACGACCCCTTCTCCTTCGAGCGGACGACGAGGCTCGAACTCGCGACCTCAACCTTGGCAAGGTTGCGCTCTACCAACTGAGCTACGTCCGCCTGTCGTTTCGGACCGCTTCCGCGTCCCGGCGACGTGTTGAACTCTAGCGGATTCCCGGGCCAGCACAAAAACGCGTTTGCGCAGCGTGCTGCGGTGCGTCCGGCGGACCCCGTGGTCAGGGCCCCCTCCGGGACATCCCGCGGCCGCCTCCCGGACACCCGCCCTAGACTCGACCACGTGCTCCACCACCCATCCGGCCTCCCCCCGCTGGCCCGTTTCGGCGACCGCGTCGCCACCGGCCTCCTCGACGTCACCGGCGATCCGGCCGCCCTGGACTCCACCGGCTTCTGGGCCGTCTGCGCGGACTTCGAGGGCCGCTTGACCTGCGCGCGCTTCGCGGACGTACGCGAGGAGCCGGTGCCCGCGCCGGTGCCCGGCGGATGGCGGGGACCACGGCCGGGGGACTGGAGCTCCTCCCTGGACCGCGCCGCGTACACGGCGGCCGTCCACCGCATCCGCGAGCACATCGCGGCCGGCGAGGTCTACCAGGCCAACCTCTGCCGCGTGCTCAGCGCGCCGGCCGGCCCCGGCGCCGACGTGGACGCCCTGACCGCGCTGCTGGCCCGCGGCAACCCGGCGCCGTACGCGGGAACGATCCGGCTGCCGGAGCACGGCGTGGAGATCGCCACCGCCTCGCCCGAGCTGTTCCTGCGCCGCGCCGGCCGTACGGTCGAGTCGGGACCGATCAAGGGCACCGGGCGCACCGAGGCGGACCTGCTGGAGAAGGACTACGCCGAGAACGTGATGATCGTGGACCTGGTCCGCAACGACATCGGCCGCGTCTGCGCGACCGGCAGCGTGACCGTCCCCGACCTGTGCGCCGTGGAGAAGCACCCGGGGCTCGTCCACCTCGTCTCGACCGTCCGCGGCGAGCTGCGGGCGGACGCCGGCTGGCCGGAGCTGCTGGCCGCGGCGTTCCCGCCCGGCTCGGTCACCGGCGCCCCCAAACCGAGTGCCCTGACGATCATCGAGGCGCTGGAGACGGCGCCGCGCGGCCCGTACTGCGGCGGCATCGGCTGGGTGGACGCCGACCGGGGCACCGCCGAGCTGGCCGTGGGCATCCGCACCTTCTGGATCGACCGCGCCGCGGGCGCCCTGCGCTTCGGCACCGGAGCCGGCATCACCTGGGGGTCCGACCCGGAGGGGGAGTGGCGGGAGACCGAGCTGAAGGCGTCCCGGCTGCTCGCGGTAGCGTCGGGGGCGTACGACGAGACCGAGGGGGCGCTCCTATGAGGATCTGGCTGGACGGCGAGCTGCGGGACCTGGAATCCGCCAGGATCTCCGTCCTCGACCACGGACTGACCGTCGGCGACGGTGTCTTCGAGACCGTCAAGGCGGTCCACGGCACGCCGTTCGCGCTCACCCGGCACCTGGACCGGCTGACCCGTTCGGCTCGCAGCCTCGGCCTGCCCGACCCCGACCACGACGAGGTGCGCCGCGCCTGCGCGGCCGTCCTGGAGGCGGACCCGGTGCCGCTGGGCCGGCTGCGGATCACCTACACCGGCGGCCACGGCCCGCTCGGCTCCGACCGCGGCGACGCGGGCCCGACCCTGGTGGTCGCCGTCGGCGAGACCAGCCGCCGTCCCGACTCCACGGCGGCGATCACCGTCCCGTGGACCCGCAACGAACGCGGCGCCCTCGCCGGCGTGAAGAGCACCTCGTACGCCGAGAACGTCGTCGCCCTGGCCCGCGCCCACCAACACGGCGCCTCCGAGGCGCTGTTCGGCAACACGGTCGGACAGCTCTGCGAGGGCACCGGCTCCAACGTCTTCGTCGTCCTGGACGGCGAGATCCACACCCCGCCCGTCACCTCCGGCTGTCTGGCCGGCATCACCCGGGCCCTGGTCGTCGAGTGGGTCGGCGCCAAGGAGACCGACCTGCCGCTGGACGTCCTCCAGCGCGCCGACGAGGTCTTCCTGACCTCCACCCTGCGGGACGTACAGGCCCTGCACCGGATCGACGACCGCGAACTGCCCGGCACCGGCGGCCCGGTGACCGCCGAGGCCATGCGGATCTTCGACGCGCAGGCCGGGCGGGACCTGGACCCCTGAGCCGGAAAACGGGCTGACGCGGGCGGTCGTCCTGGGTAGAACACCTGTGATGACCACGACCCTGCGGCCGGCCGAGCCGCTCCAGCAGCACCCCGACGGATCCCGTTCCCGCCGCTACGCGGTGTGCGTGAACAGCCGTCCCGTCGGCGAGATCCACCTCGGCACCTCGCCGTCCCTCGGCGCCTCGGTGGCCCGCGTCGTCGACCTGCGGATCGCCGGGCCCGACCGGCGGCGCGGCCGGGGCACCGTGGCCGCGCTCGCCGCCGAGGAGGTGGCCCGGGGCTGGGGCTGCGCACAGATGGAGGCGGTGGTGCCCGCCGCGGCGGACGCCGCGCTGCGCCTGTTCGGTGCCCTCGGCTACACGGTGCGCAACCGCGGCATGGAGAAACGCCTCGGCGCCACCCCGCCCGCGCTGCCGCCGGGCAGCCACGCCCGCCCCATGACCGAGGCCGAGTTCGCCGCCTGGCGGGAGGCGGAGGGCGAGCGGTACGCGCGCGGGTGGATCGGGCGGGGCGTGCCCGAGGCCGCGGCCCGGGCCAAGGCCCGCGACGACCACGCGCGGCTGCTGCCGCACGGGCTCGCGACCGAGGGCGTGCTCTTCAGCGTGCTGGAGCACGAGGGCACCCGGGTGGGCACCCTCTGGCTGGCTCTGGAGGACGCCAAGGCGTTCGTGTTCGACGTGGAGACCTTCGCCGCCCACCGGGGGCGAGGACACGGCCGTACGCTCATGCTGCTGGCGGAACGCCAGGCGATCGAGGCCGGCCGGACGGTCCTCGGCCTGAACGTGTTCGCGGGCAACAGCCCGGCCGAGCGGCTGTACGCGTCACTCGGCTACGAGACGGTGACCTGTTCCCTGAGCAAGCCCCTGCTGTAGGACCGAGCGGGGCCCGTGCCGCGCGGCACGGGGCGACGGCCCGCGCGCCGCCGGGCCCCGCGGAGCGGTCCCGCGGCCTCGCCCGCGCCCGGTCAGACCTCCCGGTCGGCCAGCAGCCGGTCCGCGATCTCCTCGATGCGCTCGCGCAGGCCCTCCTGGCTCTTGCCGCCGTCGAGGCGCTCGCCGCCGATGACGTACGTGGGGGTGCCGGTCACGCCGATGGCCTTGCCCTCGGCCTGGTCGGCGTCGACGGTCAGGATGTGCCGCCCGTCGATCAACGCGGTGTCGAACTCCTCCGCGTCCAGACCGAGTTCCCGGGCCACCTCGACCAGGAGGGGTTCTCCCTCACGGTCCAGCTCCGCCACGCGCTCCAGCACGGCCTCCACGTACGCCCAGCCCTTGCCCTGCTCCAGTGCCTCCTCGGCGGCCTGGGCGGCGGCGAAGGCGTGCTTGTGCTTCTCCAGCGGGAAGTGCCGCAGCCGCAGCTCGAGCCGGTCGCCGTAGCGGGCGCGCAGGGCGCGGACGTCGTCCAGGGCGGTGCGGCAGTCGGGGCACTGCAGTTCGCACCAGACGTCGAGGACGAGGGCTTCGGTGCGTGCGGGGGAGGAGTCGCTCATGTCCACAGTCTTCCAGGCCGGGACCGGGCGGCCCAATCGGGACCCCGGCCGGCCGGGGGTGGTGACCGGCGCTCCGGGCATCGGGCCTGGACGGCACTCCAGGAGGAGGCGACCCGGAGATGTCCCTGATGTCTGGCCGGGGCATGGCATCGCGGGGACCGGGCGGTGCACGATGGAAGCGACGGACGAGCCCGCCAGGAGGACGGATGATTGCCGAGACAGTCTGCTCCGCCGTGTCGGCGGCGGGCCTGGGTATCGCGGTGGTCACGGCCTACCGCAAGCGCTTCCTGGCGGCGGCCCGCCTCGCGGCCTACTCGCTGGTGCCGGTCGGCCTGGTCATGACCGGGGTCGTCGGCTGGCTCGCCGACACCGCCCTGAGCCCCACCGCCTGGGCGGGCTTCGGGGTGCTGGGCGCGGCCTGGCTGCTGTTCGCCGGCACGCGTGCCGTGGAGCGACGGCGCGGAGGCGCCGGACGCGAGGCGGCCGGGCGGGCCGAGCAGGACGCCGTGGCGCCCGCGGCCTCGGCGCCGTCCCTCGGCGGGGCACCCCGGCCCGCGGCGCGCCCCACGGCCGGCCCCCGGGCAGGCGCGCCCCGGACCGCCGACTCGGGCGAGGACTTCAGCGACATCGAGGCCATCCTGAAGAAGCACGGCATATGACAGTCACATGACTGGCTGAAACGACACAGTGGGTGCCCGGACGGCCGGAATCGTTCACGAGCCGGACGAGACCTCGCGGTATTCGGCGAAGTCCCGCAAGATCCGTGAGCGTTGATCGCGTACGGCCCCTCGGGTGCGCCATCATCGGCCGCGAGATGCTGGACACGCAACAGAGCGAGGCCGCGCCGCAGAAGGACGAGCCGCGCGGATGCCTCTTCGCCCTTTCCCAGCCACCGCTGATGATCTTCCTAGCGGTGATCGGGTGTCTGCTGCTCATGGCTGCGCTGCACGACCTGCTGCTGCTGTGAGCCGTACACGTCCGTCCCGGCGCCACCCGCCGGGACCGACGTCGCACCGGGGCGGGCGGAGGACACCCCGGCCCGCCGCTCCCGGCCCGCGCCGCCTCCCCGGCCAGGCCGCCTCCTCAGCCCGTCGCCTCCTTGCGCCGGGCCCGGTAGGCGGCGACGTGCAGCCGGTTGCCGCAGGTACGGCTGTCGCAGTAGCGGCGCGAGCGGTTGCGGGACAGATCCACGAAGGCGCGCCGGCAGTCCGGGGCCTCGCAGCGCCGCAGCCGTTCCTGCTCGCCCGCCACCACGAAGAAGGCGAGCGCCATCCCGCAGTCCGCGGCGAGGTGGTCCGCCACGGAGGCGCCCGGTGCGAAGTAGTGCACATGCCAGTCGTAGCCGTCGTGGTCGGTCAGACGGGGCGTGGTGCCCGCGGCGGCGACCAGTTCGTTGATCATCATCGCGGCGGACCGGGCGTCCGGGGCCGCGAAGATCGCCGCGAACCGCGCCCGGACCCTGCGCACCGCGGAGAGGTCGAACTCCGAGAGCACGCCGACGTCGCTCATCTTGTGGCTCCGCACGAAATCCGCAAGAGCCGGGACGCCGGGCAGTCCGTCCGCCGCCGCGTCGTCCTCCGGCGCGGTGTTCACCAGATCCACCACGGTGTCGAGGGCGCACCGGGTGTCGTGGGTGATCAGCACGTTTCGCTCCCTGGCCTGGGGGGTCGGGCGGACGCCCGCCGATGCTGGCCGATGGTAGCGACAACAGCGCCCACCGCACCCGTGTGTGCCGGACCTCTCGCCCGGGGGTAGGACGCCGCCGGCCGCCCGGGGGTTCCCGGGCCAGGCCGGGCGCACGCAGCGCGCCCGGACGGACACGCAGGGCAGCCGGACGCGGACGGCCCGACGCCGCCTCCGTGACACTCACGGTGACGGCGACGGCCTGTGCCGTATGCGGTTGTCTTGGCCCGAGCCGTCTCCCCGAGTGGACGGCGCCGGGCTGCTCGGGAGGGCCGCGGCCTAGCTCTCCGCCAGGATGTGCGAAAGCTCCTGATCCAGGTCGAAGTGCCGGTGTTCCGTGCCGGGCGGCACGGCGGCGTCGGTTCGCTTCAGGAAGGACTCCAGGGCCCGCGCCGGGGCCTCGAGCAGCGCCTCCCCCTCCGGGGAGCTGAGGGCGATGCACACGACGCCCTGACCATGGCTGCGGGATGGCCAGACGCGGACGTCGCCGGTGCCGGTGGGCCGGTGAAGCCCCTCGGCGAGGAGGTCGCGGGCGAACACCCACTCGACGGTCTCCTCGGCTCCGGTGTGGAAGGTGGCGTGCACGGCGTAGGGGTCGGCCGTGTCGTACCGCAGGCCTGCGGGGACAGGCAGGGAGGACTCGCTCGACACAACGAGGCGCAGGTGCAGCTCGCAGCTGACCGTGGTGTTCATAAGCGCCAGGGCCTTTCGCTCAGTGTGCGCTCGGGGATTCGCACGTCGGCGAAATCGACATGCCACCTACGGTGCCGTTGTAAACCCCTCTGAGGGTTTTGCGTGTGTTTACGTAACTCTTCCGGCCGAGAACTCGTGCCGGATCTACGACCATTCCGGTGACTGGATTCACTCGGGTAGGGTTTGTCTGTATGAATACGGGGAGTGACGAGCCGGGCGAGGTCGCCGTGGCAGCGGACAAAGCGAGGGCGGACCGGAGCGACACCGGGGACGACACCGGCCACGAGGCCGGGCACGAGGGCGAGCGCGGGCTCGGCTCGCGGGCGCCGGAGTTCGTCAAGGCCCGCCGGGTCCTGCACCTGAGCTGGCAGGTCGGGGTCTTCGTGGTCGGCCTCGCGGTGGTCGGCGCAGGGATCGTCATGCTGCCGCTGCCCGGGCCCGGCTGGGTGGTGATCTTCGGGGGCATGGCGATCTGGGCGACCGAGTTCGTCTGGGCCCAGCTCGTGCTCCGCTGGACCAAGCGCAAGGTCACCGAGGCGGCCCACCGGGCCCTCGACCCCAGGGTGCGCCGCCGCAACATCGTCCTGACCGTGATCGGACTGGTGATCATCGGCGTGCTCGCCGGGATCTACCTGTGGAAGTTCGGCCTCGTCATGCCGTGGAAGATCAAGGACCAGTGACGCGGCCCGGGGGCCCGGCCCGCCTCCGCCGTCCAGCGCCGGTCGGAGGCACCCCCTGACATGGGGTAATCTTCTTCCTGTGCCCGGGCGATTAGCTCAGTGGGAGAGCGCTTCGTTCACACCGAAGAGGTCACTGGTTCGAACCCAGTATCGCCCACCCGGACCGACGGCCCACCTGCGACCAGCAGGTGGGCCGTCGGCGTATGCGCGCCGCGCCCTGCCGGTCGGTGGCGGGTGCGAGGGGGTCGGGCCCCCGGCCTCCCGTACCGGCGCGTTGTGCGGAAACGGCGACAACGCTCGGGGCTGCGCACCTGATCGTGGTGACGCGGGCCTCGGCCGGGCAGCCCGAGCGCCGGACCCCGGCCCGGTCACCGGACCCCGGCCCGCGCGCCGGTCGCCGCACGACGGGCGGCCCGCACCCCGGGGACCACGTCAGCCGGCGCCGACGACCGGCCATCACGGGCCGGCCCTCCTGTCCTGCGCCGACGTCCCCGCCCCCACCCACCTCAAGACGGGCTTCCCGACGTAGTAGTCCTTGTGGAAGAAGCCCCAGACGGAGGCCGTCGGCGGAAAATCCCCGGGACGTTTTCCAAAAGGCCGTCATATTCCTTGGGAAGTATGACAAGCGAGGAATTCGCCTCGACCTGATGTCACAGGTGCGAGCCGGAATCCGAGCCTGGACCACAACTTCCGGAAGGCGGGCGCCGAACCGCGGCCGGCCGAGACCTTGGAGGAGTAGTCCAGGCTGATCTGACGGAGTGGTGGACCGGCGCCTACAGCCGGCAGGCCCCGCACCACGACCCCCGCACCACCTCGCGCACACTCGACCCATGGAATGGAACCACTACCGCTTCCTCAGCGTGTGGCCCCTGCCCGCCCCGCCGGCCACCGTGTACGCGGCACTGGAACGGGCCGAGGACTACCCCCGCTGGTGGCCGCAGGTACGGGCGGTGACCCGGCTGGACGACGGCACCGGCGTGATCACCATCCGCTCCGCGCTGCCGTACGCCCTCACGTCCACCGTGCGGGAGACCCGGCGCGACCCCGCCGCAGGCGTCCTGGAGGTCACCCTGTCCGGCGACATCGAAGGCTGGGCCCGCTGGACGGTGACCCCCGGCGGCCCCGGCACCCTCGCCCGGTACGACCAGGAGGTCCGCCTCCGCAAACCCCTGCTCAGACGGCTCGCCGTACCCGGACGGCCGCTCTTCCGCCTCAACCACCGGCTGATGATGCGGGCGGGGCGGCGCGGACTGCTGCGCCACCTGGAAGCGGTTTGAAGGAACCCGGCCCGGGCCTGTATTGTTCAGTGCGTTCCCGGGCGATTAGCTCAGTGGGAGAGCGCTTCGTTCACACCGAAGAGGTCACTGGTTCGAACCCAGTATCGCCCACCGGGAGAGGCCGGTCCGCCGACGCGGGCCGGCCTTCCGCATGCCGCCAGGCCCTCACGCGGCCGCCGGCAGCTCCGGCCGGAGCGGCCACTCCGTACTGACGACCTCCTCCGAACCGCTGCGCGCGAACCACGCCTGCAACCCCCGCGCCTGCGCCGCGTGCCAGTTCGCCTGCAAGGTGTGCAGGTCGGCGGGGGACAGGCGTTCCAGCCGGGCCGCGAACCGGCGGCCCAGCGCCCGGACGACCTCCATCGCGGCCAGCGCGTCCGCCGCCGCGTCGTGCGCGTCCTGCAGCGTCACCTCGTAGTGCGCGCACAGGTCCGTCAGCGTGCGCCGGCCCTTGCGGTACCGGTCCAGGTGCTTGTCCAGCACCCGCGGGTCCAGCACCCTGAGCGGCACCGACTCGAACCAGCGGTCCAGCGACGACGCCCGGTGCCGGCGCAACTCCCGGTCCAGCAGCGTCAGATCGAACGGCGCGTTCATCACCACCAGCGGCCGGCCCAGCGCCGCGTGCTCGGCCAGCTGCTCGGCTATCTCGTACACCACCGGGGCCGGCCAGCGCCCGTTGTGCTGCAGGTGCTCCTCCGTCAGCCCGTGCACCGCCGTCGCCGCCTCCGGCACCGGCACACCCGGGTTCACCAGCCACCGGCTGATCCGGGGCCGGGTTCCCGGCGCGTCCTGGACGACGACGGCGGCCGACACGATCCGGTCGGTCTCGACGTCCACGCCCGTCGTCTCCGTGTCGAAGGCGGCCAGCGGCCCCTCGTACCAGGTCGTCATGCCAACCCAACTCCTCGCTCACCCATGGCAGATGGCGTTCCGTCTTCTGCCCGTTTGGTGATACCCGGGCCGTTTGCGCCGTACGCCGCGAGGAGACAACAGGAGTACGGGTCTTTGCAGTTCAACGGCCCGCAGCGGGGAAACCCTTGCCCTGGAAGGCTGTTGGTCATGGCCATAGCGCAGCCCGAGCGGGGCGGGCTGCTGCCCGAACGTCCGGGACACCTTCGCGGCTCGCTCGCCACCACCGCCTGCATGGAGACACTGCAGGTCGGCTATCTGCACGCGGTCGCCGCCGCGGCGGGCTGCTCGCTGTCCCAGCCGTTCCCGGACAACGGCATCGACTGGCACGTCAGCCACAGCGCGCCCGGGCACACCGTCGACGACGAGGTCACGATCAAGGTGCAGCTGAAGGCCACCTACCAGATCCCGCCGAACCCCCCGGGGCGCTCGTTCTCCTTCACCCTCGACAACGACCACCTGCGCAAGCTCGCCCGCACCCCCGTCTCGGTGCACAAGATCCTGGTCGTCATGCTCGTGCCGCGCTCCCAGGACGACTGGCTGCGCGCCGGCCACGACCGCCTCGACCTGCGGCACTGCTGCTACTGGAGCAACCTCGCCGGCCACCCCGTCACCGGCCGGAACCGGACCACCGTACGGATACCGACCTCGCGCATCTTCGACGACCGGGCGCTCTGCGAGATCATGACGCGGGTCGGGACGGGAGGCAGACCATGAGGAACCGTCCCTGCGACGAGCCGGTGCGGCACGTCCGGCCGCACCCCGACGACCTCCCCTGGGACCGGCCGCCCGAGCCCGCCGACGTCGACCCCGCCGTGCTCGGCGCCCTGCTGCGCCGGCACGGCTGGCAGCGGCGCGGCGGAGCACCCGGCCGGTACGGCCGCTGGACCCCGCCCGGCCCGGCCGACGGCGCGACCAGCCTGCTCGTCCCCGAGAGCCGCGCCTTCCCCGACAGCGACGACCTGCTCGGCGAGGCCCTCGGCGCCCTCGCCCGCAGCCGCACCCCCTCCGCGCGCGAAGTCCTGATCTCCCTCGCCGTACCCAGCGACGAGGTCCGCTGGTGGCGCGACACCCCGGCCGGACCCGCCGGCGCCGCCCCCTGGACCGCCGACGACCACCTGCGCGGCGCCGCCCGGCGCACGCTGCTCGCCGCCGCGCTCGCCACGCGCGCGCGTGCCGGCTACTACGGCGCCCGCCACCGCCGCTCCGCCGCCGTCCTCCTGGACGACGTCCTCGTCGGCCCCGCCGGCGAGGGCCGCACCCTCACCGCCTTCGTCCCCCTGACCGCCGGCCGGCCCCTCGCCGTCCGCCTCCACCAGGCCCTCCACGCCGCGCGTGAGGCCATCGACTACCGCAGGGCCACCGGCGGCATGGACGCCTTCGACGGCGCCGTCGAGGCCGGGGTCAGCCGGGAACTCACCGAGGCGCTCGCCGCCCTCGTCCGCGGCACCGAGGGCGCCCGCGTCGCCGTCGCCTGGGCACCCGGCGCCGGCGTCCCCGAAGGCTGCGCCCCCTCCGCCGAACCCGTCGAGTTCTCACCCGGCGACCTGCCCGCGCTCCGCGAGGCCGCCGCCCGCTACCTGCGCGCCGAACCCTCCGTCCCGGTCACCGTCACCGGCGCCGTCGTCCGCATGCGCCGCTCCGGGCCCGGCGGCGAGGGCACCGTACGCCTGCGCGTCCTCGCCGGCGCCGACGTCCCGCACGTCCGCGTCACCCTGGGCGAGGAGGACTACCGCATCGCCGGCCACGCCCACCTCGTCGGCCTCCCTGTCCGCGTGCGCGGCCGGCTGGAGCGCCGGGGCGGCTTCCGCACGCTCACCGGCGCCTCGGGAGTGGTCCCCGTGCAGGTGGACGAGGCCGAGCGGGACCGGCTGCTGAAGTCCCTGCAGGAGAACCTCGACTTCTTCGAGGAGGCGTGCGGGGAGGCGTGACGGAAGGGGGGCGGACGGTAACCGTTTCGCGGTCGGTGCCGTCGGGTCGGTACGATCGCCTGTGCGCGCGCTCCTGGTATGGCGCCGCACCCCACCTTCAGTCAGGAGAGACCGGTGTCAGACGTCCGTGTGATCATCCAACGCGATTCCGAGCGGGAAGAACGCGTGGTGACGACGGGCACTACGGCCGCCGACCTCTTCGCGGGCGAGCGCTCGATCATCGCCGCGCGCGTGGGCGGCGAGCTGAAGGACCTCGCGTACGCACTGTCCGACGGCGACGAGGTCGAGGGCGTCGAGATCTCGTCCGAGGACGGCCTGAACATCCTGCGCCACTCCACCGCGCACGTCATGGCGCAGGCCGTGCAGGAACTGTTCCCCGAGGCCAAGCTGGGCATCGGCCCGCCCGTCAAGGACGGCTTCTACTACGACTTCGACGTCGAGAAGCCGTTCACGCCCGAGGATCTCAAGGCCATCGAGAAGAAGATGCAGGAGATCCAGAAGCGCGGGCAGCGCTTCGCCCGCCGTGTCGTCACCGACGACGCGGCCCGCGAGGAGCTCGCGGACGAGCCGTACAAGCTGGAGCTGATCGGCCTCAAGGGCTCGGCGTCGCACGACGACGGCGCGGACGTCGAGGTCGGCGCCGGCGAGCTGACGATCTACGACAACCTGGACGCCAAGACCGGCGAGCTGTGCTGGAAGGACCTGTGCCGCGGTCCGCACCTGCCCTCGACCCGCCTCATCCCGGCGTTCAAGCTGATGCGCAACGCGGCCGCCTACTGGCGCGGCAGCGAGAAGAACCCGATGCTCCAGCGCATCTACGGCACCGCCTGGCCCTCCAAGGACGAGCTGAAGGCGTACCTGGACTTCCTCGCCGAGGCCGAGAAGCGCGACCACCGCAAGCTCGGCAGCGAGCTGGACCTGTTCTCCATCCCCGAGCAGATCGGCTCCGGCCTCGCCGTCTTCCACCCCAAGGGGGGCATCGTCCGCCGGGTCATGGAGGACTACTCGCGGCGCCGCCACGAGGAAGAGGGCTACGAGTTCGTCTACACCCCGCACGCGACGAAGGGGAAGCTCTTCGAGACGTCCGGGCACCTGGACTGGTACGCCGACGGCATGTACCCGCCCATGCAGCTCGACGAGGGCGTGGACTACTACCTCAAGCCCATGAACTGCCCGATGCACAACCTGATCTTCGACGCGCGCGGCCGGTCGTACCGCGAACTGCCGCTGCGCCTCTTCGAGTTCGGGACCGTGTACCGGTACGAGAAGTCGGGCGTCGTGCACGGCCTGACCCGCGCGCGCGGCTTCACGCAGGACGACGCGCACATCTACTGCACCCGTGAGCAGATGTCCGACGAGCTGGACAAGACGCTCACCTTCGTCCTCGGCCTGCTGCGCGACTACGGCCTGACCGACTTCTACCTGGAGCTGTCCACCAAGGACCCGGAGAAGTTCGTCGGCTCCGACGAGGTCTGGGAGGAGGCGACCGAGACCCTGCGCGAGGTCGCCGAGAAGCAGGGCCTGCCCCTCGTCCCCGACCCGGGCGGTGCCGCCTTCTACGGCCCGAAGATCTCCGTCCAGGCCAAGGACGCCATCGGCCGGACCTGGCAGATGTCGACCATCCAGCTCGACTTCAACCTGCCCGAGCGGTTCAACCTGGAGTACACGGGCCCCGACGGCTCCAAGCAGCGCCCGGTCATGATCCACCGCGCGCTGTTCGGCTCCATCGAGCGCTTCTTCGCCGTCCTGCTGGAGCACTACGCGGGTGCCTTCCCGGCGTGGCTGGCGCCGGTCCAGGCGATCGGCATCCCGATCGGCGACGCGCACGTGGAGTACCTGCAGAAGTTCGCGGCCGCCGCCAGGAAGCAGGGGCTGCGCGTCGAGGTGGACTCCTCCTCGGACCGCATGCAGAAGAAGATCCGCAACGCCCAGAAGCAGAAGGTGCCCTTCATGGTCATCGCGGGCGACGAGGACATGTCGAACGGCTCGGTGTCCTTCCGCTACCGCGACGGCTCGCAGGAGAACGGCATCCCGTTCGACGAGGCCCTGGCGAAGATCGCCAAGGTGGTCGAGGAGCGGGCCCAGGTCTGAACCGCCCGAGCACCGAAGGCCCCCGGACCACGGTCCCGGGGGCCTTCCCCGTGCCCGCCCACCGGCCGGGCCCGGTCACGGAGCGCCGGCCGGCCGCCCCGGCGACACGCCGGGAAGGGCCGAAGCCATATGCTGCCTAGCATGACGAGTGAGCCGGAGCAGCAGATCGGAGTGGGGACGCAGGACGCGTTCCAGCGCCTGTGGACGCCCCACCGGATGGCCTACATCCAGGGCGAGAACAAGCCGACCGGCCCGGGGGCCGGCGACGGCTGCCCCTTCTGCTCGATTCCGGCCATGTCGGACGAGGACGGGCTGGTCGTCCGGCGCGGTGAGCATGTGTACGCCGTCCTCAACCTGTACCCGTACAACGGCGGCCACCTGATGACCGTGCCCTACCGCCATGTGGCCGACTACACGGACCTGACCGGGCCGGAGACCGCCGAGCTGGCGGAGCTGACCAAGCAGGCGATGACCGCCCTGCGGACCGCGTCCGGCGCGCAGGGGTTCAACATCGGCATGAACCAGGGCGGGGTGGCGGGGGCCGGTATCGCCGCGCACCTGCACCAGCACATCGTCCCGCGCTGGGGAGGCGACACGAACTTCATGCCGGTCGTGGGCCACACGCGGGTGCTGCCGCAGCTCCTGGCGGACACCCGGAAGATGCTGGCGGAGGCGTGGCCGGCGGCGTGAGCCCGTCCGGCACGTGCGGACCGTGAGGACGAGGCCGTCCACGACCGGCGCGCGGGCCCAGGGCCGGCCCCGGACCCGCGCACCGGCCGAACCGACGGGGGCCTACGCGTCGTAGACGTCGGCCTTCTTCGGCATCGGGTCCTGGACGTTGCCGCTGAGGAAGGCCGAGCGGGCGCCGAACTTCTCCGTGTTCACGCCGTTCTCCGCCAGGAGCTTGATCGCGGCGGAGTGGACCACGCGCAGCACCGGGGTCGCCGCGCGCAGCGCGTCGTCGGCCATGAAACGGTGGCGCCACGGCTGGTCGGCCCAGGCGTGCCGCAGGCCGAACGGCTCGGGCAGGCCCAGTGAGCCGCCGAGCCAGTTCAGCAGCGGCGGGTACCAGGTCAGCGGGGCCCGCACGGCGAGCCGTACCACCTCGTCGGTGGTGACCAGCGGCAGCTTGATCGTGCGGTTCTCCCAGGGCTTGAAGGACTTGGCGACCTCCTTGGTCGGCGCCTCCGGCTTGCTGGTGAACAGCGAGTTCACCGGCCCCAGCGCGTGCCCGGTGACCTCGATGCGCAGCGTCTCGTGCAGCACGGTGACGGTGATCAGCATGGTGATGACCAGCTGCCCGTCCCACAGGGTCCACTGCACGCCCAGGTAGTGCCGGTCACCGCTGCCGAACTGCTGCTTGTTGCAGATGTCCTGTATGGCGTGCGGCTTGACCTGGAAGGCCTCGACGTCGGTGCCCTCGGGCCGGGACACCGCCGTCGCCTTCTCGCCGATGGGGGTGACGATCCAGTGCCGTATCGACGGCTTGGGGAAACCGCCGGTGTTCAGCGGGCCGCGCTCCAGGAGGGCCAGCTGGTCGTGGATCGCGCGCACGACGTCCCAGCTGCGGAAGGGGTGGATCTCCCGGCCGGGGTCGGCGGGCACGAGGTCCTCGGCGAGCTGCCAGGCGCCCCAGCGGGTGCCCATGCCGAGTATGCCCTTGGGGCCGGCGTAGAAGACCGAGTTCGACTGCTGCTCGGCGCTCAGCCGGGCCAGTGACTGGCGCAGCTCCTCCGCGGCGGTCTGGCCGGGGCCGCGCGGCACGGCCTCCGGGACCTTGGCGCCGACGCTGGTGCCCGAGAGCAGGCCGTCCCAGCGGACGCGCAGGTCCTTGGCGGTGCGCTCGCAGATCTGCTTGGCCCAGAACCAGCCGAGCACGGGCACGACCACGCACGCGCGGGCGTACCAGGCCCAGAAGCCGGAGAACGGCATCTTGATCAGGAACAGCGCGGCGAGCACACCGACGCCCAGCAGGAGCGCGGTGGCCAGTGCCCCGGCCCGCTTGTCCTCGCGCCTGGCGACGAACGTGCGCAGCTGGAAGACGAGCAGCCAGCCGATCATCCCGGGCAGGAAGAGCAGGCCGCAGACGACGGTGATGACCGTCAGGCGGTTGTCGCGCTCCCGGCGGATGTTGTTGGCCGCCAGGGCGTGCTCCACGACGAACTTCGGTTCGGAGCCGAAGGACTGGATGAGCGGCTTGCGTCCGGGGGCGAGCATCCGGTCGACGAGGGCCCGGGAGAACGCCTCACCCAGATTGGGCCGGAACAGCTTGAGCCGGCCGGGCTTGACCGTCGACTGGTGCCACTCGTTGTCGGCCTTCTTGATCTCCTCGATCGGGCTGTCCCGGTACGCCGCCGAGGCCAGCGCGGAGGTGGCCGCCTGCCCCTCGTCGCCCGAGACGGGTACCTGGGGCCCGTCCCACTCCGTTCCAAACGACATTCCCGCCCCCATCACCGCCGGTGCCGTTCCTGCGGCCTTCCCGACTTCCCTGCCCCGCACACCTGTTGGACCGGCCGTCGTGCCGGCACCGGTCGGCTGCCGGTCGGTCGCGGCGCGACGACATCAGGTGATCAGCGTATCCGCCGGCACCGACAGCGTGTGGGCGGACGGCCGAAGCCGCCCGCCCGTGCGCCGGTCGTGCGCCGGTGTACTAGGCCTCGTCCCCGGCCTGTTCGCGGACGCGTTCGGCGATCTGCGGCGGCATCGGCTCGTGCCGGGCGTACCTGCGGTCGAAGCGGGCCGTGCCGTGCGACAGCGAGCGCAGGTCCACGGCGTACCGCCCGATCTCGAACTCGGGCACCTCGGCGCGGATCAACGTCCGTCCCGTGCCCACCTGTTCGGTGCCGAGCAGCCGGCCGCGGCGGCTGGAGAGGTCGCTCATCACGGCCCCCACGTAGTCGTCGCCGACCAGGACGGTCACCTCGGCGACCGGCTCCAGCAGATGGATCCTCGCGTCCGCCGCGGCCTCGCGCAGCGCGAGCGCGCCCGCCGTCTGGAAGGCGGCGTCGGAGGAGTCCACCGAGTGGGCCTTGCCGTCCACCAGCGTGACCCGCACGTCGACCAGGGGGTAGCCGGCGGCGACCCCCTTGGCGGCCTGCGCGCGGACGCCCTTCTCGACGGACGGGATGAACTGGCGGGGCACCGCGCCGCCGACCACCTTGTCCACGAACTCGATGCCCGAGCCGCCCGGCAGCGGTTCGATCTCGATCTCGCAGATGGCGTACTGGCCGTGGCCGCCCGACTGCTTGACGTGCCGGCCGCGCCCGGCGGCCCGGGTCGCGAACGTCTCCCGGAGGGAGACCCGGTGCGGGACGACGTCGACCTGGACGCCGTAGCGGCTGCGCAGCCGTTCCAGGGCGACGTCGGCGTGCGCCTCGCCCAGGCACCACAGGACGACCTGGTGGGTGTCCTGGTTCTGCTCCAGGCGCATGGTCGGGTCCTCGGCGACCAGCCGGGACAGCCCCTGGGAGAGCTTGTCCTCGTCGGCCTTGCTGTGCGCGTGGATGGCGAGCGGCAGCAGCGGGTCGGGCATCTGCCAGGGCTCCATCAGGAGCGGGTCGTCCTTCGCGGAGAGGGTGTCGCCGGTCTCGGCGCGGCCGAGCTTGGCCACGCAGACCAGGTCGCCGGCGACGGCGTGAGTGACCGGGCGCTGCTGTTTGCCGAACGGCATGGACAGGGCGCCGACCTTCTCGTCCACGTCGTGGTCCTCGTGCCCGCGGTCGGCGAGGCCGTGCCCGGAGACGTGCACGGTCTGGTCCGGGCGCAGGGTGCCGGAGAAGACGCGGACCAGCGAGAGCCGGCCGACGTACGGGTCGGAGGAGGTCTTGACGACCTCGGCGACCAGCGGGCCGTCCGTGTCGCACGGCTTCAGCTCGCGCGGCTCGCCGTCGATGGTGGTCACCCCGGGCAGCGGGTGCTCGAACGGGGTCGGGAAGCCGCGCGTGACCAGCTCCAGGAGTTCCACCGTGCCGAGACCCTGCCTGGCGCCCTCGGCGGCGGGGGCGGCGGCCAGCACGGGGAAGAACGAGCCGCGTGCCACGGCCCGCTCCAGGTCCTCGATCAGCGTCTTGACCTCGACCTGCTCGCCGCCCAGGTAGCGGTCCATGAGGGTCTCGTCCTCGCTCTCCGCGATGATCCCCTCGATGAGCCGGTTGCGGGCCTCCTCGATGTCCGGAAGCTGGTCCTCGCCCGGTTCGGACTCCTTGCGTTCCCCGGTCGAGTAGTCGAACAGCTTCCGCGACAGCAGTCCGACGAGCCCGGTCACGGGCGCGTGCCCGTCGGGGCCCTCGAGGCCGCGCAGCGGCAGGTACAGCGGCAGGACGGCGTCGGGGTCGTCGCCGCCGAAGGTCTCCGCGCAGATCCGGGTCATCTCCTCGAAGTCCGCGCGGGCGGCCTCCAGGTGCGTGATCACGATCGCGCGGGGCATGCCCACGGCCGCGCACTCCTCCCAGACCATCCGGGTCGATCCGTCCACGCCGTCGGAGGCCGAGACGACGAAGAGGGCCGCGTCCGCCGCCCGCAGACCGGCCCTCAGCTCACCGACGAAGTCGGCGTAGCCCGGGGTGTCCAGGAGGTTGACCTTGATGCCGTCCCATTCGACCGGCACGAGGGAGAGCTGTACCGAGCGCTGCTGCCGGTGCTCGATGTCGTCGTGGTCGGAGACGGTGCCGCCGTCCTCGACGCGCCCCGCCCGGTTCACCGCCCCCGCGGTCAGCGCGAGCGCCTCCACGAGGGTCGTCTTTCCCGAGCCGGAGTGGCCGACCAGCACCACATTCCGTATGGACGCGGGTCGGTCGGCCGCCAGAGCCCTGCCGGCGGCCCCGGGGTGGTGTGTCTGTGCCTTGTCGCCCATGATCCTGCCTCCCGTACACGGTGAGGGTGGGCGCGGACACGCGGGATCCGCGTGTGCGGCGGCTCCGGCGACGCCCGCGGTTATTCGAGCTTTCCACTCCCGTCACGCCGCGTCCATACGAAGGACCGCGACGGGTGCGCAGCGTGCGTACGCGGCACCGATCCCGTCACGCACGCCCCGCGCGCGACGGCACGCGCCGGTTCCCGGCGCGGCTGTGGGTGCCCGCCCGCCACGCACACGCGCGCGTGGCTACGATGGGCCAGCCGGCGGCCACCAGGGGCCGCGGCGACACCGACCGTCGGGAAGGCCATGCTGAACAAGTACGCGCGTGCATTCTTCACGCGTGTCCTCACACCGTTCGCCGCGTTTCTCATCCGCCGGGGCGTGAGCCCCGACACGGTCACGCTCATCGGCACGGCCGGGGTGATCGCGGGGGCGCTGGTCTTCTACCCCAGGGGCGAGTTCTTCTGGGGCACGGTCGTGATCACCCTGTTCGTCTTCTCCGACCTGGTCGACGGCAACATGGCCCGCCAGCTGGGCCGCTCCAGCCGCTGGGGCGCCTTCCTCGACTCCACCCTGGACCGGGTCGCCGACGGCGCGATCTTCGGCGGCTTCGCGCTCTGGTACGCGGGCAACGGGAACGACAACGTGCTGTGCGCGGTGTCGATCTTCTGCCTCGCGAGCGGCCAGGTGGTGTCGTACACCAAGGCGCGCGGCGAGTCGATCGGGCTGCCGGTCGCCGTCAACGGGCTCGTCGAGCGTGCCGAGCGGCTGGTGATCTCGCTGGTCGCGGCCGGCTTCGCGGGCCTGCACAAGTTCGGTGTGCCGGGCATCCAGTGGCTGCTGCCAATCGCCCTGTGGATCGTCGCCGTCGGCAGCCTGGTCACCCTGGTCCAGCGGGTCGTCACCGTCCGCCGCGAGTCCGCCGAGGCGGAGGCGGCGGCCCGGCAGAGCACGAGCGAGGCGACGCAGTGAGCGCCGCCGACCGGCTCACCGACACGCTGTACGGACTCGGCTGGAGCACCGTCAAGAAGCTCCCGGAGCCGGTGGCGGTGCGTCTCGGCCGGACCATCGCCGACCTCGCCTGGAAGCAGCGCGGCAAGGGCGTCCAGCGGCTGGAGGCCAACTACGCGCGCGTGGTGCCGGGCGCCACCGCGGAGCGGCTCGCCGAGCTGTCCCGCGCGGGCATGCGCTCCTACCTGCGCTACTGGATGGAGTCCTTCCGGCTGCCGGCCTGGAGCGCCGAGCGCGTGCGGACGGGCTTCGACCCCAAGGACGTGCACCACCTGACCGACGGCCTCGCCTCCGGCCGGGGCGTGATACTCGCCCTGCCTCACCTGGCCAACTGGGACCTGGCCGGCGCCTGGGTCACCACGGAGCTGAGGACGCCGTTCACGACGGTCGCCGAGCGGCTGAAGCCCGAGACGCTCTACGACCGGTTCGTCGCCTACCGCGAGGGCCTCGGCATGGAGGTCCTGCCGCACAGCGGCGGCTCCGCGTTCGGCGCGCTGGCCCGCAGGCTGCGCGACGGCGGCCTGGTGTGCCTGGTCGCCGACCGCGACCTGTCCGCCTCCGGCGTCGAGGTCGGCTTCTTCGGCGAGACGGCCCGGATGCCGGCCGGACCGGCCCTGCTGGCCCAGCAGACCGGCGCGCTGCTGCTGCCCGTCACCCTCTGGTACGACGAGACGCCCGTCATGAAGGGCCGGGTGCATCCGGCGATCGAGGTCCCCGGGTCAGGTAACCGGGCCGAGAAGACGTCTGTCATGACACAGGCGCTGGCCGACGCCTTCGCCACCGGGATCGCCGACCACCCGGAGGACTGGCACATGCTCCAGCGGCTGTGGCTCGCCGACCTCGACCCCGCGAAGGGACCCGCGTGAGAATCGGGATCGTCTGCCCGTACTCCTGGGACGTGCCCGGTGGCGTCCAGTTCCACATCCGCGACCTCGCCGAGTACTTCCTGCGGCTCGGCCACGAGGTGTCCGTCCTCGCCCCGGCCGACGACGACACCCCGCTGCCGCCGTACGTGGTCTCCGCCGGCCGCGCGGTCCCGGTGCCGTACAACGGCTCGGTGGCCCGGCTGAACTTCGGCTTCCTGTCGGCCGCGCGGGTACGGCGCTGGCTGCACGAGGGCGCCTTCGACGTGGTGCACATCCACGAGCCGACCTCTCCCTCGCTGGGCCTGCTGACCTGCTGGGCGGCGTCCGGCCCGATCGTGGCCACCTTCCACACCTCCAACCCGCGCTCGCGCGCGATGATCGCCGCGTACGCGATCCTCCAGGCGGCGCTGGAGAAGATCAGCGCGCGGATCGCGGTCAGCGAGTACGCCCGCCGCACCCTGGTCGAGCACCTCGGCGGGGACGCGGTGGTCATCCCCAACGGCGTGGACGTGGACTTCTTCGCCGGGGCCGAGCCCAAGCCGGAGTGGCAGGGCGGCACCATCGGCTTCATCGGCCGCATCGACGAGCCCCGCAAGGGCCTGCCGGTGCTGATGCGGGCCCTCCCGCGCATCCTCGCCGCCCGGCCCGGGACACGGCTGCTGGTCGCCGGCCGGGGCGACGAGGAAGCCGCCGTCGAGAACCTGCCGAAGGAGCTGCGCTCCCGCGTCGAGTTCCTCGGCATGATCAGCGACGAGGACAAGGCGCGGCTGCTGCGCAGCGTGGACCTGTACGTCGCCCCCAACACCGGCGGGGAGAGCTTCGGCATCATCCTGGTCGAGGCGATGTCCGCCGGCGCCCCCGTGCTCGCCTCCGACCTGGACGCGTTCGTGCAGGTCCTCGACCAGGGCCAGGCCGGCGAGGTCTTCACCAACGAGGACGCCGACGCGCTGGCCGAGGCGGCCGTACGGCTGCTGGAGGACCCCGCCCGCCGGACCGCACTGCGCGAGCGGGGCAGCGCCCACGTGCGGCGGTTCGACTGGTCCACGGTCGGCGCGGACATCCTGTCCGTCTACGAGACCGTGACGGCGGGCGCGGCGGCGGTGGCCGCGGACGAACGCACGACGGGCCTGAGAGCACGCTTCGGGCTGGCACGGGACTGAGCGCCGGGCCGGACGCGCGGGCCGTCCGAGCCGAGCCGCGGAGCCTGCCCGGAGCCGCTCCCGGGCCGTGCCGGACGGCGTGGTACCGGCTCGTGGCGGCGGTCCGCGCAGCCGATAGCCTTCCGGCGTGACCGCAACCCTCATCTGGATCCTCGTCGCGCTCCTCGCCGTCGGCGTGTACCTCAGCTGGACGGCCGGGCGGCTGGACCGGCTGCACGTGCGGATGGACGCCGCGCGGGCCGCGCTCGACGCCCAGCTGCTGCGACGGGCCTCGGTCGCGCAGGAGCTGGCGACCTCGGGCGTGCTGGACCCGGCCGCCTCGATCGTCCTGTACGAGGCCGCGCACGCGGCCCGGCAGGCGGAGGAGGAGCAGCGGGAGGTCGCCGAGAGCGAGCTGAGCCAGGCGCTGCGGGCGGTCTTCGAGGACCCGGCGCAGGTGGAGGCCGTACGGGAGGCCCCCGGCGGCGAGGAGGCCGCCCGCGAACTGGCCGAGGCCGTCCGCAGGGTGCCGATGGCCCGCCGCTTTCACAACGACACCGTGGGGGCCGCCCGCCGGCTCCGCGAGCACCGCAAGGTCCGCTGGTTCCGGCTGGCCGGCCACGCCCCCTTCCCGCTGGCCTTCGAGATGGACGACGAGCCGCCCGCGGCCCTCGTCGAGCGGGTCGCCTGACCGACGGGCGCAGCAAAAGGATCCACCGGCTTGTCATTGGCCCTTGCTGTGGCCTGGTCCACTCGCGTTTCCTCGTCGGTGCAGAAAACCCTCTTCCCTTTCAGTGAGGTCACCCGTGTCCACCATCGACAACCAGGCTCCCGAGACCGGCACCGCCCGCGTGAAGCGCGGCATGGCCGAGCAGCTCAAGGGCGGCGTGATCATGGACGTCGTCACGCCGGAGCAGGCGAAGATCGCCGAGGACGCGGGCGCCGTCGCCGTCATGGCCCTGGAGCGGGTCCCGGCCGACATCCGCAAGGACGGCGGCGTGGCCCGCATGTCCGACCCGGACATGATCGAGGGCATCATCGACGCCGTCTCGATCCCGGTCATGGCCAAGTCCCGCATCGGCCACTTCGTCGAGGCCCAGGTGCTCCAGTCCCTCGGCGTCGACTACATCGACGAGTCCGAGGTGCTCACCCCGGCCGACGAGGTCAACCACTCCGACAAGTGGGCCTTCACCACGCCCTTCGTCTGCGGCGCCACCAACCTGGGCGAGGCCCTGCGCCGCATCGCCGAGGGCGCCGCGATGATCCGCTCCAAGGGCGAGGCCGGCACCGGCAACGTCGTCGAGGCCGTCCGCCACCTTCGCCAGATCAAGAACGAGATCGCCCGCCTGCGCGGCTTCGACAATCACGAGCTGTACGCCGCCGCCAAGGAGCTGCGCGCCCCGTACGAGCTGGTCAAGGAGGTCGCCGAGCTGGGCAAGCTCCCGGTGGTGCTGTTCTCCGCCGGCGGCGTGGCCACCCCGGCCGACGCCGCCCTGATGCGCCAGCTCGGCGCCGAGGGCGTCTTCGTCGGCTCCGGCATCTTCAAGTCCGGCGACCCGGCCAAGCGCGCCGCCGCCATCGTCAAGGCCACCACCTTCTACGACGACCCGAAGATCATCGCGGACGCCTCCCGCAACCTCGGCGAGGCCATGGTCGGCATCAACTGCGACACCCTCCCCGAGACCGAGCGCTACGCGAACCGCGGCTGGTAAGGCACTGGAACCCATGAACACCCCCGTCATCGGCGTCCTGGCCCTCCAGGGCGACGTACGGGAGCACCTCATCGCCCTGGCCGCGGCCGACGCCGTGGCCAGGCCGGTGCGGCGCCCCGAGGAACTCGCCGAGGTCGACGCCCTCGTCCTGCCCGGCGGCGAGTCCACCACCATCTCCAAGCTGGCCGTCCTGTTCGGCGTGCTGGAGCCCCTCCGCGCGCGCGTGCACGCCGGCATGCCGGTCTACGGCACCTGCGCGGGCATGATCCTGCTCGCGGACAAGATCCTCGACCCCCGCTCGGGCCAGCAGACCATCGGCGGCATCGACATGATCGTTCGCCGCAACGCCTTCGGACGGCAGAACGAGTCGTTCGAGGCCGCGGTCGACGTCAAGGGCGTCCCGGGCGATCCTGTGGAGGGCGTCTTCATCCGCGCCCCGTGGGTGGAGTCCGTGGGTGCCGGGGCCGAGGTGCTCGCCGAGCACGACGGCCACATCGTCGCCGTACGCCAGGGCAACGCGCTCGCCACGTCGTTCCACCCGGAACTGACCGGCGACCACCGCGTGCACTCCCTGTTCGTCGACATGGTGCGCGCGCACCGGACACCGGAGTAGGACGAGAGTCCTTGTAGGATCTCTGGCGTTCGTATCTGGATGGGTTACGCGAAGGAGACAGGCAGATGTCCGGCCACTCTAAATGGGCCACGACGAAGCACAAGAAGGCCGTGATCGACGCCAAGCGCGGCAAGCTCTTCGCGAAGCTCATCAAGAACATCGAGGTCGCGGCGCGGATGGGCGGCGCGGACCCCGAGGGCAACCCGACGCTGTACGACGCCATCCAGAAGGCGAAGAAGTCGTCGGTCCCCAACAAGAACATCGACTCCGCGGTCAAGCGCGGCGCGGGCCTGGAGGCCGGCGGCGCCGACTACGAGACGATCATGTACGAGGGCTACGGCCCGAACGGTGTCGCGGTCCTCATCGAGTGCCTCACCGACAACCGCAACCGCGCCGCCTCCGAGGTCCGCGTCGCCATGACCCGCAACGGCGGCTCCATGGCCGACCCGGGCTCGGTGTCGTACCTGTTCAACCGCAAGGGCGTCGTGATCGTCCCCAAGGGTGAGCTGAGCGAGGACGAGGTCCTCATGGCCGTCCTGGACGCGGGCGCCGAGGAGGTCAACGACCTCGGCGAGACCTTCGAGGTCATCAGCGAGGCCACCGACCTGGTCGCGGTCCGCACCGCCCTCCAGGAGGCCGGCATCGACTACGACTCCGCCGAGGCGAACTTCGTCCCCACCATGCAGGTCGAACTGGACGAGGAGGGCGCGAAGAAGATCTTCAAGCTGATCGACGCCCTGGAGGACAGCGACGACGTGCAGAACGTCTTCGCCAACTTCGACGTGAGCGACGAGATCATGGAGAAGGTCGACGCGTAACGCCCAGAGCCGACTGACCGGGCCGACGGGACACCCCGTCGGCCCGTCGCGTTGTCCGGCGTTGTCAGTGGCACCCGATAGCCTGCACGGACAAGCGACGGGGTGATCGAAGGAAGGGGCGCGCGTGCGCGTACTGGGGGTGGACCCCGGGCTGACCCGGTGCGGGGTCGGTGTCGTCGAAGGGGTCGCGGGCCGTACGCTCACCATGCTCGGCGTCGGGGTCGTCCGCACCCCCGCGGACGCCGACCTCAGCCACCGGCTGCTCGCCGTGGAGCAGGGCATCGAGCAGTGGATGGACGAGCACCGCCCCGAGTTCGTCGCCGTCGAGCGCGTCTTCAGCCAGCACAACGTGCGCACGGTCATGGGCACCGCCCAGGCCAGCGCCGTCGCCATGCTGTGCGCCGCCCGGCGCGGCATCCCCGTCGCCCTGCACACCCCGAGCGAGGTCAAGGCCGCCGTCACCGGCACCGGGCGCGCCGACAAGGCACAGGTCGGAGCGATGGTGACCCGGCTGCTCCGGCTCGCCGCGCCGCCCAGGCCGGCCGACGCCGCCGACGCCCTCGCGCTCGCCATCTGCCACATCTGGCGGGCGCCCGCCCACAGCCGGCTCCAGCAGGCCGTCGCCCGGCAGGCAGTCCACGCAACGAAAGGCCGTACGGCATGATCGCCTTCGTCAGCGGCACGGTCGCCGCGCTCGCCCCCGACGCCGCGGTCGTCGAGGTCGGCGGCGTCGGCATGGCCGTCCAGTGCACCCCGAACACGCTGTCGACGCTCCGGATCGGTCAGCCGGCCAGGCTGCACACCTCCCTCGTCGTCCGCGAGGACTCGCTCACCCTGTACGGCTTCGCCGACGACGACGAGCGCCAGGTCTTCGAACTGCTCCAGACCGCGAGCGGCGTCGGCCCCCGCCTGGCCCAGGCGATGCTCGCCGTGCACGCCCCGGACGCGCTGCGCCGCGCGGTCGCCACCGGTGACGAGAAGGCCCTCACCGCCGTCCCCGGCATCGGCAAGAAGGGCGCCCAGAAACTGCTTCTGGAGCTGAAGGACCGGCTCGGCGCGCCCGTCGGCGCCCCCGCCGTCGGCGCACCCGTCAGCCAGGGCTGGCGCGACCAGCTGCACGCCGCCCTGATCAGCCTGGGCTACGCCACCCGCGAGGCCGACGAAGCGGTCGCCGCCGTCGCCCCGCAGGCCGAGGCCGCGGGCGGCACCCCCCAGGTCGGGCAGCTGCTCAAGGCCGCCCTGCAGACCCTGAACCGCGCCCGCTGACCTGCGCCACCGCTAGGAGAACTTCGTGAACTGGGACGACACGACCGACGGCGCCGCCGAGGAGCGGCTCGTCGGGCCCGCCGAGGAGCGGCTGGTGGGCTCTGTCGCCGACCGGGAGGACCAGGCCGTCGAGGCCGCCCTGCGCCCCAAGGACCTCGGCGAGTTCATCGGCCAGGAGAAGGTCCGCGAACAGCTCGACCTCGTCCTGCGCGCCGCCCGCGCGCGCGGCGCCACCGCCGACCACGTGCTGCTCTCCGGAGCGCCGGGCCTCGGCAAGACCACCCTGTCCATGATCATCGCCGCGGAGATGGGCGCCCCGATCCGCATCACCTCCGGCCCCGCCATCCAGCACGCCGGCGACCTCGCCGCGATCCTCTCCTCCCTCCAGGAGGGCGAGGTCTTCTTCCTGGACGAGATCCACCGCATGTCCCGGCCCGCCGAGGAGATGCTGTACATGGCGATGGAGGACTTCCGCGTCGACGTCATCGTCGGCAAGGGTCCCGGCGCCACCGCGATCCCGCTGGAGCTGCCGCCGTTCACCCTCGTCGGCGCCACCACGCGCGCGGGCCTGCTGCCGCCGCCGCTGCGCGACCGCTTCGGCTTCACCGCGCACATGGAGTTCTACGAGCCGCACGAGCTGGAGCGCGTCGTGCACCGCTCGGCGCACCTGCTGGACGTCGAGATCGAGCCGGACGGCGCCGCCGAGATCGCCGGCCGCTCCCGGGGCACGCCCCGCATCGCCAACCGCCTGCTGCGCCGGGTCCGCGACTACGCCCAGGTCAAGGCCGACGGGGTGATCACCCGTGACATCGCGGCCGCCGCCCTCGCCGTGTACGAGGTCGACGCGCGCGGCCTCGACCGGCTGGACCGCGCGGTGCTGGAGGCCCTGCTGAAGCTGTTCGGCGGCGGGCCGGTCGGCCTGTCGACCCTCGCCGTCGCGGTGGGGGAGGAGCGGGAGACCGTCGAGGAGGTCGCCGAACCGTTCCTGGTCCGGGAGGGCCTGCTCGCCCGCACCCCGCGCGGCAGGGTCGCCACGCCGGCGGCATGGTCGCATCTCGGCCTCACCCCACCGCGCTCGTCCGGCGCGGGAAACGGACAACAGGACCTGTTCGGGGCGTGATGGTCACCGTCCGGCGAGGGCAATGGTGCGGGCCGGAACCCAGGTGCCATGCTGGGCGTTGTTCCATGCGAGCGGACTCGCTTAGACTCCGCCGATGCCGCCCTCGCGGGCGGCGCCGACCACACCCCCATCCAACTGGCCGCTCACCCGCGCGGTCGCGCGAAGGAATTCCGTCCCGTGAATGCCTATACCCTTCTCCCGTTCATCGTGCTCATCGCGGCGATGTTCCTGATGACGCGTTCGGCCAAGAAGAAGCAGCACCAGGCCGCCCAGATGCGGAACGAGATGCAGCCCGGCTCCGGTGTCCGCACGATCGGGGGTATGTACGCGACGGTCAAGGAGGTCAACGAGGACACCGTCCTCCTCGACGCCGGACCGGGCGTCGAACTCCTCTTCGCCAAGAACGCCATCGGCAGCGTCCTCAGCGACGACGAGTACAACCGGATCGTCCACGGCGTCGAGCACGACCTCAAGTCCGACGCCGGCCTCGTCCCGGACGACGCCTCCTCCCTCACCGAGACCGACGAGACCGACGGGCCTGCCGCCGCTGCCGCCGCCTCCGACGACAAGATCGACCTCGGTAAGAAGGACGCCGTGGAGGACGCCGACGCGGCCGGTGCCGCCGACGCCAAGGCGGAGGACGAGCCGAAGAAGACCGACGGCGACTCCGACGCGAAGTAGTCACGCCCCGGGAGGCGCGACGGCGGCATGACGGCGCCCCGCGCATCCCGGGCGCGTCTGTTTCCCGCACGGGAGCCCGACACCATGTCATGGCCGACCGCGCCGACGGGGCGCGGGGCGGCCCGAGAGGGAGTACGAGAAGGTGGCAGCACCTAAGAGGGGCCGAAGCGCGAGCGCCCAGAGCAAGCCAGGGCGCTCGCTGGCCCTCATCCTGATCGCCATCGTGGCGCTCACCGGGGGGATGTTCCTCTCCGGGCACACCACTCCGCGTCTCGGTATCGACCTCGCCGGTGGCACGAGCATCACGCTCAAGGCGAAGGCCGACCAGGGGTCCGCGATCAACAAGGCCAACATGGACACCGCGGTCGACATCATGAACCGCCGTGTCAACGGCCTCGGCGTCTCCGAGGCGGAGGTGCAGACCCAGGGGACCGACAACATCATCGTCAACATCCCCAAGGGCACCAACTCCAAGGAGGCCCAGGACCAGGTCGGCACCACCGCCAAGCTGTACTTCCGGCCGGTCCTGGCCAGCCAGCCCACCGGCGCCGCCGCGCAGAGCCCCTCGCCGAGCGCGTCCCCCAGCGGCGGCTCCTCGTCGAAGCCGAGCACGAGCCCGTCGTCCAGCGCCTCCTCGCAGCAGAAGGCCTCGTCCGGCTCATCCGGCTCCGCGTCCCCCTCGGCCACGGCGACCTCCCAGGGCCGCGCCGTCAGCGACGCGCTGAAGGCCGACTCCACCCCCTCGCCGAGCGCTTCCGCCTCCGGCAGCGGCAAGCCGTCGGCCACCCCCTCGGCCAGCCCCAGCGGCGGCACGAACACGGACTCCAAGCTCCAGGCCCAGTACGCGGCCCTGGACTGCAGCAAGCCCACCGACCGCGCCAACGCCGGCAAGAACGCCAAGCCCGGCGAGTCCACCGTGGCCTGCGGCGAGATCGACAAGGCCTGGTACAAGTACCTGCTCGGCCCCGCCGCCGTGGACGGCACCGAGGTGAAGAAGGCCCAGGCGGTCTTCGACACCCAGGGCGCCGCCGGCTGGCAGGTCCAGATGACCTTCACGGGCAGCGGCGCCAAGAAGTTCTCCGACATCACCGGCGAGCTGGCCAAGAACCAGCCCCCGCAGAACGAGTTCGGCATCGTCCTCGACGGTCAGGTCGTCTCCAGCCCGTACGTCAGCTCGGCCATCACCGGCGGCCAGGCGGAGATCTCCGGCAGCTTCAAGCAGGAGGAGGCGCAGAGCCTCGCCAACATGCTGTCGTACGGCGCCCTGCCGCTGTCCTTCCAGGAGCAGTCCGTCACCACCGTCACCGCCGCGCTCGGCGGTGAGCAGCTGCACGCCGGTCTGCTCGCCGGCGCGATCGGTCTCGCGCTGGTCGTGATCTACCTGGTGGTCTACTACCGCGGTCTGTCCCTCGTGGCCATGGCCTCCCTGGTGGTCTCCGCGATCCTCACCTACGTGATCATGTCGCTGCTCGGCCCGGCCATCGGCTTCGCCCTGAACCTGCCCGCCGTCTGCGGCGCCATCGTCGCCATCGGCATCACCGCGGACTCGTTCATCGTGTACTTCGAACGCATCCGGGACGAGATCCGCGAGGGCCGCACGCTGCGCCCCGCCGTCGAGCGGGCCTGGCCGCGCGCCCGGCGCACCATCCTGGTCTCCGACTTCGTGTCGTTCCTCGCCGCCGCGGTGCTGTTCATCGTCACGGTCGGCAAGGTGCAGGGCTTCGCCTTCACCCTGGGCCTCACCACGCTCCTCGACGTGGTCGTCGTCTTCCTCTTCACCAAGCCGCTGATGACGCTGCTGGCCCGCCGCAGGTTCTTCGCGAGCGGCCACAAGTGGTCCGGACTCGACCCGAAGAGCCTGGGTGCCAAGCCGCCGCTGCGCCGCACCCGCCGTCCCGCCGGACCCGTCGCCGGCCCTGTCGACCCGAAGGAGGCGTGAGCGATGTCGAAACTCGGCAACCTCGGCGCTCGACTGCACCGCGGCGAGATCTCCTACGACTTCGTCGGCAAGCGCAAGATCTGGTACGGCGTCTCGATCCTGATCACCATCACGGCCATCCTCGGCCTGGCGGTGCGCGGCCTGAACATGGGCATCGAGTTCCAGGGCGGCGCGGTCTTCACGACGCCCACGAAGATGAGCACGTCGGTGGCCCAGGCGGAGGACTACGCCAACACGGCCTCCGGCCACCAGGCGGTCGTGCAGAAGCTCGGCAACGGCAGCCTGCGCATCCAGATCGCCGGCATCGACACCGGCCAGTCCGACAAGATCAAGCAGGAGCTGGCCAAGGACCTGAACCTCGACCCCGAGAAGCTCGCCGCCGACCTGGTCGGCCCGAGCTGGGGCGAGCAGATCGCCAACAAGGCCTGGGAGGGCCTGGGGATCTTCATGGTCCTCGTGGTGATCTACCTGGCGATCGCCTTCGAGTGGCGGATGGCCATCGCGGCGCTGGTCGCGCTGATCCACGACATCACCATCACGACCGGTATCTACGCCCTGGTCGGCTTCGAGGTCACGCCCGGCACGGTCATCGGTCTGCTGACCATCCTCGGTTACTCGCTCTACGACACGGTCGTCGTCTTCGACAGCCTCAAGGAGCAGACGAAGGACATCACCAAGCAGACCCGGTTCACCTACGGCGAGATCGCGAACCGCTCGATCAACGGCACCCTGGTCCGCTCCATCAACACCACGGTCGTCGCCCTGCTGCCGGTCGCCGGTCTGCTCTTCATCGGCGGCGGCTTCCTCGGCGCGGGCACCCTCAACGACATCTCCCTGTCGCTGTTCGTCGGCCTCGCGGCCGGTGCCTACTCGTCGATCTTCATCGCCACGCCGCTCGTCGCCGACCTCAAGGAGCGCGAGCCCGCGATGAAGGCCCTCACCAAGCGGGTCCTGGCCAAGCGCGCCCAGGCCGGCACGGAGGGGGACCTCGCCGCGGAGACCCGGGGCGGCGCCGATGACGACGCCGACGACGCCGCTCCCGCCGTGGTGGGCCCGCGCAACCAGCCCGCCTCCCGTGGCCGGGGCCGCGGCCGGACCTCGGGGAAGCGCCGATGACCGACATCCAGGAGCTGCTGCTCAGCCGCATCCGTGACGTCGTCGACTACCCGGAGCCCGGGGTGACGTTCAAGGACATCACCCCGCTCCTGGCCGACCCGGCGGCCTTCACCGCGCTCACCGACGAGCTGGCCGGCATCGCCGCCGGCACCGGCGCGACCAAGGTCGTCGGCCTGGAGGCCCGGGGCTTCATCCTCGGCGCCCCGGTCGCCGTCCGCGCGGGCCTCGGCTTCATCCCCGTCCGCAAGGCGGGCAAGCTGCCCGGGGCCACCCTGCGCCAGGCGTACGACCTGGAGTACGGCTCGGCGGAGATCGAGGTGCACGCGGAGGACCTCGTCGCCGGCGACCGCGTCCTGATCGTGGACGACGTCCTGGCCACCGGCGGCACCGCCGAGGCCGCGGTCCAGCTCATCCACCGCGCGGGCGCCGAGGTCGCCGGCCTCGCGGTCCTGATGGAGCTGGGCTTCCTGGACGGCCGCTCCCGGCTGGAGCCGGCCCTCGCCGGAGCCCCGCTCACGGCCCTCCTCCAGGTCTGACAGGTCTGACGACCAGAACCAGCTACGCCGGTCAGGTCCGACCGGTCCGCACGGCGCGACGGCCGCCCCGGGAACACCGGGGCGGCCGTCGTCGTAGCGCCACGCCCGCACCGCGGCCGCCGTCGCCGTACGGACACGCGCCGCACACCCGGAGACCCCCCCGAGGACACCTCCCGGAATCCCCAGGTGGCCTCCCGCGTTGCGGGGGTACACGGTCCTCACATCCGCCTGCGGGGGATGACCGGGCGCCGGATCGCTACCATGGGGTTTCCGGAGCCTGACCGGGGGACCCGGATCGCGCACGAGGAGCCCTCTTGCCAGACGAGGCCCAGCCACTGACCGCCGCCAAGCCCGAGCCCGCCTCGGCCGCCGCGGCGAAGCCCGCGCCGAACGCTTCCCACGTGAAGAACGACACCCGCGGGACGGTCCAGCGCGCCCAGTCCGCGCCCGTCGAGAAGAGCGGCGAGTCCGCGCGCCCCAAGCCGGCCCCTACCGAGCGCCCGGCACAGCCGCCCGTGGTCCGCCAGCCGGCCACGCCGCCCACCCGCACCGGCTCCTCCAACCGCGTCCGGGCCCGCCTCGCCCGCCTCGGCGTCCAGCGCGCGAACCCGTACAACCCGGTCCTGGAGCCGCTGCTGCGGATAGTGCGCAGCAACGACCCCAAGATCGAGAACTCCACGCTGCGCCAGATCGAACGCGCCTACCAGGTCGCCGAACGCTGGCACCGCGGCCAGAAGCGCAAGAGCGGTGACCCGTACATCACGCACCCGCTCGCCGTCACCACCATCCTCGCCGAGCTCGGCATGGACCCGGCCACGCTGATGGCCGGGCTGCTGCACGACACCGTCGAGGACACCGAGTACGGGCTGGAGGACCTGCGCCGCGACTTCGGCGACGTCGTGGCCCTGCTCGTCGACGGCGTCACCAAGCTGGACAAGGTCAAGTTCGGCGAGGCCGCGCAGGCCGAGACGGTGCGCAAGATGGTCGTCGCCATGGCCAAGGACCCCCGCGTCCTGGTCATCAAGCTCGCCGACCGCCTGCACAACATGCGCACCATGCGCTACCTCAAGCGCGAGAAGCAGGAGAAGAAGGCGCGCGAGACGCTGGAGATCTACGCGCCGCTCGCCCACCGCCTGGGCATGAACACCATCAAGTGGGAGCTGGAGGACCTCGCGTTCGCGATCCTCTACCCCAAGATGTACGACGAGATCGTACGGCTGGTGGCCGAGCGGGCGCCGAAGCGTGACGAGTACCTGGCCATAGTGACCGACGAGGTCCAGGCCGACCTGCGCGCCGCCCGCATCAAGGCGACCGTCACCGGCCGCCCGAAGCACTACTACAGCGTCTACCAGAAGATGATCGTGCGGGGCCGCGACTTCGCCGAGATCTACGACCTGGTGGGCATCCGCGTCCTCGTCGACACGGTCCGCGACTGCTACGCCGCCCTCGGCACGGTGCACGCGCGATGGAACCCGGTCCCCGGCCGGTTCAAGGACTACATCGCGATGCCCAAGTTCAACATGTACCAGTCGCTGCACACGACGGTCATCGGACCCAACGGCAAGCCGGTCGAGCTGCAGATCCGCACCTTCGACATGCACCGCCGCGCCGAGTACGGCATCGCCGCGCACTGGAAGTACAAGCAGGAGGCCGTGGCCGGTGCCTCCAAGGTCCGCACCGACGTGCCGAAGTCGTCCGGCAAGGGCAAGGACGACCACCTCAACGACATGGCCTGGCTGCGGCAGCTGCTGGACTGGCAGAAGGAGACCGAGGACCCGAGCGAGTTCCTGGAGTCCCTGCGCTTCGACCTGTCCCGCAACGAGGTCTTCGTCTTCACCCCCAAGGGCGACGTCATCGCGCTGCCGGCGGGTGCCACCCCGGTGGACTTCGCGTACGCCGTCCACACCGAGGTCGGCCACCGCACCATAGGGGCGCGGGTCAACGGCCGTCTCGTACCGCTCGAATCCACCCTGGACAACGGCGACCTGGTGGAGGTCTTCACCTCCAAGGCGGCCGGCGCCGGCCCGTCCCGGGACTGGCTCGGCTTCGTCAAGTCACCGCGGGCGCGCAACAAGATCCGTGCCTGGTTCTCCAAGGAGCGCCGGGACGAGGCGATCGAGCAGGGCAAGGACGCCATCGTGCGGGCCATGCGCAAGCAGAACCTGCCGATCCAGCGGATCCTCACCGGCGACTCGCTCGTCACGCTCGCGCACGAGATGCGCTACTCGGACATCTCCGCGCTGTACGCGGCGATCGGCGAGGGCCACGTCTCCGCGCAGAACATCGTGCAGAAGCTCGTCCAGGCCCTCGGCGGCGAGGAGGCCGCCACCGAGGAGATCGACGAGACGGTCCCGCCGTCCCGCACCCGGGGCCGCAAGCGCCGCTCCAGCGCCGACCCGGGCGTCGTCGTCAAGGGCGTCGAGGACGTGTGGGTCAAGCTGGCCCGCTGCTGTACGCCCGTGCCCGGCGACCCGATCATCGGTTTCGTCACGCGCGGCAGCGGCGTATCGGTTCACCGCAGCGACTGCGTCAACGTGGACTCCCTGTCCCGTGAGCCCGAGCGCATTCTGGACGTCGAGTGGGCGCCCACCCAGTCCTCGGTCTTCCTGGTCGCCATCCAGGTCGAGGCGCTGGACCGCTCCCGGCTGCTCTCGGACGTCACCCGGGTCCTGTCCGACCAGCACGTCAACATCCTGTCGGCGGCCGTCCAGACGTCCCGCGACCGCGTGGCCACCTCCCGCTTCACCTTCGAGATGGGCGACCCGAAGCACCTCGGCCACGTCCTGAAGGCCGTCCGGGGCGTGGAGGGCGTGTACGACGTCTACCGCGTGACCTCCGGCCGCACCCGCTCGTAGGACGGCTCCGGCCGGGCGCCGCGCCCCGCACAGGGGAAGGGCCCCGTACGCCTCGTACGGGGCCCTTCGCCATGCGACGGGCAGGGTCAGCCGCCGAACTCCTGAAGGCCCTTCAGCGCCTGGTCCAGGAGCGCCTGACGGCCCTCCAGTTCCTTCTCCAGCTTGTCGGCCCTGGCGTTGTTGCCCTGGGCGCGCGCCTGCTCGATCTGCGCCTTCAGCTTGTCCACGGCGGCCTGGAGCTGACCGGTCAGACCCTCCGCACGCGCGCGTGCCTCCGGGTTCGTCCGGCGCCACTCGGCCTCCTCGGCCTCCTGGATCGCCCGCTCGACGGCGTGCATCCGGCCCTCGACCTTCGGCCGCGCGTCCCGCGGGACGTGACCGATGGCCTCCCAGCGCTCGTTGATCGAGCGGAAGGCGGCCCGCGAGGCCTTCAGGTCGGTGACCGGCAGGAGCTTCTCGGCCTCCTCGGCCAGCTCCTCCTTCAGCTTCAGGTTCTCCGACTGCTCCGCGTCCCGCTCGGCGAAGACCGAGCTGCGGGCGGCGAAGAACACGTCCTGGGCGCCGCGGAAGCGGTTCCACAGGTCGTCCTCGTGCTCGCGCTGGGCGCGGCCCGCGGCCTTCCACTCCGCCATCAGCTCGCGGTACCGGGCGGCCGTGGGACCCCAGTCCGTCGAGTCCGACAGCGCCTCGGCCTCCGCGACCAGCCGCTCCTTGGTCCGGCGGGCCTCCTCGCGCTGCGCGTCCAGCTGCGCGAAGTGACCCTTGCGGCGCTTGGAGAACGCCGACCGGGCGTGCGAGAAGCGGTGCCACAGCTCGTCGTCGGACTTGCGGTCCAGGCGCGGCAGGCCCTTCCACGTGTCCACCAGCGCCCGCAGCCGCTCTCCGGCGGCCCGCCACTGGTCGGACTGCGCCAGCTGCTCGGCCTCGGCGACCAGGTCCTCCTTGGCCTTGCGGGCCTCGTCGGACTGCCGGGCCCGCTGCTGCTTGCGCTCCTCGCGGCGCGCCTCGACGGTCGCGACCAGCTTGTCCAGCCGCCCCCGCAGCGCCTCCAGGTCGCCGACCGCGTGGTGCGCGTCCACCTGCTCGCGCAGGTGGTCGATCGCGGCCTGCGCGTCCTTCGCCGACAGGTCGGTGGTCCGCACTCGCTTCTCGAGGAGGCCGATCTCGACAACCAGGCCCTCGTACTTGCGCTCGAAGTAGGCAAGCGCCTCCTCGGGGGAGCCGGCCTGCCAGGAACCGACGACCTTCTCGCCGTCGGCCGTACGCACGTACACGGTCCCCGTCTCGTCGACGCGGCCCCACGGGTCGCTGCTCACAGCGCCTCCTCCACATGATGCCTGCGCGGGCCTCAGCGCCCCCGGGCATCGTCCACAGTTTCGTCACGGCCAACATAGGCGACCAGCGGGTTGCCTGTCCGCATCCAGCGCGACCGAAATTCGGCAGTCGGCCGTTCCCGGCCCCCGTTGACCTCAGGACTTGGTGCCGGGCGGCCTCAGGACTTGCTGACGGTCGCCTTGTTGATCACGACCGTCGCGTTCGGCGCACCGTCACCGGCGCCCGTGCTCTCGCCGGCCGCGGCGATCTTGTTCAGCACCTTCATGCCCGCCGCGTCGATCGTGCCGAACGGGGTGTAGCTCGGCGGCAGCTGGCTGTCCTTGTAGACGAGGAAGAACTGGCTGCCGCCGGTGTGCTTCTGGCCGGTGTTGGCCATCGCCACCGTGCCCGCCGGGTAGATGTTGTTCTTCAGGCTCTTGTCCTTGAGGTTCTCGTCCGGGAGCGTGTAGCCCGGACCGCCCATGCCGGTGCCCTGCGGGTCGCCGCACTGCAGGACGTAGATGCCCTGGGTGGTCAGGCGGTGGCACTTGGTGTGGTCGAAGTAGCCCTTGCCCGCGAGGAAGTCGAACGAGTTCACCGTGTGCGGGGCCGCCGCCGTCTTCAGCGCGATGCCGATGTCACCGCACGTCGTCGCGAGCTTCAGCGTGTACGCCGCCGACGTGTCGATCGTCATCGCCGGCTCCTTCTTCCAGCTCAGCTTCTCCACCGAGCCGGCCGCCGGCTTCGCGCACGGGTCCGGGGCCTTGCTGGTCGGCGCCGCGCTCGGGCTGGCGCCCGGGGTGACCTCGGCGCTCGCGTTCTCCTTCTTGCCGCCGTCGTCCTTCAGCGCCCCGGTCGTGTACAGGGCGACACCGCCGATCACGACCACGCCCAGTACCGACGCGATCACGGAGTTGCGCAGGCGGGCCTTGCGCCGCGCCTCGGTGCGCCGCTGCTGCTGCCGCAAGAACTTCTCCCGGGCGAGCTGACGCCGCCGCTGCTCCTGGCTGACCACCGGGTTGTCTCCTCATGCGTGTCGTGTGTCGGGCGGTACGCGTGCGTGCTGGTGCTCCGACCGCTGCGTGTAGCCCCGTACCGTATATGGGTTCGCTGAGGAAACGGCAGCGCCGGTAGGCTCTGACTCCGACGGAAGCCGCCTGTAATCGACACAACGAAGGACGATCGTGCTCATTGCCGGGTTCCCCGCCGGGGCCTGGGGGACGAACTGTTATCTCGTCGCCCCCGCCGCCGGTGAGGAGTGCGTGATCATCGACCCCGGCCACCAGGCCGCCGACGGCGTCGAGGAAGCACTGCGCAAGCATCGGCTCAAGCCCGTCGCCGTCGTCCTCACCCACGGCCACATCGACCATGTCGCCTCGGTCGTCCCCGTCTGCGGGGCGCACGACGTCCCGGCCTGGATCCACCCCGAGGACCGGTACATGCTGAGCGACCCCGAGAAGGCGCTCGGCCGTTCCATCGGCATGCCGCTGATGGGCGAGCTGACCGTGGGGGAGCCGGACGACGTCAAGGAGCTGACGGACGGCGCCACCCTCGGCCTGGCGGGCCTGGAGTTCTCCGTCGCGCACGCGCCGGGCCATACCAAGGGGTCGGTGACCTTCCGGATGCCCGAGACCGCCGACGTCCCGTCGGTGTTCTTCTCCGGGGACCTGCTGTTCGCCGGCTCCATCGGACGCACCGACCTGCCGGGCGGATCCATGGAGGACATGTTGCGGTCGCTGGCCAGTGTGTGCCTGCCCCTCGACGACTCCACCGTGGTGCTGTCCGGCCACGGTCCCCAGACGACCATCGGCCAGGAGCGCGCCACCAACCCCTATCTGCGGGAAGTGGCCGCGGGCCGCCAAGATCGCGGCGCCGCCGAGGCTCCCCGACGAGGAATGTGACGAGAGACCTTCCGTGAGCACCTTCCAGGCCCCCAAGGGCACCTACGACCTGATCCCGCCGGACTCGGCGAAGTACCTGGCGGTCCGTGAGGCGATCGCCGCCCCGCTGCGCAACTCCGGCTACGGCTACATCGAGACCCCCGGCTTCGAGAACGTCGAACTCTTCGCCCGCGGCGTCGGCGAGTCCACCGACATCGTGACCAAGGAGATGTACGCCTTCGAGACCAAGGGCGGCGACAGGCTCGCCCTGCGTCCCGAGGGCACGGCGTCCGTGCTGCGCGCGGCCCTGGAGGCCAGCCTGCACAAGTCGGGCAACCTCCCGGTCAAGCTCTGGTACTCCGGCTCCTACTACCGCTACGAGCGTCCCCAGAAGGGCCGTTACCGGCACTTCTCCCAGGTTGGCGCGGAGGCGATCGGCGCCGAGGACCCGGCACTCGACGCCGAGCTGATCATCCTGGCCGACCAGGCGTACCGCTCGCTGGGCCTGCGCGACTTCCGCATCCTGCTGAACAGCCTCGGCGACAAGGAGTGCCGCCCGGTCTACCGGACGGCGCTCCAGGAGTTCCTGCGCGGCCTGGACCTGGACGAGGACACGCGCCGCCGCATCGACATCAACCCGCTCCGGGTCCTCGACGACAAGCGCGAGTCGGTCCAGAAGCAGCTCACCGGCGCCCCGCTGCTGCGCGACTACCTGTGCGACGCGTGCAAGGCGTACCACGAGGAGGTCCGCGAACTGATCACCGCCGCGGGCGTCTCCTTCGAGGACGACCCGAAGCTGGTGCGCGGCCTGGACTACTACACCCGCACCACCTTCGAGTTCGTGCACGACGGCCTCGGCTCGCAGTCCGCGGTGGGCGGCGGCGGGCGGTACGACGGCCTGTCCGAGATGATCGGCGGCCCCGCGCTGCCGTCCGTCGGCTGGGCCCTGGGCGTCGACCGCACGGTCCTCGCGCTGGAGGCCGAGGGCGTGGAACTCGACATCCCGGCGCCGACCAGCGTCTACGCCGTCCCGCTCGGCGAGGAGGCCCGCCGGGTGCTGTTCGCCAAGGTCACCGAGTTGCGCAAGGTCGGCATCGCGGCGGACTTCGCGTACGGCGGCAAGGGGCTGAAGGGCGCCATGAAGAACGCCAACCGGTCGGGCGCCCGGTACGCGGTCGTCGCCGGTGAGCGCGACCTCGCCGAGGGCGTCGTCCAGCTCAAGGACATGGAGTCCGGCGAGCAGGCGGCGATCGGCGTGAACGAGATCGTGGCCGAGCTGGAAGCGCGGCTCGGCTGACGGCACGCGCGCGCGTGGGCGCCGGACGCCCTCCCCGAGGGGGCGTCCGGCGCCTTCGCCGTACCAGGGGCGCGAGGCGGCCGGCGCTGTCCGGAACCGAGCGGGCGGTACCCGTCGTACGCACATCCTTATGCGGAGCGAACGGTGCGCACACACGCGTGTGCGGCACAATGACCCGTGCCCGAAGATGGTCCGAGTCTCGAGTGACGGAATCGGCGTGATGAGCAAGACGACAGTCAAAGACGTCTCCACGGAGCCCGGCCCGGAGCGCGCCGCCGACGCCCCGCGCGCGGTGGGCGGCAGCCGCGCCTTCGCCATCCTGCTGGTGATCACCGGCGCTGCCGGACTGCTGGCCGCCTGGGTCATCACGATCGACAAGTTCAAGCTGCTCGAAGCCAAGGTCGCCGGCAAGACGTTCACCCCCGGGTGCAGCCTCAACCCGGTCGTCTCCTGCGGCAGCGTCATGGAGAGCAAGCAGGCCGCCGCCTTCGGCTTCCCCAACCCGATGCTCGGCCTCGTCGCCTACGGCATCGTCGTCTGCGTCGGCATGAGCCTGCTGGCCCGCGCCCGGTTCCCGCGCTGGTACTGGCTGACCTTCAACTTCGGCACGCTCTTCGGCGTGGCCTTCTGCACCTGGCTGCAGTTCCAGTCCCTGTACCGGATCAACGCGCTGTGCCTGTGGTGCTCGCTGGCCTGGGTCGCCACGATCACCATGTTCTGGTACGTCACCTCCTTCAACGTCCGCAACGGCCTCCTGCCGTCCCCGCGCTGGCTGAGGTCCTTCTTCGGCGAGTTCACCTGGGTGCTGCCGGTCGTGCACGTCGGCGTCATCGGCATGCTCGTCCTCACCCGCTGGTGGGACTTCTGGACCAGCTGACGGTCCCGGCCGGATTGTCAGTGCGGTGTTCTAGGGTTTCAGCGTGGAACCCGACCTCTTCACCGCAGCAGCAGAAGACCGCCAGGAGAAGGATCCGGCGGCCAGCCCCCTGGCCGTACGCATGCGCCCGCGCACCCTCGACGAGGTCGTCGGCCAGCAGCACCTGCTCGGGCCCGGCTCCCCGCTGCGCCGGCTGGTCGGCGAGGGCAACGGCGGCCCGGCCGGCCCGTCCTCGGTGATCCTGTGGGGCCCGCCCGGCACCGGCAAGACCACCCTGGCCTACGTCGTCTCCAAGGCGACGAACAAGCGGTTCGTGGAGCTGTCCGCGATCACCGCGGGCGTCAAGGAGGTCCGCGCGGTCATCGACGGCGCCCGCCGCGCCACCGGCGCCTTCGGCAAGGAGACCGTCCTCTTCCTGGACGAGATCCATCGCTTCAGCAAGGCCCAGCAGGACTCCCTGCTGCCGGCCGTGGAGAACCGCTGGGTGACCCTGATCGCGGCCACCACGGAGAACCCGTACTTCTCGGTGATCTCCCCGCTGCTCTCCCGCTCCCTCCTGCTCACCCTCGAACCGCTCACCGACGACGACATCCGCTCGCTGCTCCGCCGCGCGCTGAGCGACGAACGCGGCCTCAAGGAGGCCGTCGCCCTCCCCGAGGACACCGAGGAGCACCTGCTCCGCATCGCCGGCGGCGACGCCCGCCGCGCCCTGACCGCCCTGGAGGCCGCCGCCGGGTCCGCGCTGGACCAGGGCGAGGACGCGATCAGCCTGCGGACGCTGGAGCAGACGGTCGACCGGGCCGCCGTGAAGTACGACCGCGACGGCGACCAGCACTACGACGTCGCCAGCGCCCTCATCAAGTCCATCCGCGGCTCCGACGTCGACGCGGCCCTGCACTACCTGGCCCGCATGATCGAGGCCGGCGAGGACCCCCGGTTCATCGCCCGCCGCCTGATGATCTCCGCCAGCGAGGACATCGGCCTCGCCGACCCGAACGCGCTGCCCATCGCCGTGGCCGCCGCCCAGGCCGTCGCCATGATCGGCTTCCCGGAGGCCGCGCTCACCCTCAGCCACGCCACGATCGCCCTGGCCCTCGCCCCCAAGTCCAACGCCGCGACCACCGCGATCGGCGCCGCCCTGGAGGACGTGCGCAAGGGCCTGGCGGGACCGGTGCCGCCGCACCTGCGCGACGGGCACTACAAGGGCGCGGCCAAGCTCGGCCACGCCCAGGGGTACGTGTACCCGCACGACCTGCCGGAGGGCATCGCCGAGCAGCAGTACGCCCCGGACGCCCTGAAGGACCGCGAGTACTACACGCCGGGCCGGCACGGCGCCGAGGCGAGGTACGCGGACGCCGTGGAGTGGACCCGCAAGCGCCTCGGTCGCAAGCGGTCCTGAGCACCCTGTAGACTGCCCCGAAGTGCTGAGTCCCGTGCTGTCAGAGCGGGACAGCCGGCCGGAGACCCGGTCCCTCGCGGACCGGCTCCAGGAGCGTCGCGCACCGTCGAACGGTGTCGCGGGCAGCCCACCACCACCCCGGAGCCCCGGGAGCGGTCGGTGGGCCACTCGCGTGCTGCACGTATGTGCCCAGACCAGGGAAGCGGCTGCCCGTCAGGTCCCCTGCGGACCCGGTGGGTTTTCCCGGCTGCGGATGCGACCTCCCTGAACACTGACGAGCCGAACACTACGAAAGAGACGAAAGACAGTGGCGAACCAGTCCCGCCCCAAGGTCAAGAAGTCGCGTGCCCTCGGCATCGCGCTGACCCCGAAGGCCGTCAAGTACTTCGAGGCCCGCCCCTACCCGCCGGGTGAGCACGGCCGCGGCCGCAAGCAGAACTCGGACTACAAGGTCCGTCTGCTGGAGAAGCAGCGCCTGCGCGCTCAGTACGACATCTCCGAGCGCCAGCTGGTGCGCGCCTACGAGCGTGCGTCCAAGGTCCAGGGCAAGACCGGCGAGGCCCTGATCGTGGAGCTGGAGCGCCGCCTCGACGCGCTGGTCCTGCGTTCGGGCATCGCCCGCACGATCTACCAGGCCCGCCAGATGGTCGTGCACGGCCACATCCAGGTCAACGGCCAGAAGGTCGACAAGCCGTCCTTCCGTGTCCGTCCGGACGACGTCGTGCAGGTCCGCGACCGCTCCAAGGACAAGACGCTGTTCCAGATCGCCCGTGAGGGTGGCTTCGCCCCCGACGGCGAGATCCCGCGCTACCTGCAGGTGAACCTCAAGGCCCTGGCGTTCCGCCTGGACCGCGAGCCGAACCGCAAGGAAGTTCCGGTCATCTGCGACGAGCAGCTCGTCGTCGAGTACTACGCCCGCTGACCCTCGTCACGGCGTACTTCCTCAGCCCGCCGTCTCCCCGCCCTTCCGGGTGGGCGAGGCGGCGGGTTCGCGCTGTCCGGGGCGGGTGCGCGGGACCGGGCCCCGCGGCGCGGGCAGCGCCGGCAGCGGCCGTCCGTCCTTCCGCAGCGCACGGGCGACCGCGCTCTCCCGGTCCAGCCGCGCCCCCCGGCGCACCCACTCCTCGTACCGCTCGTCGCCCAGCGCCTCCCGGGCCGCCGTCTCGCAGTGCTCGTGCGGCGCGTTGTAGTAGGCCGAGCCGAACAGCGGCAGCCCGACCGACGGCCACATCCGTCCGGCGGCGCCCTGGAGCACCGCCGCCTCCACCGGGTCGCCCTGCGTCACCGTCACCAGGGCCAGCAGCTCGATCGACAGCACCGTGCCCAGCAGGTCGTGGAAGCCGTGGGCGTTGTCCAGGCAGTCCGTCAGCAGCTCCCGCGCGCGGGCCGCGTCACCGCCCTGCCAGGCCGCGTACGCCAGCACGAACAGGGCGTACGACCGCGCCCACCGCTCCCCGTGGTCCTCGCACACCCGGCGCACGTCCTCGCACAGCCGCACCGCGTCCGGCAGGTCCCCCTGGAAGGCCCGCGCCATGGCGAGTTCCACCTGGCCCATCAGGACGTTGCTGTTCAGCTCGCCGATCTCCCGGTAGCGGTCCAGCGCCGACCGCAGCAGCGTCTCCGCGCGGGCCAGGTCGTCCGTGACCAGGGCCAGGCAGCCGGTGCGGTGCTCGGCGTACGCCACCGCCGCCGGATCGGCGGACCGTTCCGCCTGCTCGCGGCACATCCGCAGGGCCCGCAGCGCCGGTACGGCGTCGCCCTGGAGGACCGCCACGTAGCCGAGCACCCACAGCGCCTTCAGCCGGGACCGCTCGTACTCCGAGTCCAGCTCCAGGCCGCGCTCCAGCCACCGCCGCCCCTCCGCGAGCCGGCCGCACCCCACCCAGCAGAACCACAGCGAACCCGCCAGATGCTGGCCGAGGTGCGCCTCCTCCGGCTCGGTCAGGCAGAACTCCAGCGCGGTCCGCAGGTTCGGCAGCTCCGCCTCGACCCGCGCGGCCACCTCACGCTGCCGGGGCGAGAACCAGTCCAGCTCGCACATGGTGGCGAGGCCCAGGTACCAGTCGCGGTGCCGTCTGCGCAGCCGGCCCGCGTCCCCGGTCGCCTCCAGCCACTCGGCGCCGTAGGCCCGGACGGTGTCGAGCATCCGGTAGCGCGGGCCCGCCGGGGTCTCCTCACGGCAGACCACCGACTGGACCAGCAGCTCCGACAGCACGTCCAGCACGTCGTCGGCGGCCAGCCCGTCCCCGCTGCACACGTACTCGGCCGCCTCCAGGTCGAAGGAGTGCGCGAACACCGACAGCCGTGCCCACAGCAGCCGTTCGGCCGGCGAGCACAGCTCGTGGCTCCAGCCGATCGCCGTGCGCAGCGTCTGGTGGCGGGGGAGGACGTCCCGGCCCCCACCGGTCAGCAGCCGGAACCGGTCGTCCAGGCGCCGCAGCAACTGCGCCGGGGACAGCGCCCGCAGCCGCCCGGCCGCCAGCTCCAGAGCCAGCGGGATGCCCTCCAGCCGCCGGCACAGCTCCCGCACCTCGGCGCCGTCGGCCACCGGCACGCCCTGCGCCCGCGCCCGGTCCGTGAACAGCTCCACCGCCTCGTCCTCGCCGAGCGGCGCCAGCGGGAACAGCCGCTCGCCCGCGAGACCGAGCGGGCGCCGGCCGACGGCCAGCACCCGCAGCTCCGGGAGCCTGCGCAGCAGCTCCGCCGTCAGCTCGGCACAGGCGGCCACCAGGTGCTCGAAGCCGTCCAGCACCAACAGCGCCCGCCGCCCGGCCAGATGCTCCAGCAGCGTCTGACGGGGCAGACGCGTCGTGTGGTCGGTCAGCCCCAGCGCCTCCACGGCCGCGTACTCCACGAACTGCGGGTCCCGCACCGCCGCCAGCTCCACCCGCCCCAGGACCGGGGCGTCCGCCCGGCCGGTGGACGCCCAGCGCGCCGCCACCCGTGCGGCCAGCCGGGACTTGCCGACCCCGCCCACCCCGGTCACGGTCACCAGCCGTGCCTGGCCGAGCGCCGCCGTCAGCCCGGCCGCCTCGGCCGAGCGCCCGACGAAAGCGGTGAGTTCGAGGGGCGGATCGCCGTCCGCCCGGGAGCCGGGGCTGTGAGGACCTCGCATGGGACACGGAGCGTACTGAACCGTGTTCACCGCGTACAATCGCTTCCCGCAACCCCGCCCGCTGCACCCGGTAATCCGGTACGGAGCCTCCGCCCCGGCGCGATAGGCTCGGGACACTGCTTTTGCATGGTTCAGATGTTCAGAGCACGTTTCAGGGAGCGGGTGCGCACAGTGTCCGGTGGTGAGGTGGCCGGGATCCTGGTGGCCGTCTTCTGGGCGATCCTGGTCTCCTTCCTCGCCGTCGCACTGGCGAGGCTGGCCCAGACGCTCAAGGCGACCACCAAGCTCGTGGCGGACGTGACCGATCAGGCGGTCCCGCTGCTCGCCGACGCCTCCCAGGCGGTGCGCTCCGCGCAGACGCAGATCGACCGGGTCGACGCGATCGCCTCCGACGTGCAGGAGGTGACGTCGAACGCCTCCGCGCTGTCCACCACCGTCGCCTCCACCTTCGGCGGCCCGCTGGTGAAGGTCGCGGCCTTCGGCTACGGCGTCCGCCGGGCGCTCGGCGGCCGCAAGGAGGAGGACGTGCCGGGGAAGTCGCCCCGGCGTACCGTGATCGTGGGCCGGACGGTCCCCGCCGCACGGCGCAAGCGGAAGTAAGGACTGAGACCGAGCGATGTTCCGCCGTACGTTCTGGTTCACCACGGGTGTCGCCGCCGGTGTGTGGGCCACCACCAAGGTCAACCGCAAGCTGAAGCAACTGACCCCGGAGAGCCTGGCCGCCACCGCGGCGAACAAGGCCCTGGAGACCGGTCAGCGGCTGAAGGACCGCGCGGTCGGCTTCGCGCTCGACGTCCGCGACAACATGGCCCAGCGGGAGGCCGAGCTGGAGGAGGCGCTCGGCATCCAGGAGAGCCCCGGACTCACGGCGTCCCGGCGGTATGCCGCCATAGAGAACAACCGCAGCAACCCGCAGTACATCGAGAACACGACGTACTCGTACAACCGGAATGAGGACCACTGATGGAGTCGGCCGAGATTCGCCGCCGCTGGCTGAGCTTCTTCGAGGAGCGCGGGCACACCGTCGTCCCTTCGGCGTCGCTCATCGCGGACGACCCGACTCTGCTCCTCGTCCCCGCCGGCATGGTGCCCTTCAAGCCCTACTTCCTGGGTGAGGTCAAGCCGCCGTTCCCGCGCGCCACCAGCGTGCAGAAGTGCGTGCGCACGCCCGACATCGAAGAGGTCGGCAAGACCACGCGCCACGGCACGTTCTTCCAGATGTGCGGCAACTTCTCCTTCGGCGACTACTTCAAGGAAGGCGCCATCAAGCTCGCCTGGGAGCTGCTCACCAGCCCCCAGGACAAGGGCGGTTACGGCCTCGACCCCGAGCGCCTGTGGATCACCGTCTACCAGGACGACGACGAGGCCGAGCAGATCTGGCACGAGGTCGTCGGCGTGCCCAAGGAGCGCATCCAGCGCCTGGGCATGAAGGACAACTTCTGGTCCATGGGCGTCCCCGGCCCCTGCGGCCCCTGCTCCGAGATCAACTACGACCGCGGCCCCGAGTTCGGCGTCGAGGGCGGCCCCGCCGTCAACGACGAGCGGTACGTGGAGATCTGGAACCTCGTCTTCATGCAGTACGAGCGCGGCGAGGGCACCGGCAAGGACAACTTCGAGATCCTCGGGGACCTGCCGAGCAAGAACATCGACACGGGCCTCGGCCTGGAGCGGCTCGCCATGATTCTGCAGGGCGTGCAGAACATGTACGAGATCGACACCTCCATGGCGGTCATCAAGCGCGCCACCGAGCTGACCGGTGTCCACTACGGCGACTCGCACACCTCGGACGTCTCCCTGCGCGTGGTCACCGACCACATGCGCACCGCCACCATGCTCATCGGTGACGGCGTCACGCCCGGCAACGAGGGCCGTGGCTACGTGCTGCGCCGCATCATGCGCCGCGCCATCCGCAACATGCGTCTGCTCGGGGCCACCGGACCGGTCGTCAAGGACCTCATCGACATCGTGATCCGGATGATGGGCCAGCAGTACCCCGAGCTGGTCACCGACCGCGAGCGCATCGAGAAGGTCGCCGTCGCCGAGGAGAACGCCTTCCTCAAGACGCTGAAGGCCGGCACCAACATCCTCGACACCGCCGTCACCGAGACCAAGGCCGCCGGCTCCGCCGTCCTGCCCGGCGACAAGGCCTTCCTGCTCCACGACACCTGGGGCTTCCCGATCGACCTCACCCTGGAGATGGCCGCCGAACAGGGCCTCTCCGTGGACGAGGAGGGCTTCCGCCGCCTGATGAAGGAGCAGCGGGAGCGCGCCAAGGCCGACGCCCAGGCCAAGAAGACCGGCCACGCCGACCTCGGTGCCTACCGCGAGATCGCCGACGCCGCCGGCGAGACCGACTTCATCGGCTACACCGACACCGAGGGCGAGTCCACGATCGTCGGCATCCTCGTCAACGGTGTCTCCTCGCCGGCCGCCACCGAGGGCGACGAGGTCGAGGTCGTCCTGGACCGCACCCCGTTCTACGCCGAGGGCGGCGGCCAGATCGGCGACACCGGCCGGATCAGGGTCGACTCCGGTGCCGTCATCGAGGTCCGCGACTGCCAGAAGCCGGTCCCGGGCGTGTACGTCCACAAGGGCGTCGTCCAGGTCGGCGAGGTGACCGTCGGCGCCAAGGCCCACGCCGCCATCGACGCCCGCCGCCGTATGGCCATCGCCCGCGCCCACTCGGCCACCCACCTCACCCACCAGGCGCTGCGCGACGCCCTCGGCCCGACGGCCGCCCAGGCCGGTTCCGAGAACCAGCCCGGCCGCTTCCGCTTCGACTTCGGCTCCCCGTCCGCCGTGCCGACGGCCGTGATGACCGACGTCGAGCAGAAGATCAACGAGGTGCTCGCCCGCGACCTCGACGTGCGCGCCGACATCATGGGCATCGACGAGGCCAAGAAGCAGGGCGCCATCGCCGAGTTCGGCGAGAAGTACGGCGAGCGGGTCCGGGTCGTGACCATCGGCGACTTCTCCAAGGAGCTGTGCGGCGGCACGCACGTGCACAACACCGCCCAGCTGGGCCTGGTCAAGCTGCTCGGCGAGTCCTCCATCGGCTCGGGTGTGCGCCGTATCGAGGCCCTGGTCGGCGTCGACGCCTACAACTTCCTCGCCCGCGAGCACACGGTCGTCCACCAGCTGACCGAGCTGCTCAAGGGCCGCCCGGAGGAGCTGCCGGAGAAGGTCTCCGCCATGCTCGGCAAGCTGAAGGACGCCGAGAAGGAGATCGAGAAGTTCCGCGCCGAGAAGGTGCTCCAGGCCGCCGCCGGTCTCGCCGAGTCCGCCAAGGACGTGCGGGGCGTGGCCCTGGTCACCGGCCGGGTCCTGGACGGCACCACCCCGGACGACCTGCGCAAGCTGGTCCTGGACGTGCGCGGCCGCATCCAGGGCGGCCGGGCCGCCGTCGTGGCCCTGTTCACGGTCAACAACGGCAAGCCGCTCACGGTCATCGCCACCAACGAGGCCGCCCGCGAGCGCGGCCTCAAGGCCGGTGACCTGGTCCGCACGGCCGCCAAGACGCTCGGCGGCGGCGGTGGCGGCAAGCCGGACGTCGCCCAGGGCGGCGGCCAGAACCCGGCGGCCGTCGGCGAGGCCGTCGACGCCGTCGAGCGCCTGGTCGCCGAGACCGCCAAGTAGGAAGCGGCCGGAACATGCGCAGAGGACGTCGGCTCGCGATCGACGTCGGGGACGCCCGGATCGGGGTCGCCTCGTGCGACCCCGACGGGATCCTCGCCACCCCGGTGGAGACCGTCCCGGGCCGGGACGTCCCCGCCGCCCACCGCCGGCTGCGTCAGCTGGTGGAGGAGTACGAACCGATCGAGGTCGTCGTCGGCCTGCCTCGCTCCCTCAAGGGGGGCGAGGGCCCGGCCGCGGTCAAGGTCCGCGCCTTCGCCCAGGAGCTGGCGAGGGGCCTCAAGCCGGTGACGGTGCGGCTGGTGGACGAACGGATGACGACGGTGACGGCCAGTCAGGGGCTGCGCGCCTCGGGCGTGAGGTCGAAGAAGGGCCGCGCGGTCATCGACCAGGCCGCCGCCGTCATCATTTTGCAGCAGGCCCTGGAATCCGAACGGGTGTCAGGTGAACCACCCGGCGAAGGCGTCGAAGTGGTCATCTGATCGCGATACGGTAACGTTCCGCGCGATGCGCCGGTGTTCGAACAGCCGGGGCACAGAAAGAGGCGGAGCGGAAGCCGGCCCCCGGCCGCGTGACCGTCGGCCTCGCGGCTCTAGGGGATCGATGACTGAGTATGGCCGGGGCCAAGGCTCCGAACCGTGGCATCCGGAGGACCCGTTGTACGGGGACGGCGGATGGGGACGGCAGGCCCAGGCGGGCCCGCGGTCTCCCTACGGCGGCCAGCCGCAGCACCATCCGCAGGCGCCGCAGCACGGCGACTGGAGCCAGGAACAGCAGCAGCACGGCGACTGGAGTCAGGAGCACCAGCCCGGGTACGACGACCGGCAGCACCAGTACCACGACGGACCGGGCGCCGAGTACGACCAGCGCTTCGCCCACCAGACCCAGCAGCCGTTCCACCAGGGCGGCTGGGACGCGACCGGCACCCACGGCCACGTGCCCTACGCCGCCGACCCCGGCGACCCGTACGGCCAGCAGCCCGTGGCCTACGGCGCGGAGCAGCCCGACTTCTACCCGACCGAGGACGCCTACCCGCCGCCGGAGCCGCCCGGCCGCCGGCAGCCCGAGCCGGAGCCCGAGCCGGAGGCGGCCGGCGAGGAGGAGCACGCCTTCTTCGCGGGAGGCGGCGACGAGGACGGCGAGGAGGAGCACGAGCTCCAGAGCCGGCGTGAGCGGCGCGGCAAGAAGCCCGTCAAGAGCAGGAAGCGGCGCACCGGCTGTGCCTGCATGGTGGTCGTCCTGGTGTTCGGCGGCGGCCTCGGCGGCGTCGGGTACTTCGGCTACAAGTTCTACCAAAATCGTTTCGGCACGGCTCCGGACTACGCGGGTAACGGCAACGGCGAGCAGGTCACGGTCGAGATCCCCAAGGGCGCGGGCGGCTGGGAGATCGGCCAGAAGCTGAAGGATGCGGGCGTCGTCGAGAGCGCGGCCGCGTTCGTCTCCGCACTCCAGGCCAACCCTGACGGCAAGTCCCTCCAGGACGGTGTGTACACCCTCCAGAAGGAGATGTCCGCCGCCAGTGCGGTGGAACTGATGCTGAGTCCGAAGAGCCGCAGCAACCTGATCATCGCCGAGGGCCTTCGCAACACGGCGGTGTACGCCCTGATCGACAAGCGCCTCGGCGTGTCGGCGGGCACCACGGCGCGCGTCGCGAAGAAGGAGTACAAGCACCTCGGGCTGCCGGCCTGGGCGACGGACCACCCGAATCTCAAGGACCCGCTGGAAGGGTTCCTCTACCCGTCCAGCTACGCCGTCGCCAAGGGGCAGAAGCCCGAAGCCGTCCTGAGGAAGATGGTCGCCCAGGCGTCCGCCGAGTACCGGAGACTGGGCCTGGAGAAGAAGGCCCAGGTGCTCGGCCTGGACAGCCCCTGGCAGGTGCTCACCGTCGCGAGCCTGGTGCAGGCCGAGGGCACCAGCCACGACGACTTCCGCAAGATGGCGGAGGTCGTCTACAACCGCCTCAAGCTGGACAACCCGCAGACGTACGGGCGGCTGGAGTTCGACTCCACGTACAACTACGTGAAGAACCAGAGCAAGATCGACCTGAGCGTCGCCGAGCTGCGCCGGTACAACAGCCCCTACAACACTTACTTCACCAAGGGACTGCCGCCCGGCCCCATCGACAACCCCGGCGAGGAAGCGCTCAAGGGCTCGCTCAACCCGACCCACGACGGCTGGTACTACTTCATCTCCATGGACGGCAAGACCAGCAAGTTCACGAAGACGCTCGCGGAGCACGAGGAGCTGGTCAACCAGTGGAACGAGGCGAGGAAGAAGAACTGACGGCGGGCGCGACGGGCACCGGCGGACCGTCGCCCGGCCCCAGGACGCGAGGACGGTAGGATCGGCCCAGGGCTTCGGTGGACGGTCGGCAGGCGACGGGGACCGGACGCCCGGAGCGTCCACCGGATCGAAGCTCAAGGACAGGTGCCCATGGCGTCAGGGGTAGTCGGTGGCCGCCGTGCCGCCGTGCTCGGTTCGCCGATCGCCCATTCCCTCTCCCCGGTGCTGCACCGGGCCGCGTACGAGGCGGCCGGCCTCACCGGCTGGTCGTACGAGCGCTTCGACGTGGACGAGGCCGCCCTGCCCGGCTTCCTGGACGGGCTCGGTCCGGAGTGGGCGGGGCTGTCGCTGACGATGCCGCTGAAACGGGCGGTCATCCCGCTGGTGGACGAGATCAGCGAAACGGCCGCCTCGGTCGACGCGGTCAACACGCTCGTCCTCACCGAGGACGGCCGCCGGCTCGGCGACAACACCGACATCCCCGGCATGGTGGCCGCCCTGCGCGAGCACGGCATCGAACAGGTCGACTCCGCCGCCGTCCTCGGCGCCGGCGCCACCGCCTCCTCCGCGCTCGCCGCACTGGCCCGGATCTGCACCGGCGAGGTCGTCGCCTACGTCCGCAGCGAGGCCCGCGCCGCCGAGATGCGGCAGTGGGGCGAACGGCTCGACGTGGACGTCCGCACGGCGGACTGGGCCGACGCGGCCGAGGCCCTGCGCGCCCCGCTGGTCATCGCCACCACGCCCGTCGGCACGACGGACGCCCTCGCCGCCGCCGTACCCGAACGCCCCGCCACCCTCTTCGACGTGCTCTACGACCCCTGGCCCACCGAGCTCGCGGCTCGCTGGTCCATGTTCGGCGGTGCCGTGGTCGGCGGCCTCGACCTGCTGGTCCACCAGGCCGTGCTCCAGTTCGAGCAGATGACCGGGCACACCCCGGGCCCCCTGGCGGCCATGCGGCACGCCGGCGAGCAGGCGCTCGCGGCCCGCTGACGCGCCGCACCCGTCCGCCTGCTGGACCGGCGGCCGGTCCGCGCCCCGGGACGTGGGAGGATCGGAGGTGGCGTACCGGGGTCGCGCACCCGGCGGCGCCGTCGCCGTACACGAGGACGCGTGTACGGCGGGCAGTACCGGGCGCGAGCACTGAGGAGCACCGTTGAGCAGGCTGCGTTGGCTGACCGCGGGGGAGTCCCACGGTCCCGCACTTGTCGCGACGCTGGAGGGTCTTCCCGCCGGCGTGCCGATCACCACGGAGATGGTGGCGGACCACCTGGCGCGGCGGCGGCTCGGCTATGGCCGCGGTGCGCGGATGAAGTTCGAGCGCGACGAGGTCACGTTCCTCGGCGGGGTCCGGCACGGGCTGACCCTGGGCTCCCCGGTGGCGATCATGGTGGGCAACACCGAGTGGCCCAAGTGGGAGCAGGTCATGGCGGCCGACCCGGTCGACCCCGAGGTGCTGGCGGGCCTGGCCCGCAACGCGCCGCTGACCCGCCCCCGCCCCGGCCACGCCGACCTGGCGGGCATGCAGAAGTACGGCTTCGACGAGGCCCGCCCGATCCTGGAGCGCGCCTCGGCCCGCGAGACGGCGGCCCGGGTGGCGCTGGGCGCGGTCGCCCGGTCGTACCTGAAGGAGACGGCCGGCGTCGAGATCGTCTCCCACGTCGTCGAACTCTGCTCCGTCAAGGCCCCGCGGGGCGTCTACCCCACCCCGGCCGATGTCGACAAGCTCGACGCCGACCCGGTGCGCTGCCTCGACGCGGACGCCTCCAAGGCGATGGTCGCGGAGATCGACCAGGCCCACAAGGACGGCGACACCCTGGGCGGCGTGGTCGAGGTGCTGGCCTACGGCGTCCCGGTCGGCCTCGGCTCGCACGTGCACTGGGACCGCAAGCTGGACGCCCGCCTCGCCGGCGCGCTCATGGGCATCCAGGCGATCAAGGGCGTCGAGATCGGCGACGGCTTCGAACTGGCCCGCGTGCCCGGCTCCCAGGCCCACGACGAGATCGTGGGCACGCCGGAGGGCATCCGGCGCGTCTCCGGCCGGTCGGGCGGCACCGAGGGCGGCCTCAGCACCGGTGAGCTGCTGCGGGTGCGCGCGGCGATGAAGCCCATCGCCACCGTGCCGCGCGCCCTCAGGACGGTGGACGTCACCACCGGCGAGCCCGCCCAGGCCCACCACCAGCGCTCCGACGTCTCCGCCGTCCCGGCGGCCGGCATCGTCGCCGAGGCCATGGTGGCGCTCGTCCTCGCGGACGCGGTCGCCGAGAAGTTCGGCGGTGACTCCGTCCCGGAGACCCGCCGCAACGTCCGGTCGTACCTCGACAACCTGGCGATCCGGTGAGCGGCACGCCGCTGGTCGTCCTGGTCGGGCCGATGGGCGTGGGCAAGTCCACCGTCGGCCTGCTGCTCGCCGAGCGCCTCGGCGTCGGCTACCGGGACACCGACGAGGACATCGTGGCGGCCGGGGGCCGCACCATCGCCGAGATCTTCGTGGACGAGGGCGAGGCCGCCTTCCGCGCCCTGGAGAAGGCCGCCGTGCGGGCCGCGCTCGCCGAGCACCGGGGCGTCGTCGCACTGGGCGGCGGGGCGGTCCTGGACGCGGACACGCGCGCGCTGCTGGCCGGACAGCGGGTGCTGTACCTCTCGATGGAGGTCGAGGAGGCCGTCAAACGCACCGGTCTGAACGTGGCCCGCCCGCTGCTCGCGGTCAACCCGCGCAAGCAGTGGCGGGAGCTGATGGAGGCGCGCCGGCACCTGTACGAGGAGGTCGCCACCGCCGTCGTCGCGACGGACGGCCGCACTCCGGAAGAGGTCGCGCAGGCGGCGCTGGACGCACTGGAGTTGAAGCAGGTATGAGCGAGGCAGTCACCCGGATCCAGGTCGCCGGCACCGCTGGCACCGACCCCTACGAGGTGCTGGTGGGCCGGCAGCTCCTGGGCGAGCTGCCCGGGCTGATCGGGGCACGGGCCAAGCGGGTCGCCGTGATCCACCCGGAGGCGCTGGCGGAGACCGGGGAGGCGCTGCGCGCCGACCTGGCCGACCAGGGCTACGAGGCCGTGGCGATCCAGGTGCCCAACGCGGAGGAGGCCAAGACCGCCGAGGTCGCCGCCTACTGCTGGAAGGCGCTGGGCCAGAGCGGTTTCACCCGCACCGACGTCGTCGTCGGTGTCGGCGGCGGCGCCACCACCGACCTGGCCGGGTTCGTCGCCGCGACCTGGCTGCGCGGGGTGCGCTGGATCGCCGTCCCCACGACCGTGCTGGCCATGGTCGACGCGGCGGTCGGCGGCAAGACCGGCATCAACACCGCCGAGGGCAAGAACCTGGTCGGCGCCTTCCACCCGCCGGCCGGTGTGCTGTGCGACCTGGCTGCGCTGGACTCCCTGCCGGTGCACGACTACGTCTCCGGCCTCGCCGAGATCATCAAGGCGGGGTTCATCGCCGACCCGGTGATCCTGGACCTGATCGAGGCGGACCCGCAGGCCGCCCGTACCCCGGGGGGCCCGCACACGTCCGAGCTGATCGAGCGGTCGATCCGGGTGAAGGCCGATGTCGTCTCCTCGGACCTGAAGGAGTCGGGCCGGCGGGAGATCCTGAACTACGGTCACACGCTGGGCCACGCCATCGAGAAGAACGAGCGGTACAAGTGGCGGCACGGGGCCGCGGTCGCGGTCGGCATGCACTTCGCCGCCGAACTGGGCCGCCTCGCGGGCCGCTTGGACGACGCGACGGCCGACCGCCACCGCAGCGTCCTCGAATCGGTCGGCCTGCCGCTGCACTACCGCTACGACCAGTGGCCCAAGCTGCTGGAGGCGATGAAGGTCGACAAGAAGTCCCGTGGCGACCTGCTGCGCTTCATCGTCCTGGACGGCCTGGCCAGGCCGACCGTCCTGGAGGGCCCGGACCCGGCCGTCCTGCTCGCCGCCTACGGCGAAGTCGGCCAGTAGGCCCCCGGACCGCTCGCCGCGTCCGACTTCCTTCGCCCGCGGGGCACTTCTGACCGTCCCCGGCCGTTTCACCAAACGACGGCCGGGGACGGTACCGTTCGGTGGCGAGCGGGGCCACGCCCCCGCTGCCAGCGCCAGTTGTGTGTACGAGACGGAGTGGCAACGGATGCAGCACGCAGTGGGGTCTCCGCTGCCGCCGCCCCACCAGCCGGGGCAGGGACCGCACGCCGGCTGGGCGCCGGCGGCACACCACCCGGGTCCGCACCCGGGGGTCTCGGGGCCCGCCCCGGTTCCCCCTCCGCCGGGCTTCCCGGCTCCGCCCGGACCGGTCCCGCCGGCCCCGCAGCAGCCCCCGGTCCCCTCCGGCCAGGTGCCGCCGCCCCCGCCCCCGCAGCACACCGCCGGCCCGCAGATCCCCGACAGCACGGGACACGTCCCGCTGCCACCCGGCGGTCCGGTCGGCGCCCCCGCGGCCCCGCCCGCCGCGGCCACGGCACCGGACCCGACGGCGACCACCCTCGCCGTCCTCCTCATCGGCCCGGCCGGCGCGGGCAAGACCAGCGTCGCCAAGTACTGGGCGGACCACCGCCGGGTCCCCACGGCCCACATCAGCCTGGACGACGTCCGCGAATGGGTGCGCTCCGGCTTCGCCGACCCGCAGTCCGGCTGGAACGACAACTCGGAGGCCCAGTACCGCCTGGCCCGTCGCACCTGCGGCTTCGCCGCGCGCAACTTCCTGGCCAACGGCATCTCCTGCATCCTGGACGACGCCGTCTTCCCGGACCGCCCGGTCGTCGGCCTCGGCGGGTGGAAGCGGCACGTGGGTCCCGGCCTGCTCCCGGTGGTCCTGCTCCCGGGTCTCGACGTCGTTCTGGAGCGCAACGCCGAGCGCACTGGTAATCGCCGCCTGACGGACGAGGAGGTGGCCCGTATCCACGGGCGCATGGCGGGCTGGTACGGGTCGGGTCTGCCGATCATCGACAATTCCCAGCTGGACGTCCCGGGCACGGCCCGCGTGCTGGACGAGGTCCTGGCGAGGGCGATAGCGAGCCCGCCGAACTGGTGAGCGGGGGCCTCCGGCCAGGCCGGTGACTTCCTGGCCGACGGCATCTCCTGCGTCCGCTCCCGGGGCTCGACGTCGTTCTGGAGCGCGACGCCGAGCGCACCGGCAATCGCCGCCTGACGGACGAGGAGGTGGCCCGTATCCACGGGCGCATGGCGGGCTGGTACGGGTCGGGTCTGCCGGTCGTCGATCATTACGCGCGGGCGCCCCGGCACTCCACCCCACCCCGCCCCACCTGCCCCGCGACCCCACTCGGCCCTCGCCGATCGGCACAATCCGGACAAACCTCCTACGCTCATCTCATGTCAGAGGTGTACGCGAACCGCCGATCCCGGCTGAGGGAACACTTCAACGCGGCCGGCACCGCGGCAGCGCTCGTCACCCGCCCGGCCAATGTCCGCTACCTCGCCGCCGCGGCCCCGCGCGGCGCCGTGCTGCTGATCGGCAGGGGCGAGGACGTCCTGGTGTGCGCCGGTCCGCCCGGCGACCGCCCCCACGAAGGCCAGCCGGACGAGAACCTGCGCCTGCACGTCCTCCCGGCGCCCGACGGCGACGCCGCCGTCACCGCGGCCGGCTTCGCCGCCGAGCAGGGCGCCGACTCCCTGGCGGTCGAGGAACACCACCTCACCGTCACCCGGCACCGGGCCATCGCCTCCGTCGCCCCGGGGCTGCGCCTCATCGACCTCGGCGGGGCCGTGGAGCAGCTCAGGGTCGTCAAGGACGAGGAGGAGATCTCCTGCCTGCGCATCGGCGCCGAGATCGCCGACCAGGCCCTCGGCGAGCTGCTGGAGTCCATCCTGGTCGGCCGCACCGAACGGCACCTCGCGCTGGAGCTGGAGCGGCGCCTGGTCGACCACGGCGCCGACGGCCCGGCCTTCCCCACGTCCGTGGCGACCGGACCGCACGCCGGGCGCCGCGGCCACCGCCCCACCGACCGGCGGGTGGAGGAGGGCGACTTCCTCTCCGTCTGCCTCGGCGCCACCTACCGCGGCTACCGCTGCGAGATCGGCCGCACCTTCGTCATCGGCACCTCACCCGCCGACTGGCAGATCGAGCTGTACGACCTGGTCTTCGCCGCCCAGCGGGCCGGACGCGAGTTCCTGGCACCCGGCGCCGCCTACCGTGACGTGGACCGCGCCGCACGCCAGGTACTGGACTCCGCGGGCTATGCGGAGGCCCTCCCACCGCTGACCGGACACGGTGTCGGACTCGAAATCGACGAGGACCCGCAGTTGGCCCCCGCGGCCATGGGTAAACTGGACGCTTGCGTGCCGGTCACCGTCGAACCGGGGGTCCACCTCCCGGGCCGGGGCGGCGTCCGGATCGATGACACGCTCGTCGTGCGCCCCGAGGCGGACGGCGGACCCGAGCTACTCACCATCACGACCAAGGAGCTGCTCGCGCTGTAGGAGTGCGTGCCCCGGGGTCGTCCACGTCAGTCCAGGAGATTCCGCAACCGTGGCTTCCACGAACGACCTCAAGAACGGCCTGGTGCTCAAGCTCGAAGGCGGCCAGCTCTGGTCCGTCGTCGAGTTCCAGCACGTCAAGCCCGGCAAGGGCCCCGCCTTCGTGCGCACCAAGCTCAAGAACGTGCTCTCCGGCAAGGTCGTCGACAAGACCTTCAACGCCGGTGTCAAGGTCGAGACGGCCACTGTCGACAAGCGCGACATGCAGTTCTCGTACATGGACGGCGAGTACTTCGTCTTCATGGACATGGAGACCTACGACCAGCTGATGGTCGACCGCAAGGCCGTCGGCGACGCCGCCAACTTCCTCATCGAGGGCTTCACGGCCACCGTCGCGCAGCACGAGGGCGAGGTGCTCTTCGTCGAGCTGCCGGCCGCCGTCGAGCTGACCGTCCAGGAGACCGAGCCGGGCGTCCAGGGCGACCGCTCCACCGGTGGCACCAAGCCCGCCACCCTGGAGACCGGCCACCAGATCCAGGTCCCGCTCTTCATCACCACCGGTGAGAAGATCAAGGTCGACACCCGCACCAGCGACTACCTCGGCCGGGTGAACAGCTAACCGTGGCTGCCCGCAATACGGCCCGCAAGCGTGCCTTCCAGATCCTCTTCGAGGGCGACCAGCGCGGCGCCGACGTCCTGACCGTCCTCGCGGACTGGATCCGGCTCTCCCGGTCCGACACCCGGCAGCCGCCGGTCAGCGAGTACACGATGCAGCTGGTCGAGGGCTACGCGGAGCACGCGAAGCGGATCGACGAGCTGATCGCCCAGTACGCGGTGGGCTGGACGCTCGACCGGATGCCGGTCGTGGACCGCAACATCCTGCGGCTGGGCGCGTACGAGCTGATCTGGGTCGACGAGACCCCGGACGCCGTCGTCCTGGACGAGATGGTGCAGCTGGCGAAGGAGTTCTCGACCGACGAGTCGCCGTCGTTCGTCAACGGCCTGCTGGGCCGCCTGAAGGAACTCAAGCCGTCCCTGCGCCGGGACGAGGCGTAACCGCCCGACAGCCAACGCCGGAGGGCCCGTGGCGCATCTGTGCCGCGGGCCCTCCGGCGTTCGCCGTACCGACGCCGAAAAGCCGCCGGGGCGGCCGGAACCGTAGCGTTCCGGCCACCCCGGCGGCACGTTTCTGCTGAGGCGGGTGAGGGCTACGCCTCTTCGTGCGTCGCCACCGCGCGGCGGGCGTCCGCGTCCAGGACGCCCCAGCTGATCAGCTGCTCGGTGAGGACCGAAGGGGACTGGTCGTAGATGACGGCGAGTGTGCGCAGGTCGTCCTGGCGGATGGAGAGCACCTTGCCGTTGTAGTCGCCGCGCTGGGACTGGATCGTCGCCGCGTAGCGCTGCAGGGGGCCCGCCTTCTCGGCCGGCACGGTGGCCAGCCGCTCCAGGTCCAGGACCAGCTTCGGCGGCGGCTCGGCGGCGCCGCCCGGAGTGGTGCCCGGCAGCAGCTCCTGTACCGGGACGCCATAGAAATCGGCCAGCTCGGCCAGGCGCTGCACGGTCACGGCACGGTCGCCGCGCTCGTAGGAACCGACCACCACGGCCTTCCAGCGACCCTGGGACTTCTCCTCGACACCGTGGAGGGAAAGGCCCTGCTGGGTGCGGATGGCCCGGAGCTTGGCCCCGAGCTGTTTGGCGTATTCGCTGGACATATAGCTCCCCGGACACTGTGTCGACGCGGCCGGCTGCTTTCCCGCCGCGCGGCTGGTAACTCACTGTGAGGTTACGCAGCGTGACTCTGATGCGTCAAGCCGAATGGTCCACACCGACTCTTCCGTGGTAGTGACGACCGATTAGGCCAAGCGGGTGACAGGGGGCGGTCGGGGCCGCCCAGGTGACCTGCTACGGTGGATGGCGCAATTCCGACGTCCTTTAAGGTCCGTCCCGTGAGGCGGAGAAGGAGGTCCGTTTCGTATGGACAAGCACGCCACGCCCACGCCCGCGTCCGATGCACGGCCCGTTCTCGAGGGCCCCGACATCGCCCGGGTGCTCACCCGTATCGCCCACGAGATCGTCGAGCGCGCCAAGGGCGCCGACGACGTGGTGCTCCTCGGCATTCCGACCCGGGGCGTCTTCCTCGCCCAGCGGCTCGCCGCCAAGCTGGAGCAGATCACCGACCGCGCGGTCCCGGTCGGCTCGCTCGACATCACCATGTACCGCGACGACCTGCGCATGCACCCGCCGCGCGCGCTGGCCCGCACCGAGATCCCGGGCGACGGCATCGACGGCCGGCTCGTCGTCCTCGTCGACGACGTGCTCTTCTCCGGGCGCACCATCCGCGCCGCCCTCGACGCCCTGAACGACATCGGGCGCCCGCGCGCGGTGCAGCTCGCGGTCCTGGTCGACCGCGGCCACCGCGAACTGCCCATCCGCGCCGACTACGTCGGCAAGAACCTCCCCACGTCGCTGCGGGAGACGGTCAAGGTCCAGCTCGCCGAGGAGGACGGTCGCGACACCGTGCTGCTCGGTGCGAAGCCGGCCGCTCAGTAGCAAGTCAGGCGCACGGCCGCCGCGGCGTGCCGTGAACACGCGCCCGCCTGCCCGAAATCTCCCGAATGAACTGCCTTACGGAGCCTGACAGATGCAGCGTCATCTCATCTCGGCCGCCGACCTCACCCGCGACGACGCCGTCCTGATCCTCGACACCGCCGAGGAGATGGCCCGGGTGGCGGACCGGCCGATCAAGAAGCTGCCGACCCTGCGCGGCCGGACGATCGTCAACCTCTTCTTCGAGGACTCCACGCGCACGCGCATCTCCTTCGAGGCCGCCGAGAAGCGCCTGTCCGCGGACGTCATCAACTTCTCCGCCAAGGGGTCCTCGGTGTCCAAGGGCGAGTCCCTGAAGGACACCGCGCAGACCCTGGAGGCCATGGGCGTCGACGCCGTGGTCATCCGGCACGGCGCCTCCGGCGCCCCGTACCGCCTGGCCAACTCCGGCTGGATCGACGCGGCCGTCATCAACGCCGGCGACGGCACCCACCAGCACCCCACCCAGGCCCTGCTGGACGCCTTCACCATGCGCCGCCGGCTCATCGGCCGCGACGCCGGGCTCGGCCAGGACCTGTCCGGCAAGCGGATCACCGTCGTCGGCGATGTCCTGCACAGCCGGGTCGCCCGCTCCAACGTCGACCTGCTGCACACGCTCGGCGCCGAGGTGACCCTGGTCGCCCCGCCCACCCTGGTGCCGGTCGGCGTCGACTCCTGGCCGTGCGCGGTCTCCTACGACCTCGACAGCACGCTGCCCAAGTCCGACGCCGTGATGATGCTCCGCGTCCAGCGCGAGCGCATGAACGCCGCCTTCTTCCCGACCGAGCGCGAGTACTCGCGGCGCTACGGCCTCGACGGCGACCGCATGGCCCGGCTGCCCGAGCACGCCATCGTCATGCACCCCGGCCCGATGGTGCGCGGCATGGAGATCACCGCCGAGGTCGCCGACTCCGGCCGCTGCACCGCCGTCGAGCAGGTCGCCAACGGCGTGTCCATCCGGATGGCCGTCCTGTACCTGCTGCTCGGCGGGAACGAGCCTGCCGTCACCCACTCCCGTACCGAGGAGAAGTAAGACACATGAGCAAGATCCTGATCCGTGGTGCGAAGGTGCTCGGCGGCGCGCCGCAGGACGTGCTGATCGACGGTGAGACCGTCGCCGAGGTCGGTACGGGGCTGTCCGCCGACGGCGCCGAGGTCGTCGAGGCCGGCGGCAAGGTGCTGCTGCCGGGCCTGGTCGACCTGCACACCCACCTGCGCGAGCCGGGCCGCGAGGACTCCGAGACCGTCCTCACCGGCACCCGCGCGGCGGCGAGCGGCGGCTACACGGCCGTCTTCGCCATGGCCAACACCTTCCCGGTGGCCGACACCGCCGGTGTCGTCGAGCAGGTCTGGCGGCTCGGCCAGGAGCACGGCTACTGCGACGTCCAGCCCATCGGCGCCGTCACCGTCGGCCTGGAGGGCAAGAAGCTCGCCGAGCTGGGCGCCATGCACGAGTCCGCCGCCGGCGTCACCGTCTTCTCCGACGACGGCAAGTGCGTGGACGACGCCGTGATCATGCGCCGCGCGCTGGAGTACGTGAAGGCCTTCGGCGGTGTCGTCGCCCAGCACGCGCAGGAGCCGCGGCTCACCGAGGGCGCCCAGATGAACGAGGGCGTGGTCTCCGCCGAGCTGGGCCTGGGCGGCTGGCCGGCCGTCGCCGAGGAGTCGGTCATCGCCCGCGACGTCCTCCTCGCCGACCACGTCGGCTCCCGCGTCCACATCTGCCACCTGTCGACCGCCGGCTCCGTGGAGATCGTCCGCTGGGCCAAGTCCCGGGGCATCCAGGTCACCGCCGAGGTCACCCCGCACCACCTGCTGCTCACCGACGAGCTGGTGCGCACCTACAACCCCGTCTACAAGGTCAACCCGCCGCTGCGCACCGAGCGCGACGTGCTGGCCCTGCGCGAGGCGCTCGCCGACGGCACGATCGACATCGTCGCCACCGACCACGCCCCGCACCCGCACGAGGACAAGGACTGCGAGTGGGCCGCTGCCGCCATGGGCATGGTCGGCCTGGAGACCGCGTTGTCAGTGGTCCAGGAGACGATGGTGGACACGGGCCTGCTGGACTGGGCCGGCGTCGCCGACCGCATGTCCTTCAAGCCCGCGCGCATCGGACAGGCCACCGGCCACGGCCGTCCCGTCTCGGCTGGTGAGCCCGCCAACCTCACGCTGGTCGACACGGAATACCGTGGCCGGGTGGACCCCGCGGGCTTCGCCTCGCGCAGCCGCAACACGCCCTACGAGGGGCGTGAGCTGCCGGGCCGTGTGACGCACACGTGGCTGCGGGGCAAGGCCACGCTCGTCGACGGGAAGCTCACGTGACACCTGTAATCCTGCTGGCCGAGGCCAAGCGGTCGGCCGACGTCACCGACTGGCCGGCCCGTATCGGCTGGCTCGTCGGACTGGTCCTCTTCATCGCGCTCGTCTACTGGCTGATGCGCGAGGGCTGGAAGTGGCGCGGCACCCTCCAGAGCGACCTGCCGGAGCTGCCGGCCGCGCCGGAGGAGACCGGCCCGGCCAGACTGAGCATGAGCGGCCGCTACCACGGCTCCACCACCGCCGGACAGTGGCTGGACCGCATCGTGGCCCACGGCCTGGGCACCCGCAGCCGGGCCGAGCTCACCCTGACCGACGCGGGCCTCAAGGTCGAGCGCCCCGGCGCGACCGACTTCTTCGTCCCCACGGCGGCGCTGCGCGGGGCCCGGCTGGACAAGGGCATCGCCGGCAAGGTCCTCACCGAGGGCGGACTGCTGGTGGTGACCTGGGCGCTCGGCGACAAGCTGATCGACTCGGGCTTCCGCTCCGACCACGCGGCCGAGCACACCGAGTGGGTCGACACCCTGAACCAGATGACCAACGACACGGAAGGCGCACGATGACGACCTCCACCAGGGGAGCCGCGAAGGCTCCCGCCGTACTCGTCCTGGAGGACGGCCGCACCTTCCGCGGCCGCGCCTACGGGGCCGTGGGGGAGACCTTCGGCGAGGCCGTGTTCTCCACCGGCATGACCGGCTACCAGGAGACCCTCACCGATCCGTCCTACGACCGCCAGATCGTCGTCGCGACCGCCCCCCAGATCGGCAACACCGGCTGGAACGACGAGGACGACGAGTCCGGCCGCATCTGGGTCTCCGGCTACGTCGTGCGCGACCCCGCGCGCGTGCCGTCCAACTGGCGGGCCAAGCGCTCCCTGGACGACGAGCTGGAGCGGCAGGGCGTGGTCGGCATCTCCGGCATCGACACCCGGGCCCTCACCCGCCACCTGCGCGAGCGCGGCTCCATGCGGGCCGGCATCTTCTCCGGCGAGGCGATCGCCCCGGAGGCCGAGCTGCTCCAGCGCGTGCAGGCCCAGCCGCACATGAAGGGCGCGAGCCTCTACGAGGAGGTCGCCACCCAGGAGGCGTACGTCGTCCCGGCGGTCGGCGAGAAGCGGTTCACGGTCGCCGCCATCGACCTCGGCATCAAGGGCATGACCCCGCACCGCATGGCCGAGCGCGGCATCGAGGTGCACGTCCTGCCCGCCACCGCCACGGCCGACGACGTCTACGCCGTCGACCCGGACGGGGTGTTCTTCTCCAACGGTCCCGGCGACCCGGCGACCGCCGACGGCCCGGTCGCGCTGATGACCGCCGTCCTGGAGCGCAGGACCCCGCTGTTCGGCATCTGCTTCGGCAACCAGATCCTCGGCCGCGCCCTCGGCTTCGGCACCTACAAGCTGAAGTACGGCCACCGGGGCATCAACCAGCCGGTCCAGGACCGTACGACCGGCAAGGTCGAGGTCACCGCGCACAACCACGGCTTCGCCGTGGACGCGCCGCTCGACAAGGTCAGCGAGACGAAGTTCGGCCGTGCCGAGGTCTCGCACGTCTGCCTGAACGACGACGTCGTGGAGGGGCTGCAGCTGCTCGACCAGCCGGCCTTCTCCGTCCAGTACCACCCCGAAGCGGCAGCCGGCCCGCACGACGCCGCCTACCTCTTCGACCGCTTCGTTTCCCTGATGGAGGGCCAGCGTGCCTAAGCGCACCGATATCCAGTCCGTCCTGGTCATCGGCTCCGGCCCGATCGTCATCGGCCAGGCCGCCGAGTTCGACTACTCCGGCACCCAGGCCTGCCGTGTGCTCAAGGCCGAGGGGCTGCGCGTCGTCCTCGTCAACTCCAACCCGGCGACGATCATGACCGACCCGGAGATCGCCGACGCCACCTACGTCGAGCCGATCACCCCCGAGTTCGTCGAGAAGATCATCGCCAAGGAGCGCCCCGACGCCCTGCTGCCCACCCTGGGCGGCCAGACGGCCCTGAACACCGCCATCTCCCTGCACGAGAACGGCGTCCTCGCCAAGTACGGCGTGGAGCTGATCGGCGCCAAGCCCGAGGCGATCCACAAGGGCGAGGACCGCGACCTGTTCAAGGACGTCGTGGAGGAGGTCCGCAAGAAGATCGGGCACGGCGAGTCCGCCCGCTCGGTCATCTGCCACTCCATGGACGACGTCCTCAAGGGCGTCGAGACCCTCGGCGGCTACCCGGTCGTCGTCCGCCCGTCCTTCACCATGGGCGGCGCCGGCTCCGGCTTCGCGCACGACGAGGAGGAGCTGCGCCGCATCGCCGGCCAGGGCCTCACGCTCTCCCCGACCACCGAGGTCCTCCTGGAGGAGTCCATCCTCGGCTGGAAGGAGTACGAGCTGGAGCTGATGCGCGACAAGAACGACAACGTCGTGGTCGTCTGCTCCATCGAGAACTTCGACCCGATGGGCGTGCACACCGGCGACTCGATCACCGTCGCCCCGGCGATGACGCTGACCGACCGCGAGTACCAGGTGCTGCGCGACGTCGGCATCGCGATCATCCGCGAGGTGGGGGTCGACACCGGCGGCTGCAACATCCAGTTCGCGGTGAACCCCGAGGACGGCCGGGTCATCGTCATCGAGATGAACCCGCGCGTGTCGCGGTCCTCCGCGCTCGCCTCCAAGGCGACCGGCTTCCCGATCGCGAAGATCGCCGCCAAGCTGGCCGTCGGCTACACCCTGGACGAGATCCCCAACGACATCACGCAGGAGACCCCGGCCTCCTTCGAGCCCACGCTCGACTACGTGGTCGTCAAGGCCCCGCGGTTCGCCTTCGAGAAGTTCCCGCAGGCCGACTCCACGCTGACCACCACCATGAAGTCGGTCGGCGAGGCCATGGCCATCGGCCGCAACTTCCCGGAGGCCTTCCAGAAGGCGCTGCGCTCCCTGGAGAAGAAGGGCAGCCAGTTCGCCTTCACGGGCGAGCCCGGCGACAAGGAGACCCTGCTGCGCGAGGCCGTACGGCCCACCGACGGCCGGATCAACACGGTCATGCAGGCGATCCGCGCGGGCGCCACCCCCCAGGAGGTCTTCGAGTACACGAAGATCGACCCCTGGTTCGTCGACCAGCTCTTCCTGATCAAGGAGATCGCCGACGAGCTGGCCGAGGCGCCCGAGCTGACCCGCGAGCTGCTCGCCGAGGCCAAGCGGCACGGCTTCTCCGACCAGCAGGTCGCCGAGATCCGCGGTCTGCGCGAGGACGTCGTCCGCGAGGTCCGGCACGCCCTCGGCGTCCGCCCGGTCTACAAGACGGTCGACACCTGCGCCGCCGAGTTCGCCGCGAAGACGCCGTACTTCTACTCCTCCTACGACGAGGAGACCGAGGTCGCGCCGCGCGAGAAGCCCGCCGTGATCATCCTGGGCTCCGGCCCGAACCGCATCGGCCAGGGCATCGAGTTCGACTACTCCTGCGTCCACGCCTCCTTCGCGCTGTCCGCCGCCGGGTACGAGACCGTGATGGTCAACTGCAACCCGGAGACCGTCTCCACGGACTACGACACCTCCGACCGCCTGTACTTCGAGCCGCTGACGCTGGAGGACGTGCTGGAGATCGTCCACGCGGAGCAGCAGGCCGGCCCGATCGCGGGCGTCGTCGTCCAGCTCGGCGGCCAGACCCCGCTCGGCCTGTCGCAGGCCCTGAAGGACAACGGCGTGCCGATCGTCGGCACGTCCCCCGAGGCCATCCACGCGGCCGAGGACCGCGGCGCCTTCGGCCGCGTCCTCGCCGAGGCGGGCCTGCCGGCGCCCAAGCACGGCACGGCCACCACCTTCGCGGAGGCCAAGGCCATCGCCGACGAGATCGGCTACCCGGTCCTGGTCCGGCCGTCGTACGTCCTCGGCGGACGCGGCATGGAGATCGTCTACGACGAGACCCGCCTGGCCTCCTACATCGCCGAGTCGACCGAGATCAGCCCCTCCCGGCCGGTCCTCGTCGACCGCTTCCTGGACGACGCCATCGAGATCGACGTCGACGCCCTCTACGACGGCGAGGAGCTGTACCTCGGCGGCGTCATGGAGCACATCGAGGAGGCCGGCATCCACTCCGGCGACTCGGCGTGCGCCCTGCCCCCGATCACCCTCGGCGGCTTCGACATCAAGCGCCTGCGCGCCTCCACCGAGGCCATCGCCAAGGGCGTCGGCGTGCGCGGCCTGATCAACATCCAGTTCGCGATGGCCGGCGACATCCTCTACGTCCTGGAGGCCAACCCGCGCGCCTCGCGCACGGTGCCCTTCACCTCCAAGGCGACCGCCGTGCCGCTCGCGAAGGCCGCCGCCCGCATCTCGCTGGGCGCGACCATCGCCGAACTGCGCGCCGAGGGCCTGCTGCCGACGGACGGCGACGGCGGCGAGCTGCCGCTGGACGCGCCGATCTCCGTCAAGGAGGCCGTCATGCCGTGGTCGCGGTTCCGCGACATCCAAGGCCGCGGCGTCGACACCGTCCTCGGCCCGGAGATGCGCTCCACCGGTGAGGTCATGGGCATCGACTCCGTCTTCGGCACGGCGTACGCCAAGTCGCAGGCGGGTGCCTACGGCCCGCTGCCCACCAAGGGCCGCGCGTTCATCTCGGTCGCCAACCGCGACAAGCGCTCGATGATCTTCCCGGCGCGCGAACTGGTCGCCCACGGCTTCGAGCTGCTCACCACCTCCGGCACCGCCGAGGTCCTCAAGCGCAACGGCATCAACGCCACGGTCGTGCGCAAGCAGTCCGAGGGCACCGGCCCGAACGGCGAGCGGACCATCGTCCAGCTCATCCACGACGGCGAGGTCGACCTCATCGTCAACACCCCGTACGGCACCGGCGGCCGCCTCGACGGCTACGACATCCGTACGGCGGCCGTGGCGCGGTCCGTGCCGTGCCTGACGACCGTCCAGGCGCTCGCCGCGGCCGTCCAGGGCATCGACGCCCTCAACCACGGTGACGTGGGCGTCCGCTCGCTCCAGGAACACGCGGAACACCTGACCGCGGCCCGCGACTAGCAGCCCCGAGGGGGACACCGGAAACGGTGTCCCCCTCTTCGTGAGGACACCATGTACAAGATCTTCTTCAAGCTGGTCTTCCAGCGCATGGATCCCGAGAAGGCCCATCACCTGGCCTTCCGCTGGATCCGCCTCGCCGTCCGCGTCCCGGTGCTGCGCACCTTCCTCGCCGCCGCCCTCGCGCCCCGCCACGAGGAGCTGCGCACGGAGGCGTTCGGACTGCGCATGCACGGCCCGTTCGGGCTCGCGGCCGGGTTCGACAAGAACGCGGTGGCCATCGACGGGATGTCGATGCTCGGCTTCGACCACGTCGAGATCGGCACGGTCACGGGGGAGCCGCAGCCCGGCAACCCCAGGAAGCGGCTGTTCCGCCTCGTCGCGGACCGCGCGCTGATCAACCGCATGGGCTTCAACAACGACGGCTCCCTGACCGTGGCGGCCCGCCTGGCCACCCGTGAGCCGGTCTTCAGGACGGTGGTCGGCGTCAACATCGGCAAGACCAAGGCCGTCCCGGAGGCGGAGGCCGTCGCCGACTACGTGAAGTCCGCCGAGCGCCTCGCGCCGTACGCGGACTACCTGGTCGTCAACGTCTCCTCGCCGAACACGCCCGGTCTGCGCGACCTCCAGGCCGTGGACCACCTGCGTCCGCTGCTCACCGCCGTGCGCGCGGCCGCCGACCGCACGGTGGCGAACCGACGCGTCCCGCTGCTGGTGAAGATCGCCCCCGACCTCGCCGACGAGGACGTCGACGCGGTCGCCGACCTCGCCGTGGAGCTGGGCCTGGACGGCATCATCGCCACCAACACCACCATCGCGCGCGAGGGCCTCGGACTGCGGTCCTCCGCCGCGCTGGTCAAGGAGACCGGCGGCCTGTCCGGCGCCCCGCTCAAGGAGCGCTCCCTGGAGGTCCTGCGGCGCCTCTACGCGCGCGTGGGCGACCGGATCACCCTGGTGGGCGTCGGCGGCATCGAGACCGCCGAGGACGCCTGGCAGCGCATCCTGGCCGGTGCCACGCTGGTCCAGGGCTACAGCGCCTTCGTCTACGAGGGCCCCTTCTGGTGCCGCGCCCTCCACAAGGGCCTCGCCGCCCGCCTGCGCACCAGCCCGTACGCCACCCTCGCCGACGCCGTCGGCGCCGACGTGAGGAAGCCCGCATGAGCCCGTTGGAGCCCTTCGGTGCCCGGCTGCGCCGCGCCATGGACGAGCGCGGACCGCTGTGCGTCGGCATCGACCCGCACGCCTCGCTGCTCGCCGAGTGGGGCCTGGACGACGACGTCGCCGGCCTGGAACGGTTCAGCCGCACGGTCGTCGAGGCCCTGGCCGACCGGGTGGCCGTCCTGAAGCCGCAGAGCGCCTTCTTCGAGCGGTTCGGCTCGCGCGGTCTCGCCGTCCTGGAGAAGTCGGTCCAGGAGGCGCGCGCGGCCGGCGCCCTGGTCGTGATGGACGCCAAGCGCGGCGACATCGGCTCGACCATGGCCGCCTACGCCGAGGCGTTCCTCCGCCCCGGCGCCCCGCTGTTCTCCGACGCCCTGACGGTCTCGCCCTACCTCGGTTACGGCTCGCTGAGCCCGGCCGTCGCGCTCGCCCGCCGGAGCGGGGCCGGCCTGTTCGTGCTGGCGCTGACCTCGAACCCGGAGGGCGGCGAGGTGCAGCACGCCGTCCGTGCCGACGGGCGGAGCGTCGGGGCGACCGTGCTGGCCCACCTGGCGGCCGAGAACGCGGGGGAGGAGCCGCTGGGCTCCTTCGGCGCGGTCGTCGGCGCCACGCTCGGCGACCTGTCCTCGTACGACCTCGCCGTGGGCGGCCCGCTCCTCGCGCCCGGCATCGGCGCCCAGGGCGCGACCCCGGCCGATCTGCCCCGGGTCTTCGGGGCGGCCGTCCGCAACGTGGTGCCCAACGTCAGCCGGGGTGTCCTGCGTCACGGTCCCGACGTCAGCGCGCTGCGCGGGTCGGCGGAGCGGTTCGCGGCGGAGATCCAGGCCGCCGTGACCGGCGTCTGACCCGTGGCCGCGCGCTCGGCTGAGCGGTCTCGCGCCGACTTGAGCTTGAATACATGCTCAAATCGAGGGCAATATGTCTGCAATGTCTGGCCTCACGGAGGCTGACCAGGACTTTTCCGCTGTTCTCGCTGACTCTGGCGGACTTGCCCGCTAGTCTCCGAGCAGTGGGGGCACCTCCCTCGCCCCTCAGGCAGTGGGGGAGAACGGGCAGCGTGTTGCTCGTGGCTCCCCAGGTGTGGGGCGACTAGGTTCCTCACCGGTCCGTATCCGACAGTTCGACATCCGAGGTGACGTAGGCGTGGCTCTTCCGCCCCTTACCCCTGAACAGCGCGCAGCCGCGCTCGAAAAGGCCGCCGCGGCTCGCCGGGAGCGGGCCGAGGTCAAGAATCGACTCAAGCACTCCGGCGCCTCCCTGCACGAGGTCATCAAGCAGGGCCAGGAGAACGACGTCATCGGCAAGATGAAGGTCTCCGCCCTGCTCGAGTCCCTGCCGGGCGTGGGCAAGGTCCGCGCCAAGCAGATCATGGAGCGTCTGGGCATCTCCGAGAGCCGCCGCGTACGCGGTCTCGGTTCCAACCAGATCGCGTCCCTGGAGCGTGAGTTCGGCAGCACCGGCTCCTGAGTCCGCCTCCCGGCGGACCGGGAGTCCCGGGCACTCCGGGATTGCTGGAATAATCGCTGCATGAGTGAACGTCCGCGGCTGACCGTGCTCTCCGGCCCCTCGGGGGTCGGCAAGAGCACGGTCGTCGCCCATATGCGCAAGGAACACCCCGAGGTCTGGCTCTCGGTGTCGGCGACGACCCGCAAGCCGCGCCCCGGTGAGCAGCACGGAGTCCACTACTTCTTCGTCACCGACGAGGAGATGGACAAGCTGATCGCCAACGGCGAGCTGCTGGAATGGGCCGAGTTCGCCGGCAACCGCTACGGCACCCCCCGCGCGGCGGTGCTGGAGCGGCTGGAGAACGGCGAGCCCGTCCTGCTGGAGATCGACCTCCAGGGCGCCCGGCAGGTCCGCGAGTCCATGACCGACGCCCAGCTGGTGTTCCTCGCTCCGCCCTCCTGGGAGGAGCTGGTGCGCAGGCTGACCGGCCGGGGGACCGAGCCGCCCGAGGTCATCGAGCGCCGCCTGACGGCGGCCAGGACCGAGCTGGCGGCCGAGCCGGAGTTCGATACGACCTTGGTCAACACCTCCGTCGAGGACGTGGCCCGTGAGCTGCTAGCCTTGATGGACGTTGTGTGATCGTGACTGTGATCACGATGTCTGATTCTTTCCCATCCATCGGAAGGTAGAGCGTGTCCTCTTCCATCACCGCGCCCGAGGGCATCATCAACCCGCCGATCGACGAGCTTCTCGAGGCGACCGACTCGAAGTACAGCCTCGTGATCTACGCGGCCAAGCGTGCCCGCCAGATCAACGCGTACTACTCCCAGCTCGGTGAGGGCCTGCTCGAGTACGTCGGTCCGCTCGTCGACACCCACGTCCACGAGAAGCCGCTGTCGATCGCCCTGCGCGAGATCAACGCCGGTCTGCTGACGTCCGAGGCCGTCGAGGGCCCCGCGCAGTAGTACTTTCAGATTGAGCCTGACTTATCCACAGGCCCGGCAGTCATGCTGCCGGGCCTGTGGTGTGTCATGGGTGGTGCAGATTCTCGAACGCGAGGAGCCATGGTGGACAAGCCGAAGGTCGTGCTGGGGGTCAGCGGTGGCATCGCCGCCTACAAGGCCTGTGAGCTGCTGAGGAGGTTCACGGAGTCGGGCCATGACGTCCGCGTCGTGCCGACCGCCTCCGCGCTGCACTTCGTCGGCGCCGCCACCTGGTCCGCGCTGTCCGGGAACCCGGTCGCCACCGAGGTCTGGGACGACGTCCACCAGGTGCCGCACGTCCGCATCGGCCAGCACGCCGACCTGGTCGTCGTGGCCCCGGCCACCGCCGACATGCTCGCCAAGGCCGCCCACGGCCTCGCCGACGACCTGCTGACCAACACCCTCCTCACCGCCCGCTGCCCGGTCGTCTTCGCCCCGGCCATGCACACCGAGATGTGGGAACACCCGGCCACCCAGGAGAACGTGGCCACGCTGCGCCGCCGCGGCGCCGTCGTCGTGGAACCCGCCGTCGGCCGCCTCACCGGCGTCGACACCGGCAAGGGCCGGCTGCCCGACCCGGCGGAGATCTTCGAGGTGTGCCGGCGGGTGCTGGCCCGCGGTGTCACCGAGCCCGACCTCAGGGGGCGGCACGTCGTCGTCTCCGCCGGCGGCACCCGCGAGCCCCTGGACCCGGTCCGCTTCCTCGGCAACCGCTCCTCCGGCAAACAGGGCTACGCCCTCGCCCGCACCGCCGCCGCCCGTGGCGCCCGGGTGACCCTGGTCTCGGCCAACGCCGGCCTGCCCGACCCGGCGGGCGTGGACGTCGTCCTCGTCGGCACCGCCGTCCAGCTGCGCGAGGCCGTCCTCAAGGCCGCCGCGGACGCCGACGCCGTGGTGATGGCCGCCGCCGTCGCCGACTTCCGCCCGGCCGCCTACGCCACCGGGAAGATCAAGAAGAAGGACGGCCAGGACCCGGACCCGGTCGTCCTGGTGCGGAATCCGGACATTCTCGCGGAGATCTCCGCCGACCGGGCCCGGCCGGGACAGGTCGTCGTCGGCTTCGCCGCCGAGACCGACGACGTCCTCGCCAACGGCCGCGCCAAGCTCGCCCGCAAGGGCTGCGACCTGCTCGTGGTCAACGAGGTGGGGGAGCGCAAGACCTTCGGCTCCGAGGAGAACGAGGCGGTCGTGCTCGGTGCCGACGGCAGCGAGACCCCGGTGCCGCACGGTCCCAAGGAAGCCCTGGCCGACACCGTCTGGGACTTGGTCGTACGGCGTCTGGACTAACCCCCGGCAGGCGATCGGGCGAACTCGGCGTCACGTTCACGCCATGCCGAAATCCGGTGTGGCGGCCCTGGCCAAGGCCGCTCGCCATTGTGCAGAATGCCCGTGCCGCAGGTCACAGCGCTCCCGAGAGGCGAGACAGTGGCCCGCCGGTCGAGTGCGACCGATAAACTGTTCACGGTCGGCGCCAGGCGCAGCCCCGCGCCGACCGTAAATGATCAGCCAGCAGCCGCTGCAACCACAGGGAGCGTTGTGTCCCGTCGCCTGTTCACCTCGGAGTCCGTGACCGAGGGTCACCCCGACAAGATCGCTGACCAGATCAGCGACACCATTCTCGACGCGCTCCTGCGCGAGGACCCGTCTTCCCGGGTCGCCGTGGAGACGCTCATCACCACCGGCCTTGTGCACGTGGCCGGCGAGGTGACGACGAAGGCGTACGCGGACATCGCGACCCTCGTCCGCAGCACGATCCTGGAGATCGGCTACGACTCCTCCAAGAAGGGCTTCGACGGCGCCTCCTGCGGTGTGTCGGTGTCCATCGGCGCGCAGTCCCCGGACATCGCGCAGGGTGTCGACGCGGCGTACGAGGCCCGGGTCGAGGGCGACGAGGACGAGCTCGACCGGCAGGGCGCGGGCGACCAGGGCCTGATGTTCGGCTACGCCTCCGACGAGACGCCGACCCTGATGCCGCTGCCGATCTTCCTGGCGCACCGGCTGTCCAAGCGCCTGTCCGAGGTCCGCAAGAACGGCACCATCCCCTACCTGCGCCCCGACGGCAAGACGCAGGTCACCATCGAGTACGACGGTGACAAGGCCGTCCGCCTGGACACGGTGGTGGTCTCCTCCCAGCACGCCTCCGACATCGACCTGGAGTCGCTGCTCGCCCCGGACATCCGTGAGTTCGTGGTGGAGCCGGAGCTGAAGGCGCTGCTGGAGGAAGGCATCAAGCTGGACACCGAGGGCTACCGGCTGCTGGTCAACCCGACCGGCCGCTTCGAGATCGGCGGGCCGATGGGCGACGCCGGCCTGACCGGCCGGAAGATCATCATCGACACCTACGGCGGCATGGCCCGGCACGGCGGCGGCGCCTTCTCCGGCAAGGACCCGTCCAAGGTGGACCGCTCGGCGGCGTACGCGATGCGCTGGGTGGCGAAGAACGTGGTCGCGGCGGGCCTGGCCTCCCGCTGCGAGGTCCAGGTCGCCTACGCCATCGGCAAGGCCGAGCCGGTGGGTCTGTTCGTGGAGACCTTCGGCACCCACAAGATCGAGCCGGAGAAGATCGAGAAGGCGATCGACGAGGTCTTCGACCTGCGCCCGGCCGCGATCATCCGCGACCTCGACCTGCTCCGCCCGATCTACGCCCAGACGGCGGCCTACGGCCACTTCGGCCGCGAGCTGCCCGACTTCACCTGGGAGCGCACCGACCGCGTGGACGCCCTGCGCAAGGCCGCCGGCCTGTAACCCGCCCCGCCGCTGCCGCCGGGGCCCGGTTCCCTTCGGGGGCCGGGCCTCGGCGTCGCCGCCGGCCGGCGGACCGGCCGCGTTGTCAGCGGGGTTTGCAAGAATGCAAGCGTGAGCAGCGAGAACGGGTCGGGGGGTGGCGGGGCCGAGGGGGCGCCGCCGGAGCAGCTCGCGCTCATCCGGGAGAGCGTGCGGAAGGCGAAGGTGCCACGGGCCAAGCCCCGGACCTGGCGGGGCGCCGCGCTCGCAGAGAACCTGCCCGTCGCACGCGTGCTGGTCGACAAGGGCGTGCTGCACCTCGACCGGTACTTCGACTACGCCGTGCCCGCCGAGCTGGACGCGGACGCCCGGCCGGGGGTGCGGGTGCGGGTGCGGTTCGGGGCCGGCCGGCACCGGGTCCGCGACGGACGCCGGGAGGGCGGCGGGCTCATCGACGGCTTCCTCGTCGAGCGGCGCGCCGAGTCCGACTACTCCGGACCGCTGGCCGCGCTCGCCCAGGTGGTGTCGCCCGAGCCGGTGCTGAGCGAGGAACTGCTCGGCCTCGCCCGCGCCGTCGCCGACCGGTACGCGGGCAGCCTCGCCGATGTCCTCCAGCTGGCCGTGCCCCCGCGCAGCGCCCGCGCCGAGCAGCGCCCGTCCCCCGAGCCGCTGCCCCCGCCCCCGGCGCCGGAGCACGGCTCCTGGGCCCGCTACGAGCACGGGGGCGCCTTCCTGGACGCCCTGTCGTCCGCGGGGGCGCCCAGGGCCGTCTGGAACGCGCTGCCGGGGCCGCTGTGGAGCGAGGAGCTGGCCCGGGCCGTCGCCGCCACCCTCGCCTCCGGGCGCGGCGCCCTGGTCGTCGTCCCGGACGGGCGCTCGGCCGCGCGCGTGGACGCCGCGCTCACCGCGCTGCTCGGCACCGGCCGGCACGCGCTGCTCACCGCCGACGCCGGGCCCGAGAAGCGGTACGCGCAGTGGCTGGCGGTGCGGCGCGGATCCGTGCGCGCCGTCGTCGGCACCCGGGCGGCGATGTTCGCGCCCGTCCAGGATCTGGGGCTCGTTGCGATCTGGGACGACGGGGACGACAGCCACAGCGAGCCGCACGCCCCGCAGCCGCACGCCCGCGATGTCCTGCTGCTGCGCGCCGCGCTGGACAAGTGCGCCTTCCTGCTGGGGAGTTGGGGCTGCACCGTGGAGGCCGCCCAGCTCGTCGAGAGCGGCTGGGCCCGGCCGCTGGTCGCCGGGCGGGAGCAGGTGCGCCGGGCCGCGCCCCTGGTCCGGACGGTCGGGGACGACGACCTCGCCCGCGACGAGGCCGCCCGTGCCGCCCGGCTGCCCACGCTCGCCTGGCAGGCGGCCCGTGAGGGGCTGCGGCACGGGCCGGTGCTGGTGCAGGTGCCCCGGCGTGGTTACGCGCCCCGCATGGCCTGCGCCCGGTGCCGGGCGCCCGCCCGGTGCGTGCACTGCTCCGGCCCGCTCCAGGGGCAGGACGCGGGCGTCCTGCGCTGCGGGTGGTGCGGGCGTGAGGAGGGCTCCTGGCACTGCCCGGAGTGCGGCGGCTTCCGGCTCCGGGCCCAGGTCGTGGGCGCGCGCCGGACCGCCGAGGAGCTGGGGCGCGCCTTCCCCGCCGTACCGGTGCGCACCTCGGGGCGCGAGCATGTGCTGGACACCGTCCCGGACACCCCCGCGCTGGTCGTCAGCACCCCGGGCGCCGAACCGGTCGCCGAGGGCGGCTATGCGGCGGCCCTGCTGCTGGACGGCTGGGCCATGCTGGTACGCCCCGACCTGCGGGCCGGCGAGGACGCGTTGCGCCGGTGGATCGCGGCCGGGGCGCTGGTGCGGCCGCAGAGCGAGGGCGGCACGGTGGTCGTGGTGGCCGAGCCGACCCTGCGGCCCGTCCAGGCGCTGGTGCGCTGGGACCCGGTCGGGCATGCCGTGCGGGAGCTGGCCGAGCGGGCCGAGCTGGGCTTTCCGCCGGTGTCCCGGATGGCGGCCGTGTCCGGGCCGGCCGCGGCCGTCGCCGAGTTCCTGGCGGCGGTCGACCTGCCGCCGGACGCCGAGGTGCTGGGACCGGTGCCGGTGCCCCCGTCCCCGCCCGGCGGAGCACGCAGGCCCGGCGCCGCGCCGCCCGGCGAACACTGGGACCGGGCGCTGGTCCGGGTACCACCGGGCAGCGGTTCCGCCCTGGCCACGGCGCTGAAGACCGCGCAGGCGGCGCGGATGGCACGGGGCAGCGGGGAGGCGGTCCGGGTACGGATCGATCCGCCGGACATCGGGTGACGCAGGGACACCGGCCGGGCGGGGTCCCCGGCACGCGCCACGGCCCGAACCGGCGGGAGGGGGGAGGACTCGCCTGCCCCTCCCGGACGTGGCCCGGGAGGGGCGGCGGTGGGGGTGTCAGCCGTTGCGGGGGCCCGGGAAGGCCGTCGGGCGGGCGTCGTCGCGCAGTGTCGGGCTGCCCGCCGTCGGCTGCGTGGGCATGGAGCGGGCCGCGGGGACCGTGGGCAGCCCGGTGTTCACGTTGATCGTGCGGGTGCCGGACGGCTCCGACGTCCGCTCCGCGTCCGCCGCCGCCTGGGCCGCGGCGCGGCGAGCGCCGTACCGGCGGTGCACGGCCTGCTTGGTGACCCCGAGCGCGGAGCCCACCGCGTCCCACGAGAAGCCGAGCGAGCGGTCGAAGTCCACGGCGGCCGTGACCAGGGTTTCGACACTGTCCCGGAGTTCCTGGGCGAGGCGGACCGTCGGGGCGGGGGCGCGCCCGTAGACGACGAAGCCCGTGGACGGGCCGGAGCGGCGCGGGCGGTAGACGTTGCCCAACTGGGCGGTGAGCGTGCGCAGCGCGTCCACCTGCCGGCGGACCCTCTCGATGTCCCGCACCAGCAAGTGCAGGCTGGCCCGGGCCTGGGCGTCGTGGGTTGCGTGGTCGGCCATGAACAAGCCTCTCGAACCGGCGTTGAAAGGAATTGGGCCGCGACAGCGGCCCGATGTGGTCAACTCTTTCTTGACCAACGCGCTGACGCTCCGCTGGTCACGGGGTGGGGGCGTACGGGCATATGCGTACGCCGCCCACCCGCTCGTGCGCCGTCCAAGGTCATAGACTGGTGCGCTGCCCGCGCATCCCCGCCCGAGAGGCCCGATCCCGCCCATGAAGCTCGTCTTCGCCGGTACCCCCGAGGTCGCCGTTCCCGCTCTGGACGCTCTGCTCACCTCCGGGCGGCACGAGGTGGCCGCCGTCGTCACGCGTCCCGACGCGCCGGCCGGGCGCGGACGCAGGCTGGTCGCGTCGCCCGTGGCCGAGCGGGCGGAGGAGGCCGGGATCGAGGTGCTCAAGCCGCTGAAGCCCCGGGACCCGGAGTTCCTGGAGCGGCTGCGCGAGATCGCCCCGGACTGCTGCCCGGTCGTCGCCTACGGCGCCCTGCTGCCGAAGGCCGCCCTGGACATCCCCGCCCACGGCTGGGTCAACCTGCACTTCTCGCTGCTGCCCGCGTGGCGCGGCGCCGCACCGGTCCAGCACGCCATCATGGCGGGCGACGAGATCACCGGGGCGTCCACCTTCCTCATCGAGGAGGGGCTGGACTCCGGGCCCGTCTACGGCACCGTGACCGAGGAGATCCGCCCCACCGACACCAGCGGCGACCTGCTCACCCGGCTCGCCTTCGCGGGCTCCGGGCTGCTCGCGGCCACCATGGACGGCATCGAGGACGGCACGCTGAAGGCCGTACCGCAGCCCGCCGAGGGCATCACCGTGGCGCCGAAGATCACCGTCGAGGACGCGCAGGTGGACTGGGCGGCGCCCGCGCTGCGCGTCGACCGGGTCGTGCGCGGCTGCACGCCCGCGCCCGGAGCCTGGACCACCTTCCGCGGCGAGCGGCTCAAGCTCGTCCAGGTCACGCCCGTGCCCGAGCGCACGGACCTCGCGCCGGGCCGGCTGGCGGTGGGCAAGAACAGCGTCCACGTGGGCACCGGGTCGTACGCCGTCGAGCTGCTGTGGGTCCAGGCCCAGGGCAAGAAGCCGATGCGCGCGGCCGACTGGGCCCGCGGGGTGCGCATCGCGGACGGCGAGACGCTGGGCGGCTGACGCCCGGAACGAGGACGGGAACGGAGGAGCGGAGGCCGACGCTCCCCAGCGGCGCGGAGCGCGCCTGGACGGCGGCGCCGGTCGAGGCCGCGCGACGGCAGGGGCGAGCCCGGGCGGTGGGCCCCTGCGTCCGGCGACGTAGGCTGGAGGCGCATCCCCTCTTCACACCCGGAGCACCTTTTTCGTGAGCGAGCAGTCCCGGCGGCCCCGCAAGCCCGCCAAGCCCTACCGCCGTCCCCAGAAGGACCCCGTCCGCTTCCTGGCCTTCGAGGCGCTGCGCGCGGTGGACGAGCGGGACGCGTACGCCAACCTCGTGCTGCCCCCGCTGCTGCGCAAGGCCCGCGAGCAGGGCGACTTCGACGCCCGGGACGCCGCCCTCGCCACCGAGCTGGTGTACGGCACGCTGCGCCGCCAGGGCACGTACGACGCCGTCATCGCCGCCTGCGTCGACCGGCCGCTGCGCGAGGTCGACCCGCCGGTGCTCGACGTACTGAGCCTGGGCGCGCACCAGTTGCTCGGCACGCGCATCCCCACGCACGCGGCCGTGTCCGCCTCGGTCGAGCTGGCCCGGGTCGTACTCGGGGACGGACGGGCCAAGTTCGTCAACGCCGTGCTGCGGAAGGTGGCCCAGGACGACCTCGACGGCTGGATCGAGAAGGTCGCGCCGCCCTACGACGAGGATCCCGAGGACCACCTCGCCGTCGTGCACTCGCACCCCCGCTGGGTCGTCTCCGCGCTCTGGGACTCCCTCGGCGGCGGCCGGTCCGGCATCGAGCGTCTGCTGGCGGCGGACAACGAACGGCCCGAGGTGACGCTCGTCGCCCGGCCGGGCCGCGCCACCACCGGGGAACTCCTCCGCGAGGACGCCGCCGTACCCGGACGCTGGTCGCCGTACGCCGTGCGGCTCGCCGAGGGCGGCGAGCCCGGCGCGGTCGAGGCCGTGCGCGAGGGACGCGCCGGCGTCCAGGACGAGGGCAGCCAGCTGGTCGCCCTCGCGCTGGCGAACGCCCCGCTCGACGGCCCCGACGAGAGGTGGCTCGACGGCTGCGCCGGACCGGGCGGCAAGGCCGCGCTGCTGGCCGCGCTCGCCGCCGAGCGCGGGGCCGCGCTGCTCGCCTCGGAGAAGCAGCCGCACCGGGCCGGGCTGGTGGCCCGGGCCCTGCACGGCAACCCGGGGCCGTACCAGGTCATCGCCGCCGACGGCACCCGCCCGCCGTGGCGGCCCGGCAGTTTCGACCGGGTGCTGGTCGACGTCCCGTGCACCGGCCTCGGCGCCCTGCGCCGCCGCCCCGAGGCCCGCTGGCGCCGCCGTCCCGAGGACCTGGACACCTTCGCCCCGCTCCAGCGCGGTCTGCTGCGCACGGCCCTCGACTCCGTCCGCGTCGGCGGCGTCGTCGGCTACGCCACCTGCTCGCCGCACCTGGCGGAGACCCGCGCGGTCGTCTCCGACGTGCTCAAGCAGCGCACGGACACGGAACTGATCGACGCCCGCCCCCTCCTGCCCGGCCTCCCCGACCTCGGCGAGGGCCCGGACATCCAGCTCTGGCCGCACGTACACGGCACGGACGCGATGTACCTGGCCCTGATCCGCAGGACTGGATGACGCGGGGTCCCGAAAGGGGCGCGGGGAACCGCGCGGCCACCCTGCACCGGCCCGCACACGAGCCCCCACCCCAAGGGACCGCCGCTACAGCCCGGCGCGGCGACATGGCAGGCTTGGGTCATGGCCGTGCAGATCAACCCCAGCATCCTGTCCGCCGACTTCGCCCGCCTCGCGGAGGAGGCCGAGGCGGTCCGAGGCGCCGATTTCCTCCATGTCGACGTCATGGACAACCACTTCGTCCCGAACCTCACGCTCGGCGTGCCGGTGGTGGAGTCCCTGGCCCGTGCGACGGACACCCCGCTGGACTGCCACCTCATGATCGAGGACCCCGACCGGTGGGCGCCCCAGTACGTCGAGGCGGGGGCGTCGTCGGTCACCTTCCACGTGGAGGCCGCCGCCGCTCCGGTGCGGCTCGCCCGGGAGATCCGCGCCAAGGGGGCCCGCGCCTCCATGGCGCTCAAGCCGGCGACGCCGATCGAGCCGTTCGAGGACCTGCTGCCGGAACTCGACATGCTGCTCGTCATGACGGTGGAGCCCGGCTTCGGCGGCCAGGCGTTCCTCGACATCATGCTGCCGAAGATCCGCCGCACCCGTGAGCTGATCAAGAAGCACGGTCTGGAGCTGTGGTTGCAGGTCGACGGCGGGGTCTCGGCCTCGACGATCGAGCGGTGCGCGGACGCGGGAGCGGACGTGTTCGTCGCCGGCTCGGCCGTCTACGGTGCCAAGGACCCGGCGGAAGCCGTACGCGCCCTGCGCGCCCAGGCGGAGGCGGCCACCGGCAAGGCGTCCTGGGCATGCGACCACTGAGCCACGGCCAAGTGAACGGTTAAGTGAACGGCGCCCATCAGGGCGGATCAGTCGCCCCGAATCTGCAAGGATGAACGGCGAATCCAGAGTGTGAACAGCAGTGAGGAGATCGCCGTGTCGGGTATGTCGGCGGGCCGGTCAGCCATGCGGATGGGACCCGCTGAGCTGGTGCAGGCGGCGGCCATGGCCCGCCGCTTCTACCTCGAGGGCAAATCCAAGATCCAGATCGCGGAGGAGTTCGGCGTCAGCCGCTTCAAAGTGGCCCGGGTACTGGAGACTGCCCTCGAAAGGGACCTCGTACGCATCGAGATCCGCGTGCCGGCCGAACTGGACGCCGAGCGCTCCGACGCGCTCCGCGCCCGCTACGGCCTGAGGCACGCCGTCGTGGTCGAGTCCCCGGCCGATGCCGAGGAGACCCCCGACCCCGAGAACCTGGGCGAGGTCGCCGCCGACCTGCTCGGCGAACTCGTCAACGAGGGGGACGTGCTCGGGCTGGCCTGGGGCCGGTCCACCATCCACATGGCGGCGGCGCTCGACCGGCTGCCGCCGTGCACGGTGGTGCAGCTGACGGGCGTGTACGACGCCGGGACCGCCGAGCGCGGCTCGGTGGAGGCCGTCCGCCGGGCCGCCCAGGTGTCCGGCGGCGACGCGCACCCCATCTACGCGCCGATGCTGCTGCCGGACGAGGCCACCGCGGCGGCGCTGCGGCACCAGACCGGGATCGCCCGGGCCTTCGAGTACTTCGACAAGGTCACGGTCGCCTGCGTCTCCATCGGCTCGTGGGAGCCGGGCATCTCGACCGTGCACGACATGCTCAGCGACGAGGAGCGCGCGCACTACGCCTCGCTCGGGGTCGCCGCCGAGATGTCGGCACACCTCTTCGACACCGAGGGGCGCCGGGTCGGACGGGACCTGGGGGAGCGGTGCATCACGGTCAAGGCCGACCAGCTGCGCCGTATCCCGGAGGTCGTGGCCATCGCGGGCGGGCAGCGCAAGGCCGCCGCGATCGACGCGGTGCTGCGCTCCGGGCTGGTCACCAGCCTGGTGACCGACACCTCGGCCGCCGACTACCTGATGACGGCGGGCCCGACCCCGAAGCCGGCGCTCAGCCGTCAGGACCCCGACGGCGTCTGACCGCGTCCGGCCGAGTCCGGCCGGGCCCGGTGGGGGGTCGTGGCGGGACGGCCGTGGCAGCATCGTCCGCATGCTGCCACGGTTCGTCCCCCGCGCCCTCGCCGGGCTGCTGGTCTGTCTCGCCGTTCTCCTGACGGGGTGCTCCGGCGCCCCCGGCCACGCCTCTCCCGCCACCCAGGCGTCCCCCGCGTCCCCGGCGTGGGCGCGGGGCATGGCCACCGTCGAGGAGTCCCGGCTGCCGGCCGAGGCCCGCAGGACACTCGCCCTCATCGACCAGGGCGGCCCCTTCCCCTACGCCAAGGACGGGACCGTCTTCGGGAACTTCGAAGGACGCTTGCCGCAGCACCGGCGCGGCTACTACCACGAGTACACCGTGCCGACCCCCGGCTCGCCCGACCGCGGGGCCCGGCGCATCGTCACCGGGCAGGGCGGGGAGTACTACTACAGCGGTGATCACTACGAGTCGTTCCGGGCGGTACTGAGATGAGCGAAGACCTGACCGGCCGCCTCGTGGTCGCGCTCGACCTCGCGGGCGTCACGGACAAGGCCGGCCTGATGGACCGCGCCGCGCGGGCCCTGTCGCTGCCCGACTGGTTCGGCCGGAACTGGGACGCGCTGGCCGACTCGCTGTCCGACCCGTCCGTGTGGCCGGCGGAGGCGGGGGACAGGGGCCTCCTGGTCGTCGTCCAGGACTGGGAGGGCTACGCGAGGGAGCGGCCCCAGGAGTGGGAGACCGCCCAGGAGGTGTTCAGGCACGCCATGCGCGTGCTGCCGGCGCTCACCGTCGCCCTCGCCCTTGGAGGAACCTCCTAGCGGATCGGCGCCGGCCCTGGATGATCCGTCGGGGCATGTCTCCGACCCCGGCATGCGAGAATGAAGTACGTGCTCTTTCCCCCTGGCACACCTGTCAGGGGGTCGCCTCTGATCGACTGGGATGTGCAGCACGTGCGTTTCCTCAATGACATCCAGCCCGCGTACGACCTGACGTACGACGACGTGTTCATGGTGCCGAGCCGTTCCGCGGTCGGCTCGCGTCAGGGCGTGGACCTCGCCTCCCCGGACGGCACGGGCACCACCATCCCGCTGGTCGTCGCCAACATGACCGCCATCGCCGGCCGCCGCATGGCCGAGACGGTGGCCCGCCGGGGCGGCCTGGTGGTCATCCCGCAGGACATCCCGATCGACGTCGTCACCGACGTCATCTCCTGGGTGAAGAGCCGCCACCTGGTGCTCGACACCCCGATCGTGCTGGCCCCGCACCAGACCGTCGCCGACGCCCTGGCGCTGCTGCCCAAGCGGGCGCACAACGCCGGCGTCGTCGTGGACGAGAACCAGCGGCCCGTCGGTGTCGTCACCGACGCCGACCTGTCCGGCGTCGACCGCTTCACCCAGCTCGAAGTGGTCATGTCCAAGGACCTGCTCCTGCTGGACGCCGGCATCGACCCGCGCGAGGCCTTCAACACCCTCGACCAGCACAACCGCCGCTACGCCCCGGCCGTCGACGAGGACGGCAGGCTCGCCGGCATCCTCACCCGCAAGGGCGCGCTGCGCGCCACGCTGTACACGCCGGCCGTGGACGCGAACGGCAGGCTGCGGATCGCCGCCGCCGTCGGCATCAACGGCGACGTCGCGGGCAAGGCCAAGCAGCTGCTCGACGCGGGCGTGGACACGCTCGTCATCGACACCGCGCACGGCCACCAGGAGTCGATGATCAACGCCATCAGTGTGGTGCGCGCGCTCGACCCGCGGGTGCCGATCGCCGCGGGCAACATCGTCTCCGCCGAGGGCGTCAAGGACCTGATCGACGCCGGCGCGGACATCGTCAAGGTCGGTGTCGGGCCGGGCGCCATGTGCACCACCCGCATGATGACGGGCGTGGGCCGGCCGCAGTTCTCCGCCGTCCTGGAGTGCGCTGCCGAGGCGAGGAAGTACGGCAAGCACGTCTGGGCCGACGGCGGTGTCCGCCACCCGCGCGACGTGGCCATGGCGCTCGCCGCGGGCGCGTCCAACGTGATGGTCGGTTCCTGGTTCGCGGGCACCTACGAGTCGCCCGGCGACCTCCAGCACGACGCGGGCGGCCGTGCCTACAAGGAGTCGTTCGGCATGGCCTCGGCGCGTGCGGTGGCCAACCGCACGTCGGAGGAGTCGGCGTACGACCGCGCCCGCAAGGCGCTGTTCGAGGAGGGCATCTCCACCTCCCGGATGTTCCTCGACCCGGCCCGCCCGGGCGTCGAGGACCTGATCGACTCGATCATCGCGGGCGTCCGCTCCTCCTGCACCTACGCCGGCGCCGCCAGCCTGGAGGAGTTCGCCGACAAGGCCATCGTCGGCATCCAGAGCGCGGCGGGCTACGCCGAGGGCAAGCCGCTGCACGCCAGCTGGAGCTGATCCCCGCTCCGCACCTCCGACGGCCCCCGTCGGGGCCCGGCCCCGGCCCGCCCGGGGGCGCCGGCCGGTGCGTGCCGCCGGGGGCGGCGGCCCGGGGGGGGGCCGGCGGGGGGC